>NZ_PZZL01000004.1:0-300000 GCF_003046185.1 Phreatobacter oligotrophus
GAGCGCTGGGCTACCGTTCCCCGCGCGAGTTCATCGCATCACGAGCAAACGAAACTACGGTGGCGATCGCGTCCGATAATTAAGGGGCTACAACAATCTCTCTGACCTGACTGTTCATTTCGGATCGCTCCTGTGGGCGATCCCCGTTCCCGAGGATCGATCTGATACATTTGAACGAGGTAATCAACGTTTGATTACCGATAGCGTTAACCGCGGAACCTTGATCTGGACGCCAGAAACATAGAGTTACCGTTGCGTGAGCGCGCCGGTGGCCAGGGCCTGTATCCAGTCGAGACAGCGCGGTGCTGTCGGGATGTCCTGTGCAAGATGGACGCCGCTTCTCCCGGGGCCGAAAGCCCCTGATTTTGCCCTTCTAGAGGCCTCCTGTTCGGGGTCTCGCCAGACGGGCACGGGACGTTAAGATTTCAGCAAGGATGGGCTGTCCCAAAACGGCGAGGGTCCAGTCACAAGCCTGTGCGCAGCCCTCACGTGTGGTCATGTCAGCCCCGGGCGGGACATGTGCGGCCACCGGGAGTCGTCCGCACCGCCGAATCCGGGCAAGGATGGCGCCGTCAGACGCGATGGCCTCCACGGCATCCCTGGCCGATTTCACAAAAGCGATTTTCACATGTCCGGCATCCTTCTCCTGCTGACGCAGTCGGTCGTCTACTTCATCGTCATGGCAGCTCTGTTTCGCTGCCGAGCCGTCCTCGGCCTTGGCGCGTTCTTTTGCGCCCTGGGGGTGATGCATTTCCTCGAGACCTATCTGGCGGCCGTCTTCTTCATCGAGCTGCCTTTCGGTTTGATCTCGCCCGGCTCGACCGTTCTTTTCTCCGGCAAGCTCGCCATCATCCTCCTGTTCTACATCCGCGAGGATGCGGAGGCGGTGCGCCAGCCGATCTATGGCCTTCTCATGGGCAATTTCCTGATGGTGACGCTGGTCGCGATGTTGCGGCTCTCGGGGCCGCCCGTGGCGCTGCCGGGCTACAATCCGGACCTCGCGCTGATCGACCAGATGGGCCTGCTGATGGTCTGGGGCACGACGCTGCTCTTCATCGACGCCATCGCGCTCATCCTCATCTACGAGCGCCTGCGCGGCCTTCTCGCGCGCTCCCTGGTGGTCCGGGCCTGGCTGAGCCTCGCCATCATCCTGTCCTTCGACCAGGTCGCCTTCTTCGTCGGCCTGCACTGGGTGACGGGAACGCCATGGAGCGCGCTGTTCGGCGGCTGGATCGCCAAAATGGGGGCGGCCGTCGTCTATGCGGCCTGTCTCGGCGTCTATCTCGCCGTGTTCGAGAAGAAGGCCGAGGAGTCAGCGCCGGAACCCCTGGCGGACATCTTCCACAAGCTCACCTACCGGCACAAATACGAGGTCCTGCTGGGGGCAACGAGCCGGGACGCGCTCACCGGCGCCTGGACGCGCGAGCGCTTCACGGCGCTCGCCCCCACCATGTTGGCCCAGGCCATCGACAGCGGCCGGCCCTGCAGCCTGCTCATGATCGATGCCGATCATTTCAAGCAGATCAACGACAGCCAGGGTCATATCGCCGGTGACGCCGTGCTGCGCCGGATGGTCGAGACCATTCGCGCCCATATCCGGGGCGATGATCGGATCTTCCGCTATGGCGGCGAGGAGTTCGTCGTCCTCGCCCCGGATCTCGGCGCGGCCGCGGCGACCATGGCAGCCGAGCGAATCCGCAAGGCTGTCGCGACCGAGTTCGCCGGTGATGGCGTCCCGGCGCCGACCATCAGCGTGGGCGTCGCCACGGCGCCGGACGAGGGCACGGGACTGGAGGGCCTGCTACGTCTGGCGGATTCGCGGCTCTATGAGGCCAAGCGTCTGGGCCGCAACCGCGTGGTGGCGGGCCCGGCTGTGGCCGGTGGCGGGCAGACCATGCCGTGAGACGGCGCCGGGCGGCCCGGCCGTTTGGCAGCGGGAGGATGTCGCGATCGGCTGCTCTTCTCGTTGCGCCGCCCTGAATCCCGACGCGTCATGCCAGCATGACCGCGGTGTCATCGCTGTTGCGCGGCGACCACAGTCCGTGACTCTCCCTACGGCAGGCCAAGTAAGGCACGGCAGCGCAGTGGCATTCCCTTGCGCAATCTGCTGCGGGGGGGCAAGTTTCGCGCGCTTTGAATCAAGGGGGGTCACCATGAAGTTGTACGCCATTACCGCTGCCGCCTTGCTCGGCCTCGCGAGCGGGGCCGGCGCAGCCGATCTCGGATCCCCGCGCAGCCCGGTTGCCATGGCTGCCACTGCGCCGGCGTTCAACTGGACCGGCTTCTATCTTGGCGGTTACCTCGGCGGCGCCTGGAGCACCTCGCGCCACGATTTCAGTCCCATCGGCACCCATGGCTCGGTCAGCCAGTCCGGTATCATTGGCGGTCTGACCGCCGGCTATAACTGGCAGATGAATGCCCTTGTCCTCGGTCTCGAGGCGGATCTCGGGCTGTCCGGCCTGCGCAATGCCACTACTGCCTTCTGCTGCTTCACCAACCAGAAATGGGACAGCTCGCTGCGGGGTCGCGCGGGCTTCGCCGTCGATCGGGCGCTGTTCTTCGTCACGGGCGGCCTGGCGGTGTCCGGTATCCAGGCGGGCGAGCCCGGGTTCAGTGTCGGCAACACCGTGACCCGTGCCGGCTGGACCGTCGGTGCGGGCGTTGAAGGCGCGCTGACGCCGAACTGGACCGTGAAGGCCGAGTATCGCTATGCCGATTACGGTCGCTGGGTCGGCTATGGCGGCGGCATCCCGCATCAGGTGACACTGCGGAGCCACAGCCTTCGCCTCGGCGTGAACTACCTCTTCTCCAGCGGTCCTTCCGCCGTGGTGGCGCGCTACTGAGCCGCCGCGCGCCGCGCAAACGACGAAGGGCCGCCCTCCGGGCGGCCTTTTTGTTGGCGCGATCCGGGAAAGCCAGGATCACGCCCGCTGTCATGGATTTGGAATGGTAGCGGGAGGCAGAGTCGAACTGCCGACCTCAGGGTTATGAATCCTGCGCTCTCACCAACTGAGCTACCCCGCCCCAAAAGGGCCGCAGGGCCGGCGCACCGGCCTTGCGAGAGCGCGGATATAAGGTCCGGGCCGAAGGGGTGTCAAGACGATCGCTGAGGCTTCTCGCCGCGATCTTTCAAGCCCCTGGCCAACACGTCCCGTGGGCCGGCCCGGTGGCGATGCCCTCAGGCCGCAGCCTTCTTGAACCGCACGAGCGTGAAGAGCCCGCCGAAGCCCGCCGGCTTCTTCTCGACCATGGTCAGGTCCTTCTCGCCCATCACGCGCTCGAAGGAGAAGTCGGGATGCCAGCCGAGCTTGTCGCCGAAGGGCGCGGCGGCCTTCTCGATCAGAGCGCGAATGCCGCCCTCGGCGGCGAAATGGTTCACCAGGATGACCTCGCCGCCGGGTTTGCAGACCCGGTTGAGCTCGGCCATGACGCCCTCGGGGTCCGGCACCACGGTGATGAGATACATGGCGACGACGCAGTCGAAGCTGGCATCGCCGAAGGCCAGGCGCCCGGCATCCATCTGCAGGATGCCCTCGACATTGGTCAGGCCCTCTTCCACCCGCTTGCGGGCGATCTTCAGCATGTCGAAGGACAGGTCGAGGCCGATGACCCGGCAGTCCTTGCCATAGTCGGGCAGGGCGATGCCAGTGCCGACGCCGACCTCGAGGATGCGCCCGCCGACGCGCGTCGCCGCGGCCACCGCCGCCTTGCGCCCGGTCGTGGTGATGCGACCGAAGATCGGATCGTAGATCGGCGCCCAGCGGGCATAGGCCTTCTGGATGGATTGGGCGTCGAGTTCAGCGGCTTGCATTGCAACCCCGGTCAGATCGTGGCCTGGAGAGTGGTGTGGGCGGCAGCCGGCCGCAGGTCCTGCCGCCGGCGGATGAAGCCGCCGCCGAGGACGCGGGCGGCGCCCGCAGGGCCGTCATAGAGCACGCAGGCCTGGCCCGGCGCCACGCCGTCCTCGCCGTCAAGCAGCTCGATTTCCGGGGCGCCGTCCACCATGCGCAGCAGGGCAGGGCGGGGCGGGCGCGTCGAGCGCACCCGGGCGTGGCAGGCAAGGGTCTCGCCCTCGGCGGGCAGCGCGTCGCCCAGCCAGTTGAAATCGCGCAGGCCGATCCGGTGGGTCGCCAGCGCCTCGCGCGGACCGACGATCACCTGCCGGCGCGCCGCATCGAGCCCGACCACATAGAGCGGTTCGGCCGCCGCGATGCCGATGCCGCGGCGCTGTCCCACGGTGAAGCGCATGACGCCGTCATGGCGCCCGAGCACCCGCCCGTCGACATGGACGATCTCGCCGGCCTCGGCCGCTTCCGGCTTCAGCTTCTCGACGATCGAGGTGTAGCGGCCGGTGGGCACGAAGCAGATGTCCTGGCTGTCGGCCTTGTCGGCGATGGCGAGGCCGAAGCGGCGGGCATGCTCGCGCGTCTCCGGCTTGGTCATGCCGCCAAGCGGAAACCGCAGCAGGTCGAGCTGGTCCGCCGTGGTGGCGAAGAGGAAATAGCTCTGGTCACGGTCGGCATCGACCGGCTGGTAGAGCCCGCGACGGCCGGAGGGCAGTGCGCGGCTCGCGACATAATGGCCGGTCGCCAGGGCGTCGGCCCCCAGATCCCGGGCGGTTGCCAAGAGGTCGGTGAACTTCACGTGGCGATTGCAGTCGATGCAGGGGATCGGCGTCTCGCCATCGGCATAGGACTGGGCGAAGCGGTCGATGACCGCCGCCTTGAAGCGCTCCTCGTAGTCCAGCACGTAGTGCGGAATGCCGAGCCGCTCGGCGACGCGGCGGGCGTCGTGGATGTCCTGGCCGGCGCAGCAGGCGCCCTTGCGGTGGATCGCGGCGCCATGGTCGTAGAGCTGCAGCGTCACGCCGACGACATCATAGCCCTGTTCGGCCATGAGCCCGGCCACGACCGAGGAATCGACGCCGCCCGACATCGCGACGACGACGCGCGTCGCGGAAGGCGGCTTGGCGATGTCGAGGCTGTTCCGCATGCGATCCGACGTGAGCTGAATGCCGCTATATAGGCGGTGCGGCGATCCGCGCAAAGCGGTGATGCCGTCTTGTGGCAGTCACCCGGCGGGGCTAAACGCCGCCCCATGGCTCCCCGCTACGCCCTCTATGCCGCCCCCGCCCCGGACAGTCCGCTCTGGCGCTTCGGCTCGTCCGTCATCGGCTATGATGCCGCGGCCGCGACCGATACGGCTTTCCCGGCCTCGCCGCCCTGCAATGCCGGTGACTGGATGGCGCTCACCGAGGAGCCGCGCCGCTATGGCTTCCACGGCACCCTGAAGGCGCCCTTTGCCCTTGCGGGTGGCGAGGACGAGGCCGGCCTGATCGAGGCCGTGATGCTGTTTGCCGAGCGTCGCCGCGCCTTTTCGGTTCCCCGTCTCGATGTCTCGCTGCTCAAGGCCTTCGTCGCGCTGACCCCGTCCGAACGGTCCGCCGAACTCGAAGGGCTCGCGGCGGATTGCGTCCGGCATTTCGACGCCTTCCGCGCGCCGCTCTCCGAGGCCGACATGGCACGCCGGCTGAAGGCGCCGCTGACGGAGCGCCAGAAGGCCCATCTCGACGCCTTCGGCTATCCCTATGTCTTCGAGGACTTCCGCTTCCACATGACCCTGACCGGCGCCTTGCCCGAGGACCGGCGGGAGACCATCCGGGACGGCCTTGCGGGCCTTTATGCGCCGGTGGCCGCGCCTCTGGCGGTCGACGCGTTGTGCCTCTTCAAGCAGGCGGACCGGGCAGGGCGCTTCACCATCCTCGCGCGCTTTCCCTTCGAGGGCTGATCGCCCGACCGTCTTGCCTTGCCGGGGAGCCTCGCTTAAGCCCGCAACGGCGGTTTCGCCGCGAGAATCCGCGGCGCGCAGACGGCAGGGCGACCATGCACGACATTCGCTGGATCAGGGACAATCCGCAGGCCTTCGACGCCGCGCTCGTCGCGCGCGGACGTGGGCCGCTGGCATCCTCCCTCATCGCGCTCGATGACGCCCGCAAGGCCGCCGTCTCGGCTCTCCAGGCCGGCCAGGAGCGTCGCAACGCCGCCTCGAAGGAGATCGGCCAGGCCATGGGCCAGAAGGACATGGCCCGTGCCGATGCCCTGAAGGCCGAGGTTGCTGCCCTCAAGGACCGCATGGCCGAGGCCGAGGCCGCCGAGAAGGCGGCGAGCGCCGAGCTCACCGCGGCTCTCGAGGTCATTCCCAACCTGCCGCTTGCCGACGTTCCGGTCGGCCCGGACGAGACCGCCAATGTCGAGCGCCATCGCTTCGGCACGCCGCGGGTCATCGCCGCGCCGAAGGAGCATTTCGAGCTCGGCGAGGCCCTCGGCCAGATGGATTTCGAGGCGGCCGCCAAGCTGTCCGGCGCCCGCTTCGTGGTGCTCAAGAGCAAGCTCGCCCGCATGGAGCGCGCTCTCGCCCAGTTCATGCTCGACCTGCACACCGACACCCACGGCTACACCGAGGTGAACCCGCCGGTGCTCGTCCGTGATCCTGCGGTCTATGGCACCGGCCAGTTGCCCAAGGCGGCGGAGGACATGTTCGTCACCCGCGAGGGCCTCTGGCTGACCCCCACCGCCGAGGTGACGCTGACCAACCTCGTGGCGCAGGAGATCGTCGCCGAGGACGCGCTGCCGATGCGCCTCACCGCCGCGACCCAGTGCTTCCGCTCGGAAGCCGGCGCCGCCGGCCGCGACACGCGCGGCATGCTGCGCCAGCACCAGTTCCTGAAGGTGGAGCTCGTCTCCATTACCACGCCCGACCAGGCCCTCGACGAGCATGAGCGCATGCTCGCCTGCGCCGAGGAGGTGCTGAAGCGCCTCGACCTGCATTACCGCGTCGTCACGCTCTGCACCGGCGACATGGGCTTCTCGGCCCGCAAGACCTATGACATCGAGGTCTGGCTGCCCGGTCAGAAGGCCTTCCGCGAGATTTCGTCCTGCTCGGTCTGCGGCGACTTCCAGGCCCGCCGCATGAATGCCCGCTATCGGCCGAAGGCCACCGACAACAAGCAGCCCGCGCCGCAGTTCGTCCACACGCTCAACGGTTCGGGGACCGCGGTCGGCCGCGCCCTCATCGCCGTGATGGAGACCTACCAGCAGGATGGCGGCGCCATCGCCGTGCCCGCCGTGCTCCAGCCCTATATGGGCGGCCTCACCCTTATCGAGAAAGCCTGATGCGCATCCTTGTCACCAATGACGACGGCATCCACGCGCCGGGCCTGCTCGCCGCCGAGCGCATCGCCCGCACGCTCTCCGACGACGTCTGGGTGGTCGCGCCCGAGACGGACCAGTCCGGCGTCTCGCACTCCCTGTCGCTGAACGATCCGCTGCGGCTGCGCGAGGTCGGCGAGAAGCGCTACGCGGTGAAGGGCACGCCCACCGATTGCGTGATCATGGCGGTGAAGCACATCCTGGCGGGGGAGGGGCCCGACCTCGTCCTCTCCGGCGTCAATCGCGGCCAGAACGTCGCCGAGGACGTCGGCTATTCCGGCACCATCGCGGGGGCCATGGAGGGCACGATCCTCGGCATTCCGTCGGTGGCGCTGTCGCAGTCCTACGGTCCCGAGAGCCGCCATCAGGTGCCCTACGAGACCGCCGAGGCCCATGCCCCCGGCATCATCCGCACCATCCTCGAGGAGGGGCTGCGTCCCGGCTCGCTCATCAACGTCAATTTCCCCAATCGCAGCCCCGACCAGGTGCGCGGCATCCGCGTGACCGCGCAGGGGCGGCGCGACCAGGAGATCCTGACGATCGACCCGCGCCATGACGGCCGCGGCAATCCCTATTACTGGATCGCCTTCGTGCGAAACCGCCATCGCATCGAGAACGGCACCGACCTCTGGGCCCTCGCCGAGGGCTATGTCTCGGTGACGCCGCTCGAGATCAACATGACCGACGAGCCGACCATGACGCGCCTCGCGGCGGTCTTCGCCGGCGACCGGGCGCCCGGGACCTGAGGCGGCGATGAACGCGGCGCCGGGACCGGATCATTTTCGTGCCGCTGCCGCTTTCGTCCTCATGCTGCGGCAGGCGGGCCTGTCCGACCGCCGCGTGCTCAACGCCATGGAGCAGGTGCCGCGCGTGCCGTTCCTCGACGAGGGGCATTTCGCGCTCGCCGACGAGGATGTGGCGCTGCCCATCGCCATGGGCCAGAGCGTCCTGCGCCCGACTCTCATCGCCGCCATGCTGGACGCGCTCGATGTCGCCCCGCACCACCGCGTCCTGCAGATCGGCACCGGCTCGGGCTACACCGCGGCGATTCTCGGCCGCCTCGCCAAGGAGGTCGTGACGGTCGAGCGCTGGCGGACGCTCGCCGACCAGGCCCATTTGCGCCTGCGCTCGCTCGGCTACGACATGGTCGAGACCATCTTCGGCGACGGCTTCGACGGCTTCGCCCAGCGCGCGCCCTATGACCGCATCCTGCTGACCTGTGCGGTGTCCGACCCGCCGCCGCACCTTCTCGCCCAGCTGGCGCCCGACGGTGTGATGGTGGTGCCGCTCACCGCCGGCGTCGTGGTCCGCACCGGCAAGGCCGACAGCCATGCGAGCCGCAACGCCTTCGCAGTGGCGCAGGTCGACCCGGCGGTCCATGGCGTCGCCCGCCGACTGTGAAAAAGACCTGACACCGAAGCAGCGCGACAACCGAAACTTAACCTGAACAGGTCATAAATCGTCCTGTCAGTGGTTGCGTACCGCGTGAGTGTTGCCATGGGTCTCCGTACCGTCTCCGGCTTGTCCCGGGCCGTCGTTGTGATTGCGGTCTCCGGGCTTGGCGCCGCCTGCAGCTCCGATGTGGCGCGCTTCGACGAAAACCCCTTCCGTTCCAGCCAGGTGGCCAGCGCGCCGCAGCCGAGCGTCTCGGCAGCGCCCGTCGCGGCCGTCGAGAGCCAGCCGCTTCCCTCCCGCGACTTCGTGGTGACCTCGCCGCCGCCGGCGACGGCCCAGGGCGGCTCGCCCTTCGGCCAGGGCGCCGATCCCGGCATGACTACCGGCACCGTGACCCCGCGCCCGGCCTTCGGCTCCTCCAACCCGCAGACGCCCGCCGTTCGCCAGATGGCCATGGGTCAGACGACGGCCGGTGGCCCGGTCTCGGCCGGCCGCGGCGGCTGGTCCTCCACCGGCGGCACCGCCATCCGCGCCGCTGCCGGCGATACGCCGGAGGCCCTGTCGCGGCGCTACGGCGTGCCCGCTGCCGCCATCGCGCAGGCCAATGGCATGTCCGGCAACCAGGCCTTCAGTGCCGGACAGAACGTCATCATCCCCACCTATTCCATGGCCAATGCCGGCCAGGCCGCCGCCGCCCCGGTTGCCGCGGCGGCGCGCCCGGCGACCGATCTCGTCCGCCAGCCGGCCGAGGCCCAGGCCCGTGCCCAGGCTCCTGCCGCCGCTCCGACCCGGACCGCTGCCGTCGCGCCGGCCCAGCAGCAGGGCCGCTTGTCCTGGCAGTCCGGCGCCCAGCCGGCGGCTGCGACGCCCGCTCCGGCGGCTACCGCTGCCCGTCCGGCTCAGGCCACCCGCGGCACCCACACGGTGACCGGCGGCGAAACCCTCGCCGGTGTCGCCCGTCGCTATGGCGTGCCGCGTGACCAGCTTGCCGCCGCCAATGGTCTCCAGCCCAGCCAGTCGCTGCGGACCGGTCAGGTGCTGCGCCTTCCCGCCGTTCAGGCCTCCACGCCGGCCGCCACCCGCCAGGCTGCCGCAACGCCTGCGCCGACGCCGGCGCCCGCCGCCGCTCCCACGGCCCGCCGCGAGCAGGCCCAGCGCGCCGTCGCCGAGGCCCAGGCCACGCCGGCCGGCCGCCAGGCCGACCCGCAGCCGACCGCCGCGATCCCCTCGCAGGCCGCCATCACCCAGTCGACGGCGCAGCCGTCGCCGGCCGCCGCTGCCGAAACCGCCTCCGCAACCGCCGAGGCTCCCGCTCGCGCCGCCAATGCCGAGCCGCAGTTCCGCTGGCCGGTGCGTGGCCGCGTGGTCGCCGGCTTCCGCGCCGGCACCAATGACGGCATCAAGCTGTCGGTGCCGCAGGGCACGCCGGTAAAGGCCGCTGAGGACGGCGTCGTCGCCTATGCCGGCAACGAGCTGCGCGGTTACGGCAACCTCGTGCTGGTGCGCCACTCCAACGGCTACGTGACGGCCTATGCCCACAATTCGACGATCGCGGTGCGCCGCGGCGAGCAGGTTCGCCGTGGTCAGACCATCGCCGCCGCCGGCCAGACCGGCAACGTCTCCTCGCCGCAGCTCCACTTCGAGATCCGCCGCGGCGCGACGCCGGTCGATCCGATGACATTCCTCGGCGCGAACTGAGGAACGAGGCGTCACCACCTTTCCCGGGGCAACCGGGCACGACTAGTCGATCGGTCCTCTCCTGCGACCTCCAAAGGGACCGGTCATTTTCGGGGCGGCACGGCGGTGCCGCCCCACTTGTTTTTCAGGGTCAGTTTGCGCCGGGATCAGGCCTCGAGGCGCACGCCAAGGCGGCCGGCCAGGTCCTGGACGAACTGCCAGGCGACGCGGCCAGAGCGCGAGCCGCGCGTGGTCGCCCATTCCAACGCCTCGGCGCGCATGCGCTCGGCATCGGCCTTGAGGCCGAAATGCTCCGCATAGCCCTCGACCATGGCCAGATACTCGTCCTGGCTGCACTTGTGGAAGCCGAGCCAGAGGCCGAAGCGGTCCGACAGCGACACCTTTTCCTCGACGGCCTCGCCCGGATTGATCGAGGTCGAGCGCTCGTTCTCCATCATGTCGCGCGGCAGGAGATGCCGGCGGTTGGAGGTGGCGTAGAAGATGACATTGTCCGGCCGGCCCTCGATGCCGCCTTCGAGCACCGCCTTGAGCGACTTGTAGGAGGTGTCGTCGTGGTCGAAGGAGAGATCGTCGCAGAAGACGATGAAGCGCAGGTCGGTGGCGCGCACCAGCGCCATGAGCTGCGGCAGGCTCTCGATATCCTCGCGGTGGATCTCGACCAGCTTCAGGTTGGCGGAGAGGCCCTCGGCCACCCTCTGCCGGTTGACGGTGGCATGGGCGGCCTTGACCAGCGAGGACTTGCCCATGCCGCGGGAGCCCCACAGCAGGGCATTGTTGGCGGGCAGGCCCTCGGCGAAGCGCCGGGTGTTCTCGATCAGCGTGTCGCGCGCCCGGTCGATGCCCTTGAGCAGCACCATCTCCACGCGGTTGACCCGCGGCACCGGATCGAGGCGCGGTCCGTCGGGGTTCCACACGAAGGCGTCGGCCGCCGCGAAGTCAGGCCGGGGCGGCGGGGCAGGGGCCAGCCGCTCGAGCGCGGTGGCGATGCGTTCCAGAAGAGCGTGGGAGAGGGGATCGGACACGGGATGCCTCCGGCGACGGTCGCGGTCCCATGCACCAGCGTGTGTCCCTGCGCAACCGGACCACTGGAAAGACAGGCGCGCGGCAGCTACATGAGCAGTCCCGACGCTGCGTCCGCGACCTTTCGTTGCGGGGGCGTGGCGGCATCGTTGCATTCGACGCCTTCGTGGCTATAGTCCGCGCCGAAATTCCGCCCTGCTGCGCCTCCGAGCGGGGCCTTCCCACGAGGATCCTTCATGTTCATTACTCCGGCCTTCGCCCAGACCGGTGCGGGCGGCACCAACGACATCCTGATGTCGATGCTGCCCTTCATCCTCATCTTCATCATCATGTATTTCCTGATCCTGCGCCCCCAGCAGAAGAAGGTGAAGATGCATCAGGAGATGATCGGAAACCTCCGGCGCGGCGACCAGGTGACGCTGTCCGGCGGCCTGATCGGCCGGATCACCAAGGTGGTCGACGACACGACGATCGAGCTCGAGATCGCCGACAACGTCCGCGTTCGCGCCGCCAAGCAGTTCGTCTCGGAGCTGCGCTCGAAGAGCGAACCCGCCGACGAGAAGTGAAGCCACTCCGCACCGGCCGACCCGCCGACAGCCGAGGATGACCGATCGATGCTGAGCTTCACCCGCTGGAAGGCGACGCTGATTCTCATGACCGCCTTCGCGGTCATGCTGCTGGCGACGCCCAACCTCATGCCGCAGTCTTGGGTGGACAAGCTGCCGCGGGCGTTGCGCACCCACATGACCCTCGGCCTCGATCTCCAGGGCGGCGTCGACCTGCGCCTGCAGGTCGATTCGGACGAGGTGCGGCGGACCATGCTGGAGAACCTGCGCGACGACGTGCGCCGCGTGCTGCGCGATGCGCGCCTTCAGGTCCAGAACATCGGCTTCCAGGGCAACGCGGTCGTCGTGCGCCTGCGCGAGGGCCAGAACGGCGACCTCGCGCTCACCGAACTGCGCAAGATCCCGCAGGCGATAGGCGGCGCCTTCTCGACCACCGGCCAGTTTGATTCCGAGGTCTCGCGCTCCGGTGACACCTTCACCGTCACGGCCACCGATGCCGGCATCCGCGACAAGGTCTCCCGCGCCGTCACCCAGTCCATCGAGGTGGTGCGCCGCCGTATCGACCAGCTCGGCACCACCGAGCCGGTCATCCAGCGCCAGGGCCTCGACCGCATCCTCCTGCAGGTGCCGGGCGAGAAGGACCCGCGCCGCCTGAAGGACATCCTCGGCCAGACCGCGAAGCTCGAATTCCGCCTCGTCGACCAGTCCATGACGCCGGAACAGGCGATTTCGGGCCGTCCGCCGGCCGACAGCGCCATCCTCTATGAGGAGGTCAAGGAGGGGAATCGCGTCGTCCAGCAGATCCCCTACGTGATCCAGCGCCGCGTCATCGTCTCGGGCGAGGAGCTGATCGACGCCCAGGCCGCGTTCAACGCCCAGCAGGCGGAATGGGTGGTGAGCTTCCGCTTCAATGCCTCGGGCGGCCGCAAGTTCGCCCAGACCACCACCGAGAACGTCAACCGGCCCTTCGCCATCGTCCTCGACAACAAGGTGATCTCGGCGCCGGTCATCCGCGAGCCGATCCTCGGTGGTTCTGGCCAGATCTCCGGCCGCTTCACGGCGGAGAGCTCGGCGAACCTCGCCCTGCTGCTGCGCGCCGGCGCGCTGCCCGCTCCGCTTACCGTCGTCGAGGAACGCACCGTCGGCGCCTCGCTCGGCCAGGATTCGATCACCTCGGGCACCCGGGCCGCGATCATCGGCTCGATCTTCGTGCTGGTCTATATCTTTGCGACCTATGGGCTTTTTGGCCTTTTCGCCAACATCGCCGTCATCGTGAACGTCGTCATGATGTTCGGCCTGCTCAGCCTGATCGGCGCGACGCTGACGCTGCCCGGCATCGCCGGCATCGTGCTGACCGTCGGCATGGCCGTCGACTCCAACGTGCTGATCTTCGAGCGCATCCGCGAGGAATCGCGCGCCGGCCGAAGCGTCATCGCCTCGATCGATGGCGGCTTCACCAAGGCCATGGGCACCATCATGGATGCCAACGTCACCCAGCTCCTCACCTCCATCATCCTGTTCTACCTCGGAACAGGCCCGGTGAAGGGCTTCGCGCTGACGCTCGGCCTCGGCATCGTCACCACCATGTTCACCGCCATCACCTTCACGCGCTACCTCGTCGTGCTGTGGCTGCGCTGGTTCAAGCCGGCGCGGGTGCCGATGTGACCGGACGGCAGGGAGACTGAAGACCGTGCGCCTGCTCCGACTCATCCCGGACGACACCAAGTTCGGTTTCATGCGGTTCCGTCCGATTGCCTTCGGCATTTCGGCCTTCATCGCCGCTGCGACCATCATCGGCTTCCTGACGATCGGCCTGAACATCGGCATCGATTTCAAGGGCGGCACCCTCGTCGAGCTTCAGACGAAGCAGGGCAACGCCAATCTCAGCGAGCTGCGCACCCGCCTGCAGGCCGCCAATGTCGGCGACGTCCAGCTGCAGGAGTTTGGCGGTCCCAACCTCGTCATGCTGCGCTATGGCGAGCAGCCCGGCGGCGAGCGGGGACAGCAGGCGGCCTTGCGCCGCGTCACCGGCCTGATCGAGGCCGATTACGACATCCGCCGCACGGAGGTCGTCGGTCCGACCGTGTCGGCCGAGCTCGTCCAGATGTCGGTCATCGGCGTGATCCTCTCGATCCTCGCCGTGCTGATCTACTTGTGGTTCCGCTTCGAATGGCAGTTTGCCGTGGCGGCGATGATCGCGACGCTGCACGACGTGACGGCCATCATGGCCTTCTACATCTTCACCCAGTCCGATTTCGACATCACCTCGATCGCCTCGGTGCTGACCATCATCGGCTATTCGCTCAACGACACCGTCGTGGTGTTCGACCGAATCCGCGAAATGATGCGCAAGCACAAGAAGATGCCGGTGGCCGAACTGCTCGACATCGCCATCAACTCGACCCTGTCGCGCACCACCATCACTGCCACCACGACCTTCCTCGCGCTGCTCGGCCTGTTTTTCTTCGGCGGCGAGGTCATCCAGGGCTTCACGGCCTCGATGCTGGTCGGCGTCATCATCGGCACCTATTCGTCGATCTTCATCGCCTCGCCCATCCTCATCTATCTCGGCCTGCGCACCGGCGGCTTCGGCGCCACGCGCCAGGCGGAGGAGGAGGGCGACGCGGCGGCCAAGGCCCGGGCCTGACGTGGCCCGCGGCGAGCCGATCCGCGTCCTCCACGACGGCTTCGTCCCCGGTCGCTTCGCCATCGACGCCTATGGGCGAGGCGGCTTTCGCTTCGCCGACATGAGCCATCGCGGCTCCATCCTGGCGCTGCCCTCGGGCATTCATGCCTGGCCAGTCATGTCGCTCACGGATGTCGGCGTGGAGAGCTTCGACAAGGCCGTGGCCGAGCGGGCCGCCATCGATGTGCTGCTGCTCGGCACCGGCCCGACCCCAATTCCGGTTGATGATGCGATCCGCTGGATCCTGCGCGATGCCGGCATCGGCCTCGAGGTCATGGCGACCGGCGCCGCGGCGCGCACCTACAACATCATGCTCGGCGAGAATCGCCGCGTCGCTGCCGCCCTCATGGCGGTGGATTGAACCGGCATGGACGTTCCGCCCCGGCCCGAGGCTCTCACTGCTGCCTTCGCCCATTGCGACGCGGCCGTGCGCGAGGGCGACAAGGACCGCTGGCTCGCCAGCCTCTTCGCGCCGGAAGACAGGCGCGCCGACCTTCTGGCGCTCTATGCCTTCAACCTCGAAGTGGCCTCGGTGCGCGAGCGCGTGCGCGAGGCGCTGCCCGGCGAGGTCCGCCTGCAATGGTGGCGCGATGTGCTGGAAGGCGCGGGGCGGGGGGACGTCCAGTCCCATCCCGTGGCCGCCGCCCTCCTCGACGTGGTGCAGCGCCACCGCCTGTCGGTCGCCCCGCTTGTCGCCTTGATCGATGCGCGGGTCGCCGATCTCTACGACGACCTCTTTCCGACCGTCGGTGATCTCGAAGGCTATTGCGGCGAGACGAGTTCGGCCGTGATGCAGATGGCCGCCCTGATCCTCTGCGGAGGCGACGATCCCCGCTCGGCCGATCTCGCCGGCCATGCCGGCATCGCCTATGCGGTGGCGGGGATGTTGCGCAGCTTCGCGCCGCTGGCTGCCGCCGGACGCGTCCAGCTTCCTGCGGAGATGCTGGAGGCACAGGGCGTCACGCGCGAGGACATCGTCGCGCGGCGGAAGCCGGAGGCTGTGCGGTTGGTCCGGAACGAGGCGATCGCCCTTGCGCGGCGCCATCTCGCGGCGGCCGAAGCGGCGATGAGCGGCGCCGATCGGCGGACGCTGGCGGCCTTCGTGGGTCTTGCGACAGTCGGGCCGCGGCTCGACCGTCTCTCGCGGCATACGGATCCCTTTGCGCCGGCCCCCGACCTGCCGCAATGGCGCAGGCAATGGGCCATGTGGCGCTGGGCCCGGCGCTGGGCGCGGCAGGATCGCCGCGCCTGATCGTCAGGCGGCGTCGGCAACCTTGCGGGCGATGTACTCGATCTCGCCGCGCTGGAAGCCGAGGTCGGCCAGGGCGCGGTCATCGAGCTGGGTCAGCTCCTCGCGGGTGCGCAGGTAGACAATGTGGGCCTTGAAGCGGGCGATCAGGGCGTTGAGCAGGTACAGCATGGCGGACAACCTCGAACGGACAGACGATCATTCGTTCGCGAACGATCTGACGCTTACATAGTCATTTTGCTGCAGTTGCGAGATGAGAAATTGTGCACCGCAGCTATGCCTTGGGCACATGGGGCGTTAACGGCGATTAACCAAGCATCGCCAAGGCGATGAAGGTCGCCGCGCCGGCCGCGAGCGCGAGGCCCGAGACCCCGGCGAAGATCGCCCCGAAACGTCCCGACCCCAGCGCCAGTCCGTAAGCCGCCTTGGCCAGGGTGTTGGCCGCGACGGCGATCAGCATGGCGCGGGCGGCGGCCTCGACGGTCAGGCCATGGCCGGCAAGCCCCGCCGCGGTGATCACCGGCGCGTCCACGTCGGCAAGGCCGGAGAGGGCGGAGACCGCGAAGACGCCCGCATCGCCGAACCAGGCTGCTCCCGCGCGCGTGGCGAAGGCGATGGCGCTGAGCAGGACGGCCAGCTGGATGACCCGCCAGAGATCGAAAGGATTGGTGGCGGCGGCCTCGGCATGGTCGCCGGTGTCCCGGCGCGCCAGGATGAGCGCGGCTCCTGCGGCGACCAGCGCACCGGCGCCAAGGGCCGGGCCCACCAGCGGCAGGGCCGCTGGCGCCAGTGTCGCGATGATCAGGCCGGTCCGGACATACGAGACGACACCGGCCGCCAGCGCTCCGGCCGCGAGGCGCGGCGCATCTCCGCCTTCGGCGGCGTGGCGGGCATTGGTGATGGTCGCAGCCGTCGAGGAGAGAAGCCCGCCGACCGCTCCGGCCACGAGCTCGCCGTGCCGTTCGCCGAGCAGCTTCACCGCGACATAGCCCACGAAGGAGATGGCCGCGAGCAGGATGGCGAGCGTCCAGATCCGCGCCGGCGAGACCCCGCCGAAGGGGCCGATGGGGTCATTCGGCACGAGCGGCAGGATGACGAAGGTCATGGCCAGCAGCACGATGGCCGCCCGCAGTTCCGCGAAGGTGAGCGCCTCGACGAAGCGGTGAAGCCCCTCCCGGGCCGCCAGGATGCAGACGAGGATGACGCCGCCCGCCCCGGCGATCCGGAGATCACCGATCACGGCCAAGGCGCCGAGTGCGAAGGGGACCATCGCCGCGGCGACCGAGGTGACGGAGAAGCGTCCCTCGGCGACCTGTTCGCGATACTGGAACAGGCCGAACACCGCGGAGAGGCCAAGGAACATGGCGGCGAGGAGCAATCCGCGCAGGCCCTGCGCGCCCAGCGCCTGGTCCAGCGCGGCCGACAGCCCGCCAAGTCCGCCGATCAGCGTGAAGGTGCGCAGTCCCGCCGTGCGCTGGCCATCGCTCTCGTCGCGGTCGCGCCAGTGCCGCTCGGCGCCGACCAGCGCCCCGATGGCGATGGCAATGCCGAGACGCTGCGCCAATTCGAGGTCTGTCATCATGGGTCCTGGCGACGGGACGCGTGACGTCCCGCCGGGGATCCTATCACTCCGCCGCCTCGCGCTTCACCTTGATCGGCCGGCGCTCCAGAACCTCGGCGAGGAACCGGCCGGTATGGCTGCGCTTCTCGCGGGCGATGACCTCGGGCGGCCCCTCGGCCACCACTTCGCCGCCGCCGTCGCCACCCTCCGGGCCCATGTCGATGATCCAGTCGGCGGTCTTGATGACCTCAAGATTGTGCTCGATGACCACAACGGAATTGCCCTGCGCCACCAGCTCGTGCAGCACTTCGAGGAGCTTCGCCACGTCGTGGAAGTGCAGGCCGGTCGTCGGCTCGTCGAGAATGTAGAGGGTCCGCCCGGTCGAGCGGCGCGACAGCTCCTTCGACAGCTTGACGCGCTGCGCCTCGCCGCCCGAGAGCGTCGTCGCCTGCTGGCCGATATGGATGTAGCCGAGGCCGACCTCCGACAGGGTCTTCAGGATGTCGCGCACCCGCGGCACCGCCTTGAAGAACTCGACGCCCTCGTCGACGGTCATGTCGAGCACGTCGGCGATCGACTTGCCCTTGAACACCACCTCAAGCGTCTCGCGGTTGTAGCGCTTGCCCTTGCAGACGTCGCAGGTGACGTAGACGTCGGGCAGGAAGTGCATCTCGATCTTGATGACGCCGTCGCCCTGGCAGGCCTCGCAGCGGCCGCCCTTGACGTTGAAGGAGAAGCGCCCGGGCTCGTAGCCGCGCGCCTTGGCCTCGGGGAGGCCCGCGAACCATTCGCGGATCGGCGTGAAGGCGCCGGTATAGGTCGCCGGGTTCGAGCGCGGCGTGCGACCGATGGGCGACTGGTCGATGTCGATGACCTTGTCGAGATGCTCGATGCCCTCGATGCGGTCATGCGGGGCAGGGGCCTCGCTCGCCCCGTTCAGCTTGCGGGCGATGGCCTGGTAGAGCGTGTCGAGCAGCAGGGTCGATTTTCCGCCGCCGGAGACGCCGGTGATGCAGGTGAAGAGCCCCAGCGGGATGTCCACCGTGACATTCTTGAGATTGTTGCCGCGGGCGCCGACGACCTTGAGCGCCCGGCCCTTCTGCGGCTTGCGTCGCTTCGGCAGCGGCACGCCCATCTCGCCGGTGAGGTACTTGCCGGTGAGGGAGGCGGGATCGGCCATGATCTCGGCCGGCGTGCCCTGCGACACGATCCGACCGCCATGGATGCCGGCGCCGGGGCCGACATCGACGACGTAGTCGGCCTGGAGGATCGCGTCCTCGTCATGCTCGACGACGATGACGGTGTTGCCGAGATTGCGCAGGCGCTTGAGGGTCCCGAGCAGGCGCTCGTTGTCGCGCTGGTGCAGGCCGATGGAGGGCTCGTCCAGCACGTAGAGCACGCCGGTGAGGCCCGAGCCGATCTGGCTGGCGAGGCGGATGCGCTGGCTCTCGCCGCCCGACAGCGTGCCGGAATTGCGGCCGAGGGTCAGGTAGTCCAGGCCGACATCGACGAGGAAATGCAGCCGCTCGCGGATCTCCTTGAGGATGCGCGTGGCGATCTCGTTCTGCTTGGCCGTCAGGCGGCCGGGCAACTCGTCGAACCATGCGCGCGCGCCGCGCACCGACATCTGCGAGACCTCGCCGATGTGGACAGCGCCGACCTTCACGGCGAGCGCCTCCGGCTTCAGGCGGAAGCCGTTGCAGGCCTTGCACGGGACAGCCGAGACGAAGCGGGAGATTTCCTCGCGCGCCCAGTCGCTCTCGGTCTCCTTCAGCCGCCGCTCGAGGTTCCGCACCACGCCCTCGAAGGTCTTGGTCGTCTCGTAGGACCTGAGGCCGTCGTCATAGCGGAAGGTGACGGTCTCCTCGCCGGTGCCGAAGAGGATGGCCTTCTTCGCGACCTCCGGCAGCTTGTGCCAGGGCGCGGTGAGCGAGAAGCCGTAGTGCTTCGACAGGGCGTCGAGTGTCTGGGTGTAGAAGGGCGAGGTGGACCGGGCCCAGGGGGCGATGGCGCCCTTGCGCAGCGACAGGTCCTTGTCGGGGATGACGAGGTCCGGGTCGATCGTCTGCTCGACGCCGAGGCCGTCGCAGGCCGGGCAGGCGCCGAAGGGGTTGTTGAACGAGAACAGCCGCGGCTCGACCTCGGAGATGGTGAAGCCCGAGACGGGGCAGGCGAATTTTTCCGAGAAGAGCAGGCGCAGCGGCTCGCCACCCTCGGTCTTGCTGTCGGCGAACTCGATCACGGCGATGCCGTCGGCGAGCTTCAGCGCCGTCTCGAAACTGTCGGCGAGGCGTGTGGCCATGTCCGGCCGCACGACGATGCGGTCCACCACCACGTCGATGTCGTGCTTCAGCTTCTTGTCGAGGGCCGGGGCATCGGCGATCTCGTAGAAGGCGCCGTTGATCTTGACGCGCTGGAAGCCCTTCTTCTGCCAGTCCGCCAGTTCCTTGCGGTACTCGCCCTTGCGGCCGCGCACGGCCGGGGCGAGCAGGTAGAGGCGCGAGCCCTCGGGCAGGGCGAGGGTCTTGTCGACCATCTGGCTGACCGTCTGGCTCTCGATCGGCAGACCGGTGGCCGGCGAATAGGGCACGCCGACGCGGGCCCAGAGCAGGCGCATGTAGTCGTAGATCTCGGTGACCGTGCCGACCGTCGAGCGCGGGTTCTTGGAGGTCGTCTTCTGCTCGATGGAGATGGCCGGCGACAGGCCGTCGATCTGGTCGACATCCGGCTTCTGCATCATCTCGAGGAACTGCCGCGCATAGGCCGAGAGGCTCTCGACATAGCGGCGCTGGCCCTCGGCATAGATCGTGTCGAAGGCGAGCGACGACTTGCCCGAGCCGGACAGGCCGGTGAACACCACCAGCGAGTCGCGCGGAATCGTCAGGTCGACGTTCTTCAGATTGTGCTCGCGCGCGCCGCGCACCGAAATGAAGCGGGAGTCCGGGCGGCGGACGTCGTCGCTGAACTTGTCGAACAGATCGCTCATCGCAACGGGCTCACGGGCGGCGGCAGGCGCGCGGGAAAGGGTGACGCTTAAACGGGACGGCGGCAGGGGCATGGCAGCAGGATGCCGGCCGCTCCCTCCGTCCAAAGGTAGAAACGCTCGAAGTGGAAAACCAGACCTGTGCCGTCACGGGATGTGTGCCGTGCACCAGAATCGTCGCGTTGGGGACCTCGGGTGCGGAACCTGACGGACCTTGCGGGCAAAGACAAGAACAAATATAGAACGAATGACCGCTGGCCGATCACGGAGCGGGTGGTTGGGGATATCCGAGGGTTTTCCGTCGGGACGCGGTGACGCATCGCGCCGAACGTGGGAAGCCTCGCACCTCGTGAGCGCAAGGCGCCCCGGGCCTCAGGCCGCGGGGAAAGGGAGAGCGACGATGGCAGGCAGCGTCAACAAGGTCATCCTGATCGGCAATCTGGGGCGCGACCCCGAGGTTCGTCGCCTCAACAACGGCGAGCAGGTCTGCAACCTGCGCCTCGCCACCACCGAAACCTGGCGGGACAAGGCCTCCGGCGAGCGCAAGGAGCGCACCGAGTGGCACCAGGTGGTGATCTTCAACGAGAACCTGGTCCGCGTCGCCGAGCAGTACCTGAAGAAGGGCTCGAAGGTCTATGTCGAGGGCCAGCTTCAGACGCGCAAATGGACCGACCAGTCCGGCGTCGAGAAATATTCGACCGAGGTTGTCCTGCAGCGCTATCGCGGCGAGATGACCCTGCTCGACGGCCGCGGTGGCGGCGGGGGCGGCGGCGACTATGCCGACGAGGGCTTTGGCGCCTCGGGCGGCGGTTTCGGCGGCGGCCAGGTCGAGGGCCGCGGCTCCATGGGTGGCTCCGGGGGGCGACAGGAAGCGCCGCGGCGGTCCGCTGCGCCTGCGGGCGGCCGCCGCATGGACGATGACGAGATCCCGTTCTGACGCCTGCCGCGATGAGCGATGTGCCGGTGACGGTCGCCCTGAGGCGGGCGACCGCCGACGATCTCGGCTTCGTCATGGCCACCGAGCGCCTGCCGGAGCATGAGAGCTTCATCGGTCGCTGGAGCGCCGATCGCCATGGCGCCGCCATGGCCTCCGAGGATTTCGCCTATCTGATCGCGCTGGCGGAGGGCGAGCCGGTCGGCTTCGCCATCCTGCGCGACCTGACCGATCCCCACGGCAATGTCGGGCTTCAGCGCATCGCCATGGTCGCGCCGGGCAGGGGGCTCGGGCGGGTCTTCCTGGCGTCCCTGCTCGACTGGGTCTTTCGGGAAACGGCCTGCCATCGCCTCTGCCTCGAGGTCTTCACCGCCAACACCCGTGCCCGCCATGTCTATGCGAGCCTCGGCTTCGTCGAGGAGGGCATTCTGCGCGAGGTCGTGCGCCGGGCGGATGGGACGCGCGTTGACCAGGCGCTGATGTCGATCCTCAGGCCGGAATGGCTGGCGCTGCGTTCGGCGGACTAGCGCACGGCAAGGAAGCAGAGCGCCCCGACGGCGAGGAAGACCGGCCAGGCGATGTGACGGCCGCGGCTGAGGGCGAGGATCGCAACCCCGTGGAGCACGAAGGTGACGCCGATCCCGATGATCGCGATCCGGCCGGCTTCACCCTGCGGGGCCAGGGCAAGCGCCGCCAGAACCACAGCCATCCCGGTCCAGGCGAGCGAGGTGATGTGCCAGGCGTGGCGCAGCACCTGCCGCAGGAAGGCGCTCTTCAGAACGCCGACGCGCGGTTCGATCGCGAGCAGCGGACCGATCAGCCGCCTCTCGCCGATCCAGGAATGGACGATGCTGATCGCGACCGTGAGAACGGCGGCGGTGAGAAGGGCGACGCTGCTCATGACCATCTCCATACGGGTGCGTATGGATACGCTAGGGCTGACTCTTGCCCGCGTCAATACGGCAGCGTATGGAATGCGCATGAAGGACAGCCTTGATCGCTCGGCCTGGGTTTCGGCGGGTCTTGCGGCCCTCGCCGACAAGGGGCTCGACTCGGTGCGCGTCGAACGGCTCGCGACCGACCTCAAGGTCACCAAGGGCAGCTTCTACTGGCACTTCCGCGATCGCGCCGACCTGCTCGCCATGATGGTCGAAGCGTGGCGGACATCCGCAACCGCCGACATCATCACCCGGGTCGAGGCCCGGGCCACCGCTCCGGCGGACCGGTTGAAGGCGCTGTTCGCCACGGTCCTGCGCGCCGACGGGCGCCTCGAAATGGCGATGCGCGACTGGGCAGCGCGCGATGCGGGCGTGGGGGCGGTGGTGGCCGAGACCGACGCACGCCGCGTCGCGTATGTCGAGGCGCTATTCGCCGCCATCGGCGTGCCGGGGGCGGAGGCCGGTGCCCGAGCCCGCTTCGCCTATCAGGCGCTGCTCGGCCATTTCCGCATGGGAGCGGGCGCGGCGGACGAGCGCGCCCGTGAAGAGCGCGCCCGCGAGGCGCTGGAGATCATCCTGCCGCTGATGAGCCGGCCGTGACCATCACACCACCCGCGGCGCCAGGATGGTCCACAGCGCCCGGCCGCCAAAGAGGCCTGCGGCAAGGCCGGTGACGGCGCCGAAGGCCATGCCGTAGGACCAGCCCGACACCGCCGCAGGCGCGATTGCGGTCATGGTGCCGTGGACAAACTTGGCGGTGAACAGGGTCATCATCAGCACCAGGGTCAGGCTTTCCCCGCCAAGACGCACATGGCGCGGCCCCTTGGCCAGGAGCCAGCGCCCCTGCAACCAGTAGCCGACCGCGGCGCCTGCAGCATAGGCGAGTGCGTGGGCCGCCAGCGCCGCGCCCGAATGCGGCAGGGCCAGCAGGGCGGGCAGGGTGAGAAGGCCGATCGCCGGCAGCAGATAGACGATGGTCAGCGGGATGGTGCGCTCCTGCCGCGAGCGCCAGCCGACCAGGATGAGGACGGCGAGGAGCGGCCAGACCCACAGGGGTGCGGAGGTCAGGATCAGCATGGGAAATCTCCTGGGATGAGCGATGTAAATGAACTTGACATGAGAAAATGAGAATGTAAATAGCATTCATATTGCCCACGGAGACGGACCATGACCCTCGCACCGCTGCTCGCAGCCCCCCTGGCCATTCAGCTCCATGCCATCGCCGCCCTGTCGCTAATACCACTGACCCTCGTCCAGCTGGGCCGCCGCAAGAGTGGCGTCTGGCACCGGCGCGTTGGCTGGGCCTGGGTGATCCTGATGGCGATCACCGCCGTGTCCTCGTTCTGGATCCACGGCATCCGGCTGTTCGGCCCCTTCAGCCTCATCCACATCCTGTCGGTGATCACGCTTCTAACCCTCGTCCATGCGATCCACGCCCGCCGCACCGGCAACATGCGCGGCCATCGCCTGGGGATGCTGGGTGTGACGGCGGGCTGGGCCGGGGCAGGGCTCTTCACCCTGCTGCCCTACCGCATCATGGGACAGGTGGTCTTCGGCGGCTGAAGTCAGCCGCGGAACACCGCCCTGATGCCATCGATGACGAACTGCACGGCCAGCGCCGCGAGGATGATGCCGAGGAGCCGCGACACCACGGCATTGCCCAGCGTCCCCAGCAGCTTGTTCATGCCCTCGGCCATGGACAGGCAGATCCAGGCGACGAAGACCACCACCGCCAGCACGCCGATCAGCGTCGCCATCATCACCGTGCTGCCCGCGGCCTGACCGGCGAGCAGCAGGGTCGCGGTGATGGCGCCGGGGCCCGCCAGCAGCGGGATCGCCATGGGGAAGGCGGCGACGTTGACGATGTGCTCCTTGTCGATGGCCTCCTTGGCCGTCTCGCTCTTGCGGCTGGCGCGCAGCCCGAAGACCATCTCGAAGGCGATCCAGAACACCAGGAGGCCGCCGGCGATCCGGAAGGCCGGCAGGGAAATGCCGAGCATCCGCAGGAGCCAGTCGCCGAAGAAAGCGCAGGCGGCAAGGATCAGGAAGGCGATCAGGCAGGCGCGCCAGGCGACCTGCTGGCGCTGCGCGGCGGAGAAGCCCTGGGTGACCGCCAGGAAGATCGGCACAAGCGCGATCGGCTCGACGATCACGAACATGGTGACGAGGGCGCCGGTGAGGAATTCGAGCGTCATCGGGACCCTGTTCTGCCGCTGTTTCCGGGAGATTGTGACCCCGCGAGACCCGCGTCGTCCACAGGGCTGACAGGAACCTTTCCAACCCATTGAAAACAGGGCGCTATCTGGTGCCCTGAAATCGCCGCCGGGGTTGGTTATCCCGAGCGGAATCGGATAGAAGGTCCGGGTCCCGCGGATGGCCTCCATCCGCCCCATCGGAAGAGTTCTCTTGGCCGAAGACGACGACAAGACGCCGGCGGGCGCCACGCCCACCGACCCGACCGAAATTCGCCCCGTCTCGATCACGGACGAGATGCGGCGGTCCTATCTTGACTATGCGATGAGCGTCATCGTCAGCCGTGCGCTGCCCGATGCCCGCGACGGCCTGAAGCCGGTCCACCGCCGCATCCTCTACTCGATGCACGAGAACGGCTACGAGTGGAACAAGCCCTATCGCAAGTCGGCCCGCGTCGTCGGCGACGTCATCGGTAAGTACCATCCGCACGGCGACCAGTCGGTCTACGACGCCCTCGTCCGCATGGCGCAGGACTTCTCCATGCGCGTCGAGCTCATCGACGGGCAGGGCAATTTCGGCTCGGTCGACGGCGATCCTCCGGCGGCCATGCGTTACACCGAGGTGCGCCTCGAGAAGATCGCCGGCGAGCTGGTCTCCGACCTCGACAAGCAGACGGTCGATTTCCAGGACAACTACGACAATTCCGAGCGCGAGCCGAAGGTTCTCCCGGCCAAGTTCCCCAACTTGCTGGTGAATGGCGGCGGCGGCATCGCCGTCGGCATGGCCACGAACATCCCGCCGCACAATCTCGGCGAGATCATCGATGCCTGCATCGCCACGATCGAGAAGCCCGAGATCGAGATCGAGGAGCTGATGGACTATGTGCCGGGGCCGGATTTTCCGACCGCCGGCCTCATCCTCGGCCGCGCCGGCATCCGCCAGGCCTATCTCACCGGCCGTGGTTCGGTGGTCATGCGCGCCCGCACCTCGATCGAGACGCTGCGCAAGGAGCGCGAGGCGATCATCGTCACCGAGATCCCGTATCAGGTGAACAAGGCGCAGATGCTGGAGCGCCTCGCCGAACTGGTGCGCGAGAAGAAGGTCGAGGGCATCTCCGAATTCCGCGACGAGAGCGACCGCGAGGGCATGCGCGTCGTCATCGAGCTGAAGCGCGACGCCGTCGCCGACGTGGTGCTCAACCAGCTCTTCCGCTTCACTGCCCTGCAGCAGAGCTTCGGCTGCAATTTCGTGGCGCTGAACGGCGGCCGTCCCGAGGTGATGAACCTCAAGGACCTGCTCGTCACCTTCATCGCCTTCCGCGAGGAGGTCGTCTCCCGCCGCACCAAGTTCCTGCTCGGCAAGGCGCGCGACCGCGCCCATGTCCTGTGCGGCCTTGCCATAGCCGTGGCGAATATCGACGAGATGATCCGCATCATCCGGACATCCGCCGACCCGGCCTCCGCCCGCGAGGCCCTCATGGGCCGCGACTGGGACGCCCGCGACATTGCCTCGCTGATCCAGCTGGTCGATGATCCGCGCCATCCCATCAACGCCGATGGCACCTACCGCCTGTCGGAGACGCAGGCCCGCGCCATCCTCGACCTGCCGCTGCGCCGCCTCACCGCCCTCGGCCGCGACGAGATTGGCGACGAGCTGAAGACGCTGGCCGACGAGATCACCGATTATCTCGACATCCTGCGCTCGCGCGCCCGCATCCTCGAGATCATCACCAACGAGCTGAAGTCGGTGCGCGACGAGTTCGCCACGCCCCGGCGCACCGAGATCGTCGACGGCATCGGTGAGTTCGACGATGAGGATCTGATCGCCCGCGAGGACATGGTCGTCACCGTCTCCCATGCCGGCTACGTCAAGCGCGTGCCGCTCTCGACCTACCGGGCGCAGCGCCGCGGCGGCAAGGGCCGCTCCGGCATGCAGACGAAGGACGAGGATTTCGTCACCCGCCTCTTCGTCGCCAACACCCACACGCCGATCCTGTTCTTCTCCTCGAAGGGCCAGGTCTACAAGATGAAGGTCTGGCGCCTGCCGCTGGCCGCGCCCCAGGCGCGCGGCAAGGCCTTCGTCAACATCCTCCCGCTGGAGCCGGACGAGCGCATCACCACCGTGCTGCCGCTGCCTGAGGACGAGGCCACCTGGGGCGAGCTCGACGCCATGTTCGCGACCACCCGTGGCACGGTCCGGCGCAACAAGCTGTCGGACTTCGTGCAGGTCAATCGCGGCGGCAAGATCGCCATGAAGCTCGACGAGGGCGAGGGCATTGTCGACGTCGCGGTCTGCACCGAGGCGGACGACGTGCTGCTGACCACCGCGCTCGGCCAATGCATCCGCTTCGCCGTGCCGGAGGTGCGCGTCTTCAAGGGCCGCGACTCCATGGGCGTGCGCGGCATCACGCTCGCCGAGGACGATCGCATCATCTCCATGGCGATCCTGCGCCACTTCGAGGCGAACTCGGAGGAGCGCTCGGCCTATCTCAAGATGCGCCGCGCCATTGCGGGCGAGGCGGCCGGCTCGGAAGCGGCCGACGAGGAGGAGAGCAACGGCTCCGGCGAACTCGCCGCCGATCGCTATGCCGCGATGTCGGCGGCCGAGCAGGTCGTGCTCACCATCTCCGAGAACGGCTACGGCAAGCGCACCTCGTCCTTCGAGTACCGGATCACCGGGCGCGGCGGCAAAGGCATCGTCGCCATGGCGGTGAACGAGCGCAACGGCCGGCTGGTGGCATCCTTCCCCGTGGAGGAGCGCGACCAGATCATGCTGGTGACCGATGGCGGCCAGCTCATCCGCTGCCCCGTCTCCGGTATCCGGGTCGCCGGCCGCGGCACCCAGGGCGTCATCGTCTTCGATACCCACGAGACCGAGAAGGTGGTCTCCGTCGAGCACATCTCCGACGAGGGTGACGAGGAGGAGGGTGACGGACCCGAGGCCGAGGGCGGTGAGGCCACCGAGGGCTGAGCTCGGTCTTCCGACCCGAAACGCTTTTGATCGCCCGGCCCCGTGCCGGGCGATTGCGTTTGGTCAGGCGGTCAGTCGACCTGTGTCCTGAGGATCGCCAGGGCGAGCGCCTGGGCCCGCGGCACGATGCTGTCGATCTCCAGATATTCCTCGACCGTGTGGGCATTGCCGCCGACCGGGCCGACGCCGCAGATGGTCGGCGTGCCGACGCTCGCCGTGAAACCGGAATCGGCGCAGCCGCCGGAAAATTCGCCATCGAGGCTGGTGAGGCCCGCATCGCGCGCTGCCGCCTGGTAGGCGGTGAAGATGGCCTTGGCCTCCGGCGTCTGGACCACCGGCAGGAACTCGCCCTTGATCTCCAGCTTCGCCGTCGTGCCCTTCACCGTGGGGGTATCGATGATCCGCTGGATGGCGGCGAGGGTGGAGGCGCGGTCGGCGGGGTCGATGTAGCGCAGGTCGATCTGCCCCTCGGCATGCGGGGCCGTGGTGTTCACGGACTGACCGCCCGAGACGAGGCCGACATTCAGCGTGATCCCGCGATCGAGATCCGTCAGGGCATGGATCTGAACGATCTTGTGAGCGATCTCGCCGATCGCACTGATGCCGCTTGTGAAATTGCCGCCGGAGTGAGCAGCTTTGCCATAGACGTCGAAGCGCATGAAGACGCCGCCCTTGCGGCCCGTGGTGACATTCCCCGACGGCCGCCCAGGCTCGGAATTGTAGACGGCCCGCGCCGCGCGGCCCTCGCGTTCGATGATCGGCCGCGACGACGGCGAGGCGATCTCCTCGTCCGAGGTGATCAGCACCTTGATCGGGCATGGCGCGCCGCCAAGCGCCTTGAAGGCAGCGGCGACGAAGACGTTCATGACGAGGCCGGCCTTCATGTCGGCGACGCCCGGCCCATAGGCACGGCCACCCTCGATCGTGAAGGGACGCCTTGAGACTTCACCTTTAGGAAAGACCGTATCCCGATGACCCATCAACAGAATAGGCTTCTCGTTTGAACCGGGATCGGCGACCTGCGCATGGATCGCGTCGCCGAACACCTCATGGTGCTCGCGCCAGGCGGAGATGTCGTGCTCGGCGAAGAAGCGCTCGAAGCGCGCGCCCACCGCATCGACGCCCGACTTGTCGTAGGAGCCGGAATCGATGTCGACCACCTCGCGCAACAAGTCGACCATGGCGTCCTTGTGGGCCGCCAGCCATTCGGTGATGCGTGTCTCGGTCGATGCGCTCATGGTCGTCTCCGCGTGGCTGTGCCCCCGTTCGGCCCGGCCGCTGCCGCCATTCTTCACGCGCCGCGACGGGGGGCAACGGCACCGCGACATGCCGTCCATGTGCGGCGGGGCTCGCCGGGGTTCCCTTGCGCGGGGACCGCAGTGCCGTTAAGCCGTCGCAGGTCCGCGCCGGCGGCCAACTTCAGGCGACCAGACGACAGGCGAACATATGAAGCGCGTCGCGCTCTACACGGGCTCCTTCGATCCGGTCACCAACGGCCATCTCGACGTCATCCGCCATGCCTGCCGTCTCGCCGACGAACTGGTGGTGGGCGTTGGCGTCCATCCCGGCAAGGCGCCCATGTTCACCGCGGATGAGCGTCTCGCGCTGCTGGAAGAGGTCTGCGGGCCCATCGCCGCGGCCGAGCACTGCGCTTTCCGCACCATCACCTTCGACGACCTCGCGGTCTGGGCGGCCCAGCGCGTCGGCGCCAGCCTCTTCATCCGCGGACTGCGCGACGGCACGGACCTCGACTACGAGATGCAGATGGCTGGCATGAACGCCCAGATGGCGCCGGGCGTGCAGACCGTCTTCCTCCCGGCCTCCACCACCGTTCGCCCCATCACCGCCACGCTCGTCAGGCAAATCGCCCAGATGGGAGGCGACGTGACCTCCTTCGTGCCGCCCGCCGTCGCCAAGGCGCTGGCCGGCAAGGTCAAGCCCAAGAAGGTCTGATCCCCGACCTGATCGACGCCCGAGCCGCCCCGATCCCAACGGAGAATCCCCGTGCAGCGCCGTTCCTTCCTCGCCGCCTCGCTCGCCCTCGCCGCAGCGCCCGCCGCCGCCCAGGCCATCCGCCTGCCGGCCGGTCTCGACCCCGAGAACACCCTGGTCATCGAACTCAAGGACGGCCCGGTTATCATCCGCCTGCGGCCGGACCTCGCGCCCAAGCATGTCGAGCGCATCAAGCAGCTCACCCGCCAGGGCTTCTATGACGGCATCGTCTTCCATCGCGTCATCGAGGGCTTCATGGCCCAGACCGGCGATCCCCAGGGCACCGGCATGGGCGGCTCGCAGCTGCCGAACCTTGCCGCCGAATTCTCGCGCGAGCCTTTCGTGCGCGGCACGCTCGGCATGGCCCGCGCTCAGAACCCGAACTCCGCCAACTCGCAGTTCTTCATCATGTTCGCGGAAGGATCGTTCCTGAACAATCAGTACACGGTCTTCGGCAACGTCGTCTCCGGCATGGAGCACGTCGACAAGATCAAGCGCGGCAGTGCCGCCAACAATGGCGCCGTCACCCAGCCGGATCGCATGGTCCGGGTGCGCGTCGCTGCCGATATCCGCTGACATATCCCTTTCAACGAGAACAGGAGGCCTGGATGGCCCTCGATCCCGAAAACACCATGATCCTTGAGACGACCAAGGGTCGCGTCGTCATCGGCATGCGCCCGGACCTCGCGCCCGGCCATGTCGACCACATCAAGAAGCTCGTGCGCGAGGGCTTCTATGACGGCATCGTCTTCCACCGCGTCATCGACGGCTTCATGGCCCAGACCGGCTGCCCGCATGGCACCGGCACCGGCGGCTCGAAGTACCCGGACCTGAAGGCCGAGTTCAACGCCGAGCCGCATGTGCGCGGCACCGCCTCCATGGCCCGCGCCCAGAACCCGAACTCCGCCAACTCGCAGTTCTTCATCTGCTTCGACGACGCCCGCTTCCTCGACCGCCAGTACACGGTCTGGGGCAAGGTCGCCGAGGGCATGGAGAACGTCGACGGCATCAAGCGCGGCGAGCCCGTGCGCGATCCCGACAAGATCGTCGTGGCCAAGATCGCCGCCGACGACATGGCGACCTACGGCGACGTCATCGCCAAGCTCTGACCTGTCGTGTTAGGGACGCGGCGCCCGGAGCGATCCGGGCGCCGTCTCCTTTTGTGGCCGCCCCTGACACCATGCGCGTCGACCTCTTCGACTTCGACCTGCCGAACGACCGGATCGCCCTGAGGCCGGCGAATCCGCGCGATTCGGCGCGTTTCATGGTGGTGCGGCCGGGCGAAGGGATCGAGGACCGCATCGTCCGCGACCTTCCCGACCTGCTCGCCCCGGGCGACGCGCTGGTCTTCAACGACACCCGCGTCATTCCGGCCCAGCTGGAAGGCATTCGCGAGCGCGCCGGCCAGACCGCTTCGGTGTCCGCAACCCTTCACAAGCGGCTTTCGGACAATCGCTGGCTCGCCTTCGTCAAGGGCGCCAAGAAGCTCCAGCCCGGCGACCTCGTGCGCTTTGGCGAGACGCCGGAGGCCTGCCTTCTCGCCGGCGTCCATGCCTCGGTGATCGCCAAGGACGATGACGGCGTCACCTTCGAGTTCGAATTCGCCGGTGCCTATCTCGACGAGGCCATCGCCCGCATCGGCCACATCCCGCTGCCGCCCTACATCGCCTCGAAGCGGCCGGAGGATGCCCAGGACCGTGCCGACTACCAGACGGTCTATGCCAAGGACGAGGGCTCGGTCGCAGCCCCCACCGCCGGCCTGCATTTCACGCCCGACCTGCTCGACCGGCTGAAGGCGCGCGGCATCGAGCTCCATTTCGTCACGCTGCATGTCGGCGCCGGCACCTTCCTGCCTGTGAAGGCGGACGACACCACGGCCCACCGCATGCATGCCGAATACGGCCAGGTGACGCCGGAGATCGCCGCCTCGCTCAACGCCGTCCGGGCGCGGGGCGGGCGCATCGTCGCCGTCGGCACAACCTCGCTGCGCCTCCTCGAAAGCGCCGCGGCCGAGGACGGCACGATCCATCCCTTCGCCGCCGAGACGGACATCTTCATCACGCCGGGCTATCGCTTCCGGGCCGTGGACGCGCTGATGACGAACTTTCATCTGCCGCGCTCGACGCTCTTCATGCTCGTCTCGGCCTTTGCCGGGCTTGAGACCATGAAGGCGGCCTATGCCCGCGCCATCGCCGAGGGCTACCGCTTCTACTCCTATGGCGACAGCTCGCTGCTCTTCCGGGCGGAGGCCCCATGACCCCAGTGCCGGGCTTCTCCTTCGCCGTCCATGGCCGTGACGGGGCCGCGCGCACGGGCGTCGTCACCACGCCGCGCGGCGCCATCCGCACGCCCGCCTTCATGCCGGTCGGCACCCAGGCGACGGTGAAGGGCATGTACATGGATCAGGTGAAGGCGCTCGGCGCCGACGTGATCCTCGGCAACACCTATCACCTCATGCTGCGGCCCGGCGCGGAGCGCATCGCCGCGCTCGGCGGCCTGCACCGCTTCGGTGGCTGGTCCGGCCCGATCCTCACCGATTCCGGCGGCTTCCAGGTCATGTCGCTGGCCAAGCTCCGCAAGCTCACCGAGCAGGGCGTGACCTTCGCCAGCCATGTCGACGGCTCCCGCTTCGAGCTGACGCCCGAGCGTTCGGTGGAGATCCAGGGCCTGCTCGGCGCCGACATCCAGATGCAGCTCGACGAATGCGTGGCGCTGCCCAATGAGCGCGCCGCCATCGACAAGGCGATGCAGCTGTCGCTGCGCTGGGCGGAGCGCTCGCGCCGCGCCTTCGAAGCGCAGCCCGCGGGCCGGGCGCTGTTCGGCATCGTCCAGGGTGGCGACCAGCCGGACCTGCGCGTCGCCAGCGCCAAGGCCCTCGCGGCCATGGACTTCCCCGGCTATTCCATCGGCGGCCTCGCCGTCGGCGAGCCGCAGGCGGTGATGCTGGCGATGATCGAGGAGGTCATGCCGCACCTGCCCGACGACAAGCCGCATTATCTCATGGGCGTCGGCACGCCCGACGACCTGCTGGCAGCGGTCGCCCGCGGCGTCGACATGTTCGACTGCGTCATGCCGACCCGCAACGGCCGCCACGGCCAGGCCTTCACCCGGTTCGGCAAGGTCAATTTCCGCAATGCCCGCCATGCCGACGATCCGCGCCCGCTGGACGAGGCATCATCCTGCCCCGCGGCGCGGGACTATTCGCGGGCCTATCTGCACCACCTCGTGCGGACCGAGGAAATGCTCGGCTCGATGCTGATCACCTGGATCAATCTCGCCTATTACCAGGAGCTGATGGCCGGCGCCCGCGCCGCCATCGCAGCCGGCCGCTATGCCGACTACATGGCCGAGGTCCGCGACGGCTGGGCCAGGGGCGACATCGAGCCCTGGACGAGTTGATCGCTCACTCGATCCGGAAATCCGACGGCTTCCACGGCATCTTCGGATATTGCGGATCCATCGCTTCCAGCGTGTCGCGGACGATCGCGGCGATGATGGCGTTGCGGGCCCATTTGCGGTCGGCCGGCACGATGTGCCAAGGCGCGTGATCGGTCGAGCAGCGGGCGAGGGCGGTCTCATAGGCCTTCTGGTACTCGTCCCAGAGCTTGCGGTCCTCAAGATCGCCGGCGTTGAACTTCCAGTTCTTCGTCTTGTCGTCGAGCCGCTCCTGCAGCCGCTCGGCCTGCTCCTTCTTCGAGATATGGAGCATGAATTTCAGGATCACCGTGCCGTTCTCGGCAAGGATCCGCTCGAAATCGTTGATCTGGTCGTAGCGCTGCTCGATCACCTCCTTCGGTGCGAGCTTGCGGACGCGGCCGACCAGCACGTCCTCGTAATGCGAGCGGTTGAAGATGCCGATCGTGCCGCGGCGGGGGGCGGCAAGGTGGACCCGCCAGAGGAAATCATGGGCGAGTTCCTCCTCGCTCGGCCGCTTGAAGGCGGTGACCGTGACCCCGAGCGGTCCGGTGGTGTTGAAGACGCCGCGGATCGTCCCGTCCTTGCCCGAGGTGTCCGTGCCCTGGAGGACCACGAGCAGCGCCCGCTTGCCCTCGGCATAGAGCCGGTCCTGAAGGGCGTCGATGGCGACGACGTCCTCTTCGAGCTTCGTCCGGACCGCTTCCTCCTTGCCAAGGCAATCGACGTCGCGCGGGTCGATGTCGCCGAGGTCGACCTTCGAGCCGGGCTTCACCACGAGATGCTTCAGATGCTTGGGACAGGATTGCTGCATGACGTCTCACGGGTTCGGGGGCGGCCATTGTGGCGGTTGGCGCCTCTGGCGCAAGCGCCCGTGCATCCGAATGGCCCTGCCGCGTGTACCCCCTCCGATCCCCGAGGAGGACGACATGACGACACGATGGATGAGGGCTGCGGCGCTGGTGGGCCTGATGGCGGCGGGACCGGCGCTGGCCGCCGAGGATTATGGCGCCTGGCCGTTGCTGCGCGACCCGTTTCCCAGCACCGGCGGAGGAGGGGTGATGATCGGCGGTTATGATCCGATCGTCGCGGATGGGCGTTGCCGCACCGCCTTCACGGCGACGCTGCCGGACGGCGCCGTCTATCGCAACCGCGCCGAGTTCGATGCCGTGCCGGCCCAGGGCGGCATCCTCTGCACTAATGGCCGCTGGCGGTCCGAGGATGGCTCGGCCGAGGGCACGACGCCGTTCCGGGTCTTCATTCGTGACGGCGTCAAGCGGATGCCGCCCGACTGACGCTCAGGCCGTGACGCGCGGCCGGTTGCGCCGGCGCTGGACCGGCCAGATGAGGGCCCGCCCGCCGATCCAGCCAAGAAGAAAGCCGGCCATGCCGGCCATCAGGCCCTCGGAGGTCACGGGGACAGCCGGCTCGAAGGCCTGGAAGGCCCGCCGGGCGATGTCGGCATCATGGTCGCGGACGAGCAGCGCCAGGCGATGGAACGGCCCCGCCTCGGCATAGGACTGCAACTGCCGCTGCAGCCGTTCGGCGCGGGCGATGTCGCTCTCGATCTGTTCGCCGCGCTGGCGCACGAACGTGTCCGCATTGGCCTTCAGCCGCTCGAGCCCGGTCTCGCGCGAGATCGCCAGGCGCGCGGCGTCGGCGTCGAAGGCCGCGATGATGCGGGTGAGCTCGTCCACCGCTCCGCCCAGCCGCTGGCGATATTGCTGGGCATATTCCGGCACCTGCGATGCGAGGGTGGCCAGGAACAGCGCGAGGGCGAAGACGAGGCGCTTGAGGATCATCAGCCGGGGCGCTCGGTGGGTGGGACAGGGCCAGTCTAGGGCCACGCTTCGGTCGGGCAACCGTCGCGGACGGAACGTCTCGGGCGGCGGCACGTTCCCCTGACGTCCGCCCGCCGCTCGGGCTTCCATCAGGATCGGAGTGACCCATGACCACCAGACGACAACTTTTCGCTGCCGGTGCCGGATTGGCGGTTCTCGCCACCGGGTCGACCGCAGTGCTCGCCGCCCCGGTCACCGCAACGGCTGTGCCCGTTGACCCGATCGTGACTGGGACTCCGCTGGAGATGCAGAACAACGTCGGCCCGCGTGGCGATGTCGTGCGCCGCGGGAGCCGCGGCTACTACCGCCGCCGCTGGCGCAACCGCGCGATGCGCCGTCGCTATTGGCGCCGCCGGGCCTGGCGCCGCGGCTGGTGAGGGCAGGGGGCCGGTGGTGATCACCGGCCCTTTCCTTATTCCCATCCCGGCGTTGACTTCCGTCCGCCGATCCGCCAAACCCGCGCCCGGATGGGCGGGTAGCTCAGCGGTAGAGCACGTGACTTTTAATCATGTGGTCGAGGGTTCGATCCCCTCCCCGCTCACCATCGTAGCCGGCGCGGGTACGTCGGCCGGGTGAGATCATCCACAATCACGCGTCAGCACACAGCCTCAGCGGAAGGCCGGCGTGACCGCGACGGAGGCCGTCATCTGCGCCGGGGGCGCGGTCAGAACGGCGACCGGCGTGCGCGCAGCGGCGGGACGGCGCACGGGCCTACGGTTCGTCGCGGGCGGCGGTGCCGGAGGCACGATGGCGGCGAGGCGTCCCACGACCGGGTTCGGCGTGTGATCGAGCGCGGCTCCGCTCGCAGCATCGACGCCCATGCCGATCAGTCCACCGGCGAGGATATTGCCGGCGAAGCTGGTGCCGCCTTCCCGCGAAATCTCGGTGCGGACGGCAACGACCGCGTGCTCGAAGCCGTCCTTGCGGAAGGTTGCCTCGAAGGGCTTGTTGCGTTCGATGGCGATCACGCAAGGGGTGACACAGCTGTGTCCGAGCGAGGTGGTGACGACGGCACCGCTCGGTTCGCTGGCGAAAGTGACCTGATTGGTGGTGCCCCGGATGGCCGTCGCGCAGCCGCCGACGGCAACGGCCACGCAGGCCGCTGCGATGATCCTCAACATACTCGTATTCCCCTCAGCCACGCGCATGGCGTGCAGGCGGAAGCTAGGGGCGCGCGCTCCTGCGAATCAACCGGACTTTGATACCTCTCCCGGTTGTTTCAACAGGTTCCTTACAACGAGAAACCACCATCGACGATGTGAATAGCACCTGTCGTATAGGCCGCCTCGTCCGACGCGAGGTAGAGCGCCAGCATCGCCACCTCTTCGGCGGTGCCGAGCCGGCCGATGGGCTGGCGGTCGATGAAGGCCTTGCGGGCGGCGGCCTCGCTCTGGTTGGTCGAGGCGGCGAGCGCCTTGATGCGGTCGTCGAGCGAGGGTGACTGGATAGTGCCCGGGCAGATGGCGTTCGAGCGGATACCGCGGCGAATATAGTCCATGGCCACCGACTTGGTGAGGCCGATGACCGCCGCCTTCGAGGCGCCATAGGCATAGCGGTTGGCGACGCCGCGCACCGAGGAGGCGCCCGAGGCGATGTTGACGATGGAGCCGGCGCCCTTCTGCAGCATGCCCGGCAGGAAGGCCTTGATGGTCCGGTGCATCGACTTGACGTTGAGGTCGAAGGAGCGGTCCCAGTCCGCCTCGCTGGTATCGAGGACATTGCCGTGATGGACCCAGCCGGCGGCGTTGACGAGGATGTCGATCGGGCCGGTCTTGGCGGCGAAGGCTTCCACTGCGCGGGTCGAGGTGACGTCGAGCTTCAGCTTCTTCGCCTTGGGGATGCCCTCGAGCTTCGCCTTGTCGATGTCGGTGGCGTAGACCTTGGCGCCCTCGGCCACGAAGGCCTCTGCGATCGCCCGACCGATCCCGTGACCTGCGGCCGTGATCACCGCCACCTTGCCCGCCAGCCTCTTGCCCATGGTGCTCTCCCGTATCGCCGTTCTCTGCGGCTCAATCGGTTGAAGTCGTGGCATGGGCGCCGCCACGCTGTCCAGCAGCCGGCTACCCGCCGAAGCGTTGGGTGAGTTGCGCGTCGAAGGTCTTGAGGTCGGTGAGAACACGGTCCAGCAGCGCCGGGTCGCGCAGCCGGATGGCCGAATCGATGACGTCGAGGGCGGCCCCGATGGCCTCGGCCTGGCGGCGGAAATCGCCGTCGCCGATGACATCCGCGGCCGCGAAGGGCTCGCAGCGGCGCAGGGCGTAGCGATAGACGGCGGTGCGCGCGATGATGTCGACGCGCGCCTCGGCGCGGGTGAGATCCGGCGCCTGCCGCTTGTGGACCATGAGGGCATCCAGGGCCTGCGCGGATTCGTCGAGGCATTCGACGAGGCCGTAGAGGCCGAGGCTCAGCTTGAGGGTGATCCAGTCGCGCTTCAGCGGGGCGAGTTCGTCCAGCGCGCCATCGGTGCGGCCCTGCGACAGCGCCTCGGCGGCGCGCTTCAGGCGGGCGCGGCCGCCTTCCATCTGCTCGGCGAAGAGGCTGACGCGTGCGGCCATGGCGGGCGGCGCTGCGATCGTCGCGGTCACCGTCTCGTCCCACAGCGCTACCAGCGCCTTCAGCGCCGCTTCGGCTTCCGCCGGGCGGTTGGCGCGCAGGCTCGTGGTGGTGGTGCGATAGAGCGCCTGGGCCTCGGTGAGGCCGCGGACGAGAAGGTCCGTGGTGCGGGCCTCGGCAGCCGTCGCAAAGGCGAGGCCGAGGGCGGCGAGCAGCAGGAGCGGTCGGAAGAACATCGTCACAACAGGCACCTTAGCCCAGATCGTCACGCACCTGCCAGCAGGGCATCCACGCGCTCGCGGCGTGGCATGCCTTTCCGACCGCCAAATTCCGTACATTTCAAGGCAGCCGCCGCATTGGCGAACAGCATCGCGCGCGCGAGCGGCTGCCCTTCGCCGAGCGCAACGGCGAGCGCGCCGTGCCAGGTGTCGCCGGCGCCGAGCGTGTCGACGGCTTTGACCGGGAAGGCCGGGAGATGCACGACCGCGCCCGCGTCCATGTACCAGCAGCCGCGCGCCCCATCGGTGACGGCGAGAACGTTGGTCGCATCCCGCGCGGCATGGGCGAGGGCCACGGCGAGATCGTCGATGCCGGTGAGGTCGCGCAGCGCCTGGGCGGAGAAGCCGACATGGCTTGCGAGCGCAATTACTTCCGGACGGCGGGGCCGGCGGTCCGCGTCGAGAACGGAGGGGATTCCGGCATCGCGCGCCCGGGGCAGGAGGGCGAGCGCCGCCTCGATCCAGCGCGTCTCGGCATAGATGGCATCTGCGCCACGCTCGACGCCCTCGGGGACCAGCGCCGGATCCGTCAGAAGGTCCGGGTCGGAATAGCTCACCACCATGCGCTCGCCGGCATCATCGATGATGACGGCGGAGACGGGGGTGCGATGGCCGGGGCAGCGGCGGATGGCGGATGTATCGATGCCCTCGCGCGCGAACTCCTCGGTGATCATCCCGGCGAAGGGATCATCACCCAGCCGCGCCACCAGCGTCACATCCGCGCCGAGCCGGGCGCAGGCGGTCGCCGCATTGCCGGCAAGCCCGCCGCCCGAGAGCTCCATGCGATGGGTGCGGAACTTCAGCGGCACGGTCGGGATGGCATCGAGGCCATAGACGAAGTCGAGCGTGGCGATCCCCGCACAGACGATGCGGACAGGCTTGGTGGTCATGACGAGGGGCGGGTCCCGACATAGAGGGCGCTCGCCCCGATGGCGATGCCGGATAGCGCGATGCCGATGGGCGGGGCGGTCATCCAGACGATCCCCCAGGACAGCGCCATGGAGCCGATGGCGATGGCCTTGATGCGCGGCGCGATGGCGCCGTTCTGCCGCCACTGCCGCACCGGTGGGCCGAGCTTCGGGTGATGCAGCAGCCACCATTCGAAGCGCGGCGAGGAGCGGGCGAAGCACCAGGCGGCGAGGATGAGGAAGACCGTTCCGGGAATGCCGGGCAGGATGAGGCCGATCACGCCGAGGCCCGTGAACAGGCAGCCCGCCAGGAAGATGATGAACCGGAACGGCCGGGAGATCATGGCTCAGCCCGCCTCGACGAGGCGGATCGCCTCGTTGCGCCCGAACAGGTAGAGCAGATCGCGCAGCGCCTCGCCACGGGGGCCTGCGAGATGCGGGTCCGTCTCGACGATCATGCGGGCATCATTGCGGGCCGTCTCAAGCAGCGGCGCGTGATGTTCGAGCCGCGCGATGCGGAAGCCCGGCATGCCCGACTGCTTGGTGCCGAGCAGGTCGCCCTCGCCGCGCAGCTTCAGGTCCTCCTCGGCGATGCGGAAGCCATCCTCCGTCTCGCGCATGATCTCCAGCCGGCGCCCGGCGGTCTCTCCCAAGGGGCCGCGATAGAGCAGGATGCAGGTCGAGGCATCGGAGCCGCGGCCGATGCGTCCGCGCAGCTGATGCAACTGGGCAAGGCCGAAATGCTCGGCATGGTCGATGACCATGATCGAGGCCTTAGGGACATCGACGCCCACCTCGATGACCGTGGTCGCGACCAGGCAGCGCGTCTCTCCCGCCTGGAAGCGCGCCATGGCCGCATCCTTGTCGGCGCCCTTCATCTGGCCGTGCACGAGGTCAACCGTGGCGCCAAAGCGCTGGCGGAGCATTTCGAAACGCTCCTCGGCCGAGGCGAGGTCGGGCGTGTCCTCGGTCGGCTCCTCGGCCTCCGCCACGAGCGGACAGACCCAATAGACCTGCCGGCCTGCGCTGAGCGCCCGGCCGATGCCCTCCACCACGTCGCCGAGCTTCTCCATGCCGATGACGCGGGTGTCGACGGGCTTGCGTCCCGCCGGTTTCTCGGTGAGCTGGGAGGATTCCATGTCGCCGAAATAGGTGAGGACGAGAGTCCGCGGGATCGGCGTCGCCGTCATCACCAGGAGATCGACCGCATCGCCCTTGGCGGCCAGCGCCAGGCGCTGCTGCACACCGAACCGATGCTGCTCGTCGATGACCGCAAGGCCGAGAGCCTTGAAGGCGACGCCGTCCTGGAACAACGCATGGGTGCCGACAACGATGGGGATCGAGCCGTCGGCGAGCCCGGCCAGCACCGCCTCGCGCTCGCGGCCCTTTTCGCGGCCCGTGAGGATGGCGACCTTGAGGCCGGCGGCCTCGGCGAGCGGCGTGAGGGTGCGGGCGTGCTGGCGCGCCAGCAGTTCGGTAGGGGCCATCAGCGCGGATTGGCGGCCGGCCTCCGCGGCGGCGGCCATGGCCATGAGCGCGACCACGGTCTTGCCCGAGCCGACATCGCCCTGGAGGAGCCGCAGCATCCGCGTCGGCGCGGCCATGTCGCTGGCGATTTCGCCAATGGCGCGCTGCTGCGATCCTGTCAGCGCAAAGGGCAGGGCGGCCTGGACCCGCGCACGGATCGACCCGTCGCCGACATTGCGGTTGCCGGCGGGACGCTTGAGATTGGCACGGACAAGGCCGAGCGCCAGCTGGTTGGCGAGGAGTTCGTCATAGGCGAGCCGCGTCCAGGCCGGCCCTTCCGGCGCGAAGGCCTCGGGGCGGTCCGGCTGGTGGACGGTCCGGAGCGCTGCGGCAAAGGCGGGCCAGGAGTGGCGGTCCTTCAGCCGTGCATCGAGCCATTCGGCGAGCGCCGGCAGCCTGTCGAGCGCGGCCTCCGCCGCCCGCCGCACATGGCCCGAGGCGAGGCCCTCGGTGAGCGGATAGACCGGCTCCATCATCGGCATGGACGCGGCCTGCTCCGCCGTCAGCACCCGGTCGGGATGGACCATCTGGCGCATGCCGTCGAAGAGCTCGATGCGGCCTGAGACCACCCGCGTCTCGCCCAGCGGACACATCTGCTCGATGCGGCCGCGATGGGCATTGAACCAGACCAGCGTGATGTCGCCCGTCTCGTCCGATGCGAGCACCCGGTAGGGCGTGCGGGCCTTGCCGGGCGGGGAGGGACGATGCTTCTCGATCAGCACCTCGACCGTGACGATGGCGCCCGGCACGGCTTCCGCGAGCGTCGGGCGCGCCCGCCGGTCGATGATCGTGTGCGGCAGGTGGAGCAGCAGGTCGATGACACGCGGCGGCCCCTCGGTGCCGAGGACCCGGGCATAGAGGCCTTCGAACTTCGGGCCGACGCCTTTCAGGCTGGTGAGCGGCGCGAAGAGGGGATCGAGTCGCGAGGGACGCATGGCGGCAATCTAGTCCGACCTGCGCGGCGCCGACAGGGCAGGGTGCTGCCGCACCGCCTCGCTTGTGCTGCCTGCCGCGCCTTTGCTAGGGGTGCGCGGCACCGGAAACGTCCCTCGTTGGGGGCCTTCCGGCTTTCGCCGTTGTGCGCCACGCGTACGAAGGGATCCGTCAGGGGTCCCGGACGTATAGGCGTCACAGTCCTGAAGAGGCCCCGATGACCGGAACGACACGCTCCTCCGCCGATCTCGACCCCCGTCGTCGCAAGATCCTGTTCCGGTCCTGGCACCGCGGCACCCGCGAGATGGACCTGATCATGGGTCGCTTCGCCGATGCGCGGATCGGCGAACTGACCGATGCCGAGCTCGATGATTTCGAACGGCTGATCGAGGTGCCGGACCGCGACCTCTTCGCCTGGGTCACCAGCAAGGCCGAGACGCCGGCGAACTACGACACCGCCGTGTTCCGCTCGCTCAAGACCTTCCACAGCGAGGGCAAGGGAGCCTGGGTCGGCTGATGGCCAAGCGCAGTCCCGCCGATGTCGTCGCCTCGCGCGGCCGCCTGACGCTTGCCGGCGTGCCCCAGGGCTTCGACGCGCTCGTCGTCGCCGATCTCGCCCGCCAGCTCCACGCCAAGGGCAACCAGTCCTCGCCGGAGCTGGTGGTGATCTGCCGCGACGGGCCGCGCATGCAGGCCATGGAGACGGCGCTGGCCTTCTTCGCGCCGGGGATCGAGATCCTGCCCGTGCCGGCCTGGGACTGCCAGCCCTATGACCGTGCCTCGCCCAACGGCGCGCTGATGGCGCGGCGGATGCTGACCCTGTCGCGGCTCGCCCGGACGACGGGCCGGGCGACGCCCGCCATCGTGCTCACGACCATCAATGCGGCGCTCCAGCGGGTGCCCTCGCGCGAGCTCCTTGCGCGCCAGTCGCTCTCGGCCGCGCCCGGCAATGTCATCGCCATGGGCGACCTGCAGGCCTGGTTGGAGACCAACGGCTATCTGCGCACCTCGACCGTCCGCGAGGTCGGCGAATATGCCGTCCGCGGCGGCATCCTGGATCTCTTTGCGCCGGGGCTCGACGCGCCGATCCGCCTCGATTTCTTCGGCGACCAGCTCGAATCCATCCGCTCCTTCGATCCCGAGACGCAGCGCACCACCGGCAACCTGAAGCGCCTCGACCTCGTGCCGACCTCCGAGGTGCAGATCACCACCGAGACCATGGTGAAGTTCCGCCTCGCCTATGTGCGGGCCTTCGGCGGCTCGACCAAGGGCGACGCGCTCTACGAGGCCGTCTCCGAGGGCCGCCGCCATCCCGGCGTCGAGCACTGGATGCCGCTCTTCCACGACAAGCTCGACACGCTCTTCGACTACATGCCGGATGCCGGCATCGTCCTCGATGCCCAGGTCGAGGAAGCCGCCAAGGAGCGGCTGACGACGATTGCGGATTACTACGACGCCCGCAAAACCCAGATGGAGCAGGACGGGGCAGGGGCGAACTACAAGCCGCTCCCGCCCGACGCACTCTACCTGACGCCGGCCGACTGGGACCGCCGCCGCGGTGGCGAGGCGGTGGTGAAGCTCTCGCCCTTCGCGCTGGCCGGGGCCTCGGACGGCGCCATGGTCGACCTCGAGGGACGGCGCGGCCGGTCCTTCGCCGCCGAGCGCGCCGATGAGAACGCCAATGTCTTCGACGCGGTCACGGCCCATGTCGCGGCGCTGCGCCAGGAGAAGAAGCGCGTGCTCATCGCCGCCTGGTCGGAGGGCTCGCGCGAGCGCCTGCAGCCCATTCTTGAGGATCACGGCCTGAAGCCGCTGAGGCCCGTGGCGAGCTGGGCCTCGGCGGAGGCGCTGCGCGGCGACGAGATCGCCCTTGGCGTCCTCGGCATCGAGGAGGGCTTCGAGACCCCCGACCTCGTCGTCATCGGCGAGCAGGACATTCTCGGCGACCGGCTGGTGCGCGCCCAGAAGCGCCGCAAGCGCGCCCAGGACTTCCTGTCGGATGTCGCGACGCTCGCCACCGGCGACCTCGTCGTCCATGTCGACCACGGCATCGGCCGCTTCATCGGCCTGAGGACCGTCACCGCGGTCGGCGCGCCGCACGATTGCGTCGAGATCCACTATGCCGGCGGCGACAAGCTCTTCCTGCCCGTCGAGAATATCGAGCTTCTGTCGCGCTATGGGTCGGAGGATGCCGAGGCGCAGCTCGACAAGCTCGGCGGCGGCGCCTGGCAGCAGCGCAAGGCGCGGCTGAAGAAGCGCATCCTCGAAATGGCGGCCGGCCTCATCAAGATCGCCGCGGCCCGCCAGCTCCGCGAGGCCCCGCGCCTCGTGCCGCCGGATGGCGCCTATGACGAGTTCTCGGCGCGCTTCCCCTATGACGAGACCGACGACCAGGCCAATGCCATCGACGCGGTGCTCGAAGACCTTGGCGCCGGCCGGCCTATGGACCGCCTCGTCTGCGGCGATGTCGGCTTCGGCAAGACGGAAGTGGCGCTGCGCGCCGCCTTCGCGGCCGTCATGGGCGGCAAGCAGGTGGCGGTCGTCGTGCCGACGACGCTGCTTGCCCGCCAGCACTTCAAGACCTTCGCCGAGCGCTTCAAGGGCCTGCCGGTCACCGTGGCCCAGGCCTCGCGCATGGTCGGCTCGGCCGATCTCGCCGCCGCCAAGAAGGGCCTCGCGGACGGCACGGTCGACATCGTCGTCGGCACCCACGCCCTGCTTGGCAAGACGATCGCCTTCAAGGATCTCGGCCTTGTCATCGTCGACGAGGAGCAGCATTTCGGCGTCGGCCACAAGGAGCGGTTGAAGGAGCTGCGCGCCGAGGTCCATGTGCTGACGCTGACCGCGACGCCCATCCCGCGCACCCTCCAGCTGGCCATGACCGGCGTCCGCGACCTCTCCATCATCGCGACGCCGCCGGTGGACCGTCTCGCGGTTCGCTCCTTCGTCACGCCCTTCGACCCGCTGGTCATCCGCGAGGCCCTGCTGCGCGAGCGCTATCGCGGCGGCCAGGCCTTCGTCGTCTGCCCGCGCATCGAGGACCTTGGCGATGCCGAGGCTTTCCTGCGCGAGCACGTGCCGGAGGCGAAGTTCATCGTCGCCCATGGCCAGATGGCTGCCGGCGAGCTGGAAGACCGCATCGGCGCCTTCTATGACGGCAAGGTCGACATCCTGCTCTCGACGACGATCGTCGAATCCGGCCTCGACATCCCCCGCGCCAACACCCTGATCGTCTGGCGCGCCGACATGTTCGGCCTTGCCCAGCTCTACCAGCTGCGCGGCCGCGTCGGCCGGTCGAAGACCCGCGCCTACGCGCTGTTCACCCTGCCGGAGAACAAGCCGGTGACGCCGCAGGCGGAAAAGCGGCTGAAGGTGCTGCAGTCGCTCGACACGCTTGGCGCCGGCTTCCAGCTCGCCTCGCACGACCTCGACATCCGCGGCGCCGGCAACCTGCTCGGCGACGAGCAGTCGGGCCACATCAAGGAGGTCGGCTACGAGCTCTACCAGCAGATGCTGGAGGAGGCGGTGTCGATGATGAAGGCCGGCCTCGTCGAGGAAACGGTGGAAGACCGCTGGTCGCCGCAGATCACCGTGGGCACGCCGATCCTCATCCCCGAGACCTATGTCGAGGACCTCGGCCTGCGCCTGTCGCTCTATCGCCGCCTCGGCGACCTCGACACCGACGAGGCCATCGACGCCTTCGCCGCCGAGATGATCGATCGCTTCGGCCCGCTGCCCGAGGAGGTCCAGCACCTCGTCAAGGTCGCGGTGATCAAGGCCTATTGCCGCCGCGCCAATGTCGAGAAGGTCGATTCCGGCCCGCGCGGCATTGTCATGACCTTCCGGGAGGGCAAATTCGCCAATCCGGCTGGCCTCGTCCGCTACATCGGCGAGCAGGGCTCGCTGGCGAAGGTCAGGCCCGACCAGAAGATCGTCTTCATCCGCGACTGGCCGAAGGCCGACGACCGGCTGAAGGGCACGGCGGTGATCCTGCGCAACCTCGTGAAAATCGCTGAAACGAAAAAGGCGGCGTGACGGGCAGGGGGCCCCATCCTGCAAGGTTGCGGGGGTCGGCCGTCTATCGCCCTTGACGGTGAGACAAAGGCGGGACAGAGTCCACCCGTGTTCCAGAACAGGCCCTTCGTCGACCGACGCCGACGCCGCGCGACCCGCGGCGGCGATGCTGTGCCTGCGAGGTTCGGGACAAGGGCGGGTTAACCCGACGTCCTGATCCGCATTCTGAAAGCACCATTCGCCCCGCGACCTCCGTCGCGGGGTTTTTCGTTTTTGGAGCCAGCAATGACCATTACGCCGCTACAGCCCTACGATCCGGCTTATCCCGTCCATATGCAGCTCGCCGCCTACAATGCGCGAGACATCGACGCGTTCATGCCATGGTGGGCTGACGACTGCGAGTATTACGCGTTCCCCTCGACCCTGCTTGCCAACACCGCAACAGCCATTCGGGAGAGGCATGTCGAACGCTTCAAGGAGCCCGATCTGCATGGGAAGCTGCTGACCCGCATCGTTGTCGGCAACATGGTTGTGGACCATGAAACCGTGCAGAGAAATTTTCCCGAGGGCCGCGGTGAGGTGGATGTGATCTGTATCTACCAGGTTGTGGACGGGAAGATCGCCAAGGCTTGGTTCAATATGGGAACGCCTCGCCTCCATTCGCCGAAGGTTTGACCCGGGATGTGCCGGACGATGACCGCTACGCATGGGAGCTGAAGGGCACGGCGGTGATCCTGCGCAACTTCGTCAAGGTCGCTGAAACGAAGAAGGCGGCGTGAGGCAAGGGGCGGAAGTGGTGGCGGGATAGGGGTTCGACAACCCAGAGGACCCCGTTATGACTGCCCTGACCCGCCGCCATTGTCTCGTCCTTGCCGCCGCCGTCCCGCTTGCCGCCTGTTTCGAGCCGGGCGAGCTGTCCGCGCGCCGCGCCTTCATCGCCTTCCTCGAAAAGCGCGTCCTGGCGCCGCAGGGCCTGCGCGTCCCGCGCCCGACCGAGGACGAACTGACCAGCTTCGGCCGCTATGCCGCGCATTGGGAGCCGCTGCGGGTCTATCATCACGAGATGGAGACACGGCTTGCGCCGCTCCTGTCCAATGCCGGCCGCATCCTGCCAGCCCTGCGCCATCCCGAGACCTGGATGAACAAGGTGGCCGAGATCGCCGACAGCCGCCGGCTCCTCGCCGTTGCCATGGAAGGCACGGACGAGCTTGCGCGGCGCACCGAGGGGGAGGTCGCGCGACTGGCGCAGCCCGACGACCTCAAGATGGTCTATGCCCGGGCTTTCAAGAAACTCGTGACCGACGTGACGCCGGTTTTCCGCGGCGGCCTTGAAGGGCTCGACGGCGTGCTCGCCGCCATCGCGGACACGGGCAGCTTCCTTGCCGACAACGCCGGGCGGTTCCGCTTCGCGAACGGGACCATCATCTGGTCCGATCCGGCGCTCCATGCCCGCTTCCAGGCGAAGATCGCCGCCATCGAGACGGCGCGCAGCCGGTTGGCTGCCCTGCATTCGGCCCTGTCCGCCCTGCGCGCTTGAGGTAGGCCGGCCGTTTGGTCGAAGCTTGAGCAAATGAACGGTGAAAGCCTGGGCGGTGATCTGGCGATCCCGTTCAGGCTTCCCTATTTTTACGCTCAGAGTTCCCTTGCCCGTCCCGGCATGAATCTCGCATTCTCGGTGCTAGGGTTTCGCCTTGGAGTGGACACAGCAGGATTGGACTGATCGGGGGTGCCGCTCCACCGGCACGAGAGGACGATGACCAAGGACGCCATGCCTCAAGCATTCCATCCGGTCGGGCCCGCAACGCCGCTGGCCATGGCAGGCAAACGCGACGAGCGCGACCAGGATCCGGGCGGGCCCGGCACCTCGGTGATCGCCAAGACGCGGCCGCAGACCAAGCGCCCGAGCCTCTATCGCGTGTTGTTGCTGAACGACGACTACACGCCGATGGAGTTCGTGGTGCACATCCTCCAGAAATTCTTCAACAAGAATGCCGAGGACGCCACGCGCATCATGCTGCACGTTCACCAGCACGGCGTCGGCGAATGCGGGGTCTACACCTACGAGGTCGCCGAAACGAAAGTGACCCAGGTCATGGACTTCGCCCGCAAGAACCAGCACCCTCTCCAATGCGTGATGGAGAAGAAGTGATTTGCCCCGGGGCCGCCCAGCCGGCCCTCCCAGGCGCCGCAAGGCGCCGCGACCGATGATCCGAGGTTCCCTTGCCCTCATTCTCCCGCAGTCTTGAACAGTCTCTCCACCGGGCGCTCGCGCTAGCCAACGAGCGGCGCCACGAATATGCGACGCTCGAACATCTCCTGCTGGCCCTGGTCGACGACCAGGACGCCGCCGCGGTGATGAAGGCCTGCAGCGTCGACCTGGAGAAGCTCAAGAAGAGCCTCGTCGGCTATATCGACACCGAACTCGAGAACCTCATCACCGACGGGTCCGAGGATTCCAAGCCCACCGCCGGCTTCCAGCGCGTCATCCAGCGCGCGGTGATCCACGTGCAGTCCTCGGGCCGCGAGGAGGTGACCGGCGCCAACGTGCTCGTCGCCATCTTCGCCGAGCGCGAGAGCCACGCCGCCTATTTCCTGCAGGAGCAGGACATGACCCGCTACGACGCGGTCAACTACATCAGCCACGGCATCGCCAAGCGCGCCGGGCTCTCCGAGACGCGCGCGCCGAAGGGCGCCGACGAGCCGGAGGAGGCCAAGGAGAAGGCGACCGAGGGCGACAAGAAGAAGGGTGACGCGCTGGACACCTATTGCGTCAACCTCAACCGCAAGGCGCGCGAGGGCCGGATCGACCCGCTGATCGGCCGCGACAGCGAGATAAGCCGCACCATCCAGGTGCTCTGCCGCCGCCAGAAGAACAACCCGCTGCTGGTGGGTGATCCCGGCGTCGGCAAGACCGCCATCGCCGAGGGCCTCGCCAAGCGCATCGTCGAGAACGACGTGCCGGAGGTCCTCAAGGACGCCACCGTCTTCTCGCTCGACATGGGCACGCTGCTGGCCGGCACCCGCTATCGCGGCGACTTCGAGGAGCGCCTGAAGCAGGTGATCAAGGAGGTGGAGGCCCACCCCAACGCCATCATGTTCATCGACGAGATCCACACCGTCATCGGTGCGGGTGCGACCTCGGGCGGTGCCATGGACGCCTCGAACCTGCTGAAGCCGGCGCTCGCCCAGGGCACGCTGCGCTGCATCGGCTCGACCACCTACAAGGAGTACCGCCAGTACTTCGAGAAGGACCGCGCCCTCGTCCGCCGCTTCCAGAAGATCGACGTGACCGAGCCGACGGTCGAGGATTCCATCGAGATCCTGAAGGGCCTCAAGCAGACCTTCGAGACCTATCACAAGCTGCGCTACACCAACGACGCCATCCGCGCGGCGGTGGAGCTCTCGGCCCGCTACATCCATGACCGCAAGCTCCCCGACAAGGCGATCGACGTGATCGACGAGACCGGCGCCGCGCAGATGCTGGTGCCGGAGGGCAAGCGCAAGAAGACGATCGGCATCAAGGAGATCGAGGCGACGATCGCCACCATGGCGCGCATCCCCCCGAAGACCGTCTCCAAGGACGATGCCGAGGTGCTGCGCAACATCGAGAACACGCTGAAGCGCGTGGTCTACGGCCAGGACAAGGCCATCGAGGCGCTCTCGGCCTCGATCAAGCTCGCCCGGGCCGGCCTGCGCGAGCCGGAGAAGCCGATCGGCAACTACCTGTTCTCCGGCCCAACCGGCGTCGGCAAGACCGAGGTCGCCAAGCAGCTCGCCCAGGTCCTGGGCGTCCAGCTGCTGCGCTTCGACATGTCGGAATATATGGAGCGCCACACGGTGTCCCGGCTGATCGGCGCGCCGCCCGGCTATGTCGGCTTCGACCAGGGCGGCCTGCTGACCGATGGCGTCGACCAGAATCCCTATTGCGTGCTGCTGCTGGACGAGATCGAGAAGGCTCATCCGGACCTCTTCAACATCCTCCTGCAGATCATGGATCACGGGAAGCTGACCGACCACAACGGCAAGTCGGTCGATTTCAGGAACGTCATCCTGATCATGACCACCAATGCCGGCGCGGCGGATCTCGCCAAGCCCGCCATCGGTTTCACCCGTAACAAGCGGACCGGCGAGGACACCGAGGCCATCAACCGCCTCTTCGCGCCGGAATTCCGCAACCGCCTCGACGCCACGATCGCCTTCGGCCACCTGTCGACCGAGGTCATCGGCAATGTCGTCGAGAAATTCGTCCTCCAGCTCGAGGCCCAGCTCGCCGACCGCCAGGTCACGATCGAGCTGTCGCCCGATGCCAAGGACTGGCTGATCGAGCGCGGCTATGACGAGCAGATGGGCGCGCGCCCCATGGCCCGCGTCATCCAGGAGTACGTGAAAAAGCCGCTCGCCGAGGACCTGCTCTTCGGCCGGCTGAAGAACGGCGGCCATGTCCGGGTCATCGTCTCGAAGGACGAGGAGGGATTCCCCATCCTCGGCTTCGACTATCCGGCAGGCCCGGTCACGCCGAAGCCGGAGCCGGTCGCTCCCGACGTGCGCAAGATCGCCAAGCGCGCGGCGAAGAGCGCCCCGGCCAAGGCCAAGCGCAAGCCGAAGGGCGGCTCCGGCGGTGGTTCGGGCGGCGTTCCGGCTCCCACCGAGCCGAAGCGTCCCTCCGGTTCCGTGCCGAAGGTGCCGCTCAAGGCGGACTGAGGACGTCGTCACCACCACGCTCCCGAGCCCGGCCGTCACCGACGCGCCGGGCTCCGTCGTTTCAGGCTCCGTCTTTCGGGCGATGAATGGCCTTCATGCAGCATCGTTTCTTGCCAAGGCCGGTGCTTCCACGGCGTGATCGGCGACGATGTCAGCCGCCGAGCCCTACCAACCCCTGAGCCAATCCGCCTATTTCCGCCGGGGATTGCGCGCCGCGGTCGCGCTGCCGGCGGTGATTCTCGCCGCAACCTTCATCGGCATCGGCTCGGTCTGTGCGGGCTATGGCATGCCCCTGGCGTGGGCATTGCTCGCGACCGTGCTGATCTGGGCAGGTCCCGCTCATCTCATTCTCGTCGGCGGTCTTGCCTCCGGCGCCTCGTGGCTTGCGGTGGGGATCACCGTGGGGCTGTCCTCGGTGCGGCTGCTGCCCATGGTCGTGTCGCTGCTGCCCTATCTCAGGCTGCAGAACCGCAACCCGGTGGTGGCGGTGATCTGCGCCCATTTCGTCGCCATCTCGATCTGGGTGGAAGGCCTGCGGCTCCTGCCGCAGATCGACGCCGAGGGCCGGGTGCCCTTCTTCCTCGGCCTCGGCACCGGGCTCCTCGCTTCGGCGACCACGGCGACGGCGGCGGGCTATTTCCTCGCCGGCATCATCCCGCCGGCCTTTAGCGCCGCGCTCCTGTTCCTCACCCCGATCTTCTTCCTGCTCTCGCTCTTCACCACGGCGCGCGCACTCTCCGACCGTCTCGCCATCGGCTTCGGATTTTTCGGCCTGCTCGCAGCGAGCACTATCGGCGACGGTCTTGAGCTGCTCTATGCCGGCCTCGGTGGCGGGACGATCGCCTATGGCGTCGCGCGGCTGAAGCGCCTGCGGGAGGCTCCGTGACCCTCTTCGGATCCGATCCCACGCCCTATATCGCGCTGCTGCTGGTCGGGGTGCTCCCCAGCGAGATCTGGCGCTTGATGGCGCTGGTCGTCGGGCGCGGCCTCGACGAGACCTCGGAGATTCTCGTCTGGGTGAGGGCCGTCGCCACGGCGACCCTGGCGGCGGTGGTGGCAAAGCTCGCCTTCTTCCCCGGCGGGGCGCTGGCCGAGTTGCCGACCGGTTGGCGCATCGCGGCCTTCGTCATCGGCCTCACCGCCTATGCGGTGGGGCGCAAGTCCGTGCTGCTGGGCGTCCTCTCGGCCGAGGCGGTGATCGTCGGCGCCTCGCTCTGGCTCGGGATCCGCTGATCATCCGCCGGCCTGCATCGCCTCGAGCGCAGCACGGATGGTCCCGGCATGCTTGGCCAGGACCTCGCCGTTCTCCATCGCGCCGGTATGCGGACGCAGCGCGACGCCCTCCCAACGCGGCAGCACGTGGACGTGGATGTGGAACACCACCTGGCCACCGGCGCTCTCGTTGAACTGCTGGATGGTCAGGCCGTCGGCCGCCATGGCCTTCTTCACGCCCTTGGCGACGAACTGCACGGCCTTGGCGAGTTCCGCAAGATCGTCGGGATGGATGTCGAGAATGTTGCGCGCGGCCGCCTTGGGGATCACCAGCACATGGCCGTCGGCGCGGGGCATGATGTCCATGAAGGCCAGCACCTTGTCGGTCTCGTAGACCTTGTGGGCCGGCATCTCGCCGCGCAGGAGCTTGGCGAAGACGTTGTTCGGATCATAGGCGGCGGACATGAAAACACCCTCGCGATGGGAACCGCGAGGGTGTCGCAATCCGATGGCGCGGCGTCAAGCGCCGCGGCCGGTCACCAGTAATAGACCCGGCGGCGCCAGTAGCGGCGACGGCGGATGATATAGACCCGGCGGGGGCGGCGATACCAGCGACGGCGACGGACGATGTAGTACTGCATTTCCGTCGGGGTTTCGGCGGCCGGGGCCACAGGAGCGACGGGAGCGGTTGCGGTGGCGGGCGCGGCCTGGGCCGTGCCGGCAGCCGCTGCGACGGCGAGGCCGCCGATAGCGGCCGCGACGAATGTGCGACGATGAATCATTGGCATGTCTCCTCAGGCAGGCGGCGCATCGGGGGGCACGGTGATGCGCGGGTGATGCGGCGTCAATCCGCTTCGGCACTGACAGTCTGTGTCATGTGTTTCTGCCTGTCGACGCCCGGCGACGGAGGCCATGTCGCCGGGCGTCGGAGGGGGCGTCAGGCGCGGCGCGCGGTGCGGCGGGCCACCCGGCGGGCGCGGCGATGGGCCCGGCGGGCATGGCGGCGAGCATGGCGATGCGCATGGCGGCGGCCACGGCGGCGCATCTCGACCGGCTCACCGGCGTCCGGCGTCACGGTGGTCGCGGCGGCCGGCTCGATGGCGGCAAGGGCCTCGGCGGCGGGAGCAGCCTGGGCCGCAGCGGCGGCGAGGGCGGTCGCGGCGACACCGGCACCGAGGGCGGTGAAGAACGTGCGGCGATGCATCATGGTCAGTCTCCTTGGGGTTCGAAGCGAAACCGTGTGAACCGGTTCGAGGATGACTGTGCTCCTCCCCATCTGAACCGCTCATATCGCGGCGTTTAGGAACCGTTCATCGCTGCAGGCGCGCGCAATGGCGGCGATGAGGCCGTGGCATCGAACGGACATGATCGGCCGTGATCATCCTCCTGTCAGCCTCGCGCCACCTGAACCCACGGGAGAAGAGCTCCATGGCCATCGACCCCAGCATCGCCGCCAAGGCCGCCGAAGAGGCGGAGGCCAAGGAGAAGCGCAAGGCCGCCGATAACGGCTCATGGGTCGACGTGGCGGACGTTGCCGGCTCCGTGCTCGACCTCGTCGGAACCGCCGCCCCCAGCGTTGGCCGGACGACCGCCGCGGCAGCCAGCACGGTCACCGAGACAGCCGGGACCCTGGCGACAGGAGCCTTCGAGACGGGCGGCGCCATCGTGTCCGGCGCTGCCGAGACGGCCGGATCGATCGTCTCCGGCGTCGCAGACGTGGTGGGCGGGCTCTTCGACGGCCTGTGACCGCCGCCGCTAGTCCTGTTCCTCGAGCTCGGGCCGGCGGAACGGGGTCAGCGTGCCGAGTTCGTCGATCGCCTCGGCGATGTAGCGCCGTTCCCGTTGCAGGTAGTCATCGACCGCGCGACGGAAGCCGCGATCGACGATGAAATGCGCTGAATAGGTCGTCACCGGCTTGTAGCCGCGCGCCAGCTTGTGCTCGCCCTGCGCCCCCGCCTCGACCCGCTTCAGGCCCTTCTCGATCGCATAGTCGATGGCCTGGTAGTAGCAGACCTCGAAATGCAGGAAGGGATGGTTCTCCACCGCGCCCCAATGGCGTCCGTAGAGAACGTCCCGGCCGATGAAATTGATGGCGCCGGCGACATAGCGGCCCTCGCGCTCCGCCATGACGAGGAGGATTCGGTCGGCCATGCGCTCGCCGATCAGCGAGTAGAAGGCGCGCGTCAGGTAGGGCCGGCCCCATTTGCGGGAGCCGGTGTCCATGTAGAACTCGAAGAAGCGGTCCCAGACCGCCTCCGTCAGCTCCGGCCCGGTGAGGCGACGGATGGTGATCCCATTGCCCTCCAGCGCATCGCGGCGTTCGCGGCGGATCACCTTGCGCTTGCGGGAGGAGAGGGCGGCGAGGAAGTCGTCGAACGAGCCGTAGCCCTCGTTCTCGAAGTGGAACTGGGTGTCGGTGCGCTGCAGATAGTCCGCCTCGCCCATCAGCGCCCACTCGTCCGCGGGACAGAAGGTGACGTGCAGCGAGGAGACGCCGGCCTCGGCGGCGACCTGCGCCGCCCCCTGGACGAGCGCCGCGCGGGCGAGGTCCGCGCCCTCGCCGGGGCGGACCAGAAGGCGGCGCCCGGTCGCGGGGGTGAAGGGGACGCTCGCCTGCAGCTTCGGGTAATAGCGCCCGCCGGCCCGCTCATAGGCCTCGGCCCAGCCCGCATCGAACACATACTCGCCGCGGGAATGGCTCTTCAGGTAGCAGGGCAGGATGCCGGCGATGACGCCGCCGCGTTCGAGCACGAGGTGATGGCCAAGCCAGCCGGTCTCCCGCACCGCCGATTTCGACTCCTCCAGCGACAGGAAGAAGGCGTGGTCGAGGAAGGGATCAACGGCGCCGGTGGGGTCGGCGGCACAGGCATTCCAGTCTCCCGCAGCGATGTCCTTGACGCTGCGGACGACGCGGATGGTGAAGCTATCGGACATGCCCGGCAGATTAGGCGAGATAGCCCTCGAAGGTCACCTGATCCGCATGCTTTGCCCCGATCACACGCTCGTCATCCGTGCGGACCGTCCAGCAGATCACCGGCTTGCCGGCGGCGCGGAACGCCGTGGTCGCGGCATTGGGGAGGTCGGCGACGCGCCAGGAGAGGAAATCCGGCTCGGTGCGGGCGGCATGGGCAAGGCTTGACAGGTCGCGGCGCACCGCTTCCGGCAGCTTCGCCCAGTGGGCTCCGGCATAGTGGCTCTCGGCGACGATGCCGCGGACGAGGGCAGGGGCGTTGTCCTTGAGCCAGGCGATCGGGCCGGGATCGAAGGACATGAGGGCGAGGGGGCCGGAATAGCCGGCCGCCAGCGCCGCGACGCGGCGGGTGAGATCGAGCCGCCCGTCAAACTCGGATTTGATCTCGACGACCAGCGGCACCCGGCCGGCCACCTGGTCGAACAGGTCCGACAGGGTTCCCATCCGGTCGTCGGTCGCCTTGAAGGCCGTGGCGCGCAGGTCCGCCACGGTCCGCGCATCCACGCGGCCGCTCGCGGTGGTGAGCCGGTCGAGGGTCGAATCATGGAAGACGATGGCGTCGCCATCGGCCGTCGGCTGCACGTCGCATTCGATGGCATAGCCGCCGGCGATGGCGGCGGCGAAGGCGCGCGGGCAGTTCTCGATCACGCCGGCCGCAAGCCCATGCAGGCCGCGATGGGCGATCGGCCGCGCCGTCAGCCAGGACAGGTCCGCGCGCCCGGCCATCACGCGATCTCGACCAGCGCCTCGACCTCGACGGCGGCATTGGCCGGCAGCGCGGCGACGCCGATCGTCGAGCGGGCATGGCGGCCCTTCTCGCCGAAGACCTCGACCATCAGGTCCGAGGCGCCGTTCATCACCTTCGGGCCGTCGAGGAAGTCCGGCGTGCAATTGATGAAGCCGCCGAGGCGGACGATGCGGATGACGCCGTCGAGATTGCCGATGGCCGCCTTGATCTGCGCGATGACGTTGAGGCCGCACTGGCGCGCCGCCTTCTGCCCCTCCTCGATGGAAACGCCGCCGCCGAGCTTGCCGGCCATCAGCCCGTTGGGGCCAAGCGAGATCTGGCCGGACACGGTCAGCAGCGAACCGCTGCGCACGTAGGGCACGTAATTGGCAACAGGCGCGACAGGCTCGGGAAGCACGATGCCGAGTTCGGCGAGACGGGCAGCGATAGCGGACATGGCAGGACCTCGACCACGGGCGATGGAAAAGCGGCGGGACCCTGCCTCAAGGGGAGGCTCGCGACAAGACGGAACGCCGTGACACATCCATGCCGCGTTGTCGCCGCCGGCCTGCCCCTGTAGCCTGCGACGCACCGGCCCGACCCTGACGACGCGCGAATGCCCGCGCCCGGAGCCCCCTTATGCCTTCTGCCGTGCCCTTGCGCCCCATCCTCCTGTCCGCTGCCGTCCTCGCCTCCCTTACATCGGTGGCGCAGGCCCAGGCACCGGTCCTTGCGCCGCACCGTGCGGTCTACGAGCTGAAGCTCGACGATCGCCGCGCCTCGGGCGGCCTCGAACAGGCGCGCGGCCGCATCCTCTTCGAGACCACCGGCAATCGCTGCGAAGGCTACACCACCAATTTCCGCCAGGTGGTCGAGCTGACGATGAACGGCAACCGCGTCGTCATGGATGCCCGCACGGCCCATTTCGAGGAGGGGGATGGCTCCGGCTTCCGCTTCACCTCCCGCGCCACCCAGAACGGCGCGCCCTACATGGAGACCGACGGCAGCGCCAATCGCGCGACCGACGCCGTGGCGGTTCGCCTGCGCAAACCGCGGGAAGGCACGCAGAGTCTCGACCGCGCAGTCATCTTCCCCACCGAGCACCTGCTGCGCATGATGGAGGCGGCGCGCGACGGCCGCACCATCCTCGAGGCCAAGGTCTATGACGGCGCCGAGACGGGTGACCGCGTCTATGACGCCACCGCCATCATCGGCCGTCGCATGGAGGGCGAGCCGCAGGAGGCCGAGCCCGCCGCGCGCGATCCGCGTCTTGCCGGGCTGCCTCGCTGGCCGATGACCATCAGCTATTTCGAGCAGGGCAAGGACGGCGGCACGCCGGCCTATTCCCTCGCCTTCGAGCTCTACGAGAACGGCGTGTCGCGCCGCATGGTCATCAACTATCCGGAGTTCTCGCTGCGCGGCGAGCTCATCCAGCTCGACTGGCAGGCCGCGACGCCCTGCGAGAAGCCGTGAGGCCGGTCCTCAGTCGTCGAAGGTGATGCCCTTCACCACCGCCCCGCGGCCGAACTTGGCCCGCAGGGCGTCCACCGCGCCCTCGACCTTCACATTGCGCGCGATGGACGTGTCGACGAGGTCGGCCGGGTCGGCCTTGTCGAGGGTGGTGAGGTCCGACAGGCCGATGCCGATCAGCCGGTAGGCGGTGCCGTCGGCTTCCCTCGCGAGCATCTCGCGTCCCGTCTCGAAGAGGCGCGCGGCCAGCACGGTCGGTGTCGGCAGGCCGCGGGAGCGGGTGCGGATCTTGAAATCGGCGCTCTTCAGCTTGAGCGTCACGGTGTTGCCGGCGAGCCCCTGGGCCTTGGCCCTGGCGGAGACCTTCTCGCACAGGCGGAACAGGATCTTCTCAAGCGCCCGTCCATCGCGAATGTCGGTGTCGAAAGTGGTCTCCGCCGACACCGATTTGGTTTCGCCATCGGGCGAGACGCGGCGATCGTCGATGCCCCGGCACAGCCGGGCGAGCCTGAGACCCATGGCGCCGTAGCGCCGCATCAGCTCGCTCTCCTCGATGCGGCGCAGGTCGGCGATCAGTTTCAGGCCATCGCGCTCCAGCGCCTGCTGCATGGCCTTGCCGACACCCCAGATGAGCGAGACCGGCTTGGCGCCCAAAAAATCCAGCGCCTCGCCACGGCCGATCACCGCAAAGCCCCTGGGCTTGTCGAGGTCCGAGGCGATCTTGGCGAGGAACTTGTTGTAGGACAGGCCCACCGAGATGGTGATGCCGATCTCCTTCTCCACCTGCCGGGCGAAGCGCGCCAGGGTGAGGGCGGGCGGCGCGCCGTGCAGGCGCTCCGTGCCGGTGAGGTCGAGAAAGGCCTCGTCGATGGAGAGCGGCTCCACCAGCGGGGTGAGCGCCAGCATGGCCTGCCGCACCTGCCGGCCGACGGCCGCATATTTCTCCATGTTCGGCTTGATCACCACCGCGTCCGGGCAGAGCGCCAGCGCCTTGAACATCGGCATGGCCGAGCGCACCCCGTGGATGCGGGCGACATAGCAGCAGGTCGAGACGACCCCGCGGCGCCCGCCGCCGACGATCAGCGGCTTGTCGACGAGGCTCGGATCATCGCGCTTCTCGATGGCGGCATAGAAGGCGTCGCAATCGACATGGGCGATGGAGAGCTCGCCGAGCTCCCCATGGCGCGCCAGCCGCGGCGAACCGCAGGCCCGGCAGCGCGGGGCCTCGCCGGTCGCTTCAGCGAAACAGTCGCGGCAGAAGGCGAGCAGGGCCATGGCCGCAGGGTGATGGCGGCCGGGATTCCCCGCAAGGGGGCTTTTGGCATCAGGCGTGATCGCGCTCCCACGGGCCGGCGCCCAGCTGGTGCGCGGCGCGCACCACGGCCTCGGGCTTCAGGCCCGCATGGGCGGCGAAGGCGAGGAGCAGGCTCTCATCCGCCATGAAATGTTCCATCACCGCCGCGAGGAAGCCGGGCTGCGTCGCCGCCTCCCGAATGGCGCCAAGATCGATGCCCGCGAGCGAGGCGAAACGCTGCAATTGGTCGTCGTCGCCGGCGAGAAAACCGAGCGCCTGGACGGCCACCGCTTCGGCACTCTCGGTTGAGGAAGTCGGGCGACGTAGGGTCATGGTTTGTCCTTTTGAAAGGATTTGCCGTTAGCTTGGACACGATCCGTCAGGCTCCGGCAACCATCGGGGGCGGACCTTCGGAGTGCGAGTGGCCGATGTCGAAGACCGTGATGATCGTGGAGGACAACGAGCTCAACATGAAGCTCTTCCACGACCTTCTGGAGGCGAACGGTTACGCCACGATCCAGACTCGCAACGGCAATGAGGCCCTGTCGCTCGCCCGCGAGCACAAGCCCGACCTCATCCTCATGGACATCCAGCTTCCCGAGATTTCCGGCCTCGATGTCACCCGCTGGATCAAGGAAGACGAGACGATCCGGCACATTCCGATCATCGCCGTCACCGCCTTCGCCATGAAGGGCGATGAGGAGCGCATCAGGGCAGGGGGCTGCGAGGCCTATCTGTCGAAGCCGATTTCCGTCGCCAAGTTCCTCGAAACCGTTCGGCATTTCCTCGGCGCCGCCTGAAGGTTCCACCATGACCGCCCGCGTTCTCGTCGTCGATGACATCCTCGCCAACGTCAAGCTGCTGGAAGCGCGGCTCTCGGCGGAATATTTCGATGTCGTCACGGCCTCGTCCGGGGCGGAGGCGCTGTCGATCTGCGACCGCGCCCAGTGCGACATCGTCCTGCTCGACGTGATGATGCCGGAGATGGACGGCTTCGAGACCTGCCGTCGCCTCAAGGCCAATCCGGCGACCCACCACATCCCGGTCATCATGGTCACCGCCCTCGACCAGCCGGCCGACCGGGTGAAGGGCCTGGAGGCCGGCGCCGACGACTTCCTGACCAAGCCGGTCAACGACCTCGCCCTCGTGACCCGCGTCCGCTCGCTCGTGCGCCTGAAGATGATGCAGGACGAGCTGCGCATGCGCGCCGTCACCTCGCGCGAGATCGGCATGCGCGACCCGCTCTCCGAAGCCGTCGCCGAGGGCGGCCTGAACGGGCGCATCCTTGTCGTGGACGATCGCACCTCGTCCCACGAGCGCATCGTCCAGGCCCTGCGCAGCCAGCATCAGGTCGAGGTGGAGACGCGCCCGCAGGAAGCGCTCTTCCGCGCCGCAGAGACCGACTACGACCTCGTCATGGTTTCGCTCGCCCTCGCCGATTTCGATCCGCTGCGCCTCTGCTCGCAGCTCCGCTCGCTCGACCGGACCCGCGGCCTGCCGATCCTCGTCATCGCCGAGCCGGAGGACGAGGCGCGTCTGCTGCGCAGCCTCGACATCGGCGCCAACGACTATCTGCTCCGTCCCATCGATCGCAACGAGATGGCGGCCCGCGTCCGCACGCAGGTGCGCAAGAAGCGCTACACCGCGCGCCTGCGCGACAATGTCCAGCAGTCCATGGAAATGGCCATCACCGATGGCCTGACCGGTCTGCACAATCGCCGCTACATGGAGAGCCACCTCGGCACGCTCGTCGACCAGGCGTCGATGCGCGGCAAGCCGCTCTCGGTCCTCGTCCTCGACATCGACTACTTCAAGTCGGTCAATGACACCTGGGGCCACGATGCCGGCGATGAGGTTCTGCGCGAATTCGCCCAGCGCCTGCGCAAGTCCGTTCGCGGCATCGACCTCGTCTGCCGCTTGGGCGGCGAGGAATTCGTCGTCGTCATGCCCGACACCGATGCGGGCGTGGCTTCCATCGTCGCCGAGCGCATCCGCAACCGCGTCGCCTGCGAACCCTTCCCGATCCACAAGGGCGCCCGGGCGATCGACGTGACCGTGTCGATCGGCATGGCCCAGCGCCAGGGCGGCGATACCTCGGGCGAGGCGATCATCAAGCGCGCCGACCAGGCGCTCTACCGGGCAAAGCGCGACGGCCGCAACCGCGTGGTCCTCGACGCCGCCTGACGCAGACCTCGTGCGTTCACCTTATGCATAAACCGTAACCGTTGAGGTTAAGGGAAGGTTGATGCGCGGGGCCGCATCTTGCCGATTGTGGCTGTTACAATTGGTGACTAGGGTCCGGCCCAAGATCAGGTTGTGACCGCTTCTTGTGTTTGGTCTGCGTCGACCTGATCTCACCCTGCGAGCGCTCAGGTCCGCCGCATCTCCTGGGAATCGTAGGGTCGGCCGGTCGGGTTCGGCACGGATGGCCTCTCCGTATCGCCGTTGGCCCGACCGGCCACCTTGCTTCCCGACACTGACCGTTACCGCATCGCCGTCACGGCTGGCGTGCGTGGTCCCGATGGATCTTGCCGAGCACCGCCCTGAGATGCGGGTGAGCCAACGCGGCAGCAAACAGCGCGTCGCCGGGCTCGGCGCGGCGCAGACGCGTGAGCGTCCGGCCATCGTCTCTGGACAGATGGCAGAGGTCCTCGGTACGGCAGGTCATGCGCTCCTCGCCACGGGCGACGGCCAGGGCGGCGCGCCGCCAGGAGCGCCACTCCGCCACAGAGGTCGACACGGCGATGCGATCGGCAGGAACCGGCCGAAAAAGACTGTGGCCCTCATAGGAGAGGCCATTACTCAGTCGCAGGCCGAGCAAATCGGCGAGGCTCGGGGCGATATCGATCCCGCTCACCAGTCGATGCGCATTGGCCGCAAGCGCCTCGGTCGCATCCGGCGGCGAATGCGTCGGTATCCGCATCAGAAGAAGCGGACTGAGCACACCGGATTCGAACGTCTCGAGGCGGGTCAACGGTTGCGGCGCGCCACGGCGAAACGCGAACTCCCCATGGTCTCCGATGACAAGGATGAGAGCATCGTCGAGCCGACCGCTGCGCCTCAACGCCTCGAACAGGGACGCAAAGCCGGTCTCCTGGATATGGGCGGCGCGCGAACGGCGGTCGGAAATCCCACCGGGAATGGGCGCGACGCTGGTTTGCTGAAACGGCCAGTGCAGCGAGTTTGTGTAGAGCATCAGGAAGAGCTTGCCGCTCTCGCCCGCGACGAGGTCAGCGACGGCGCGGAACGCAACGGCGTCGTCGACCGTCTGGTCGTTGATGAAGGGCAGCCGGAAGGTTTCCGCTGACTTGACCACGTCGAAGTCCGCGCCAGCGAAGAAGCTGTCGAAATTGGCCCAGCGCAGAGTTGATGACGTGATGAAGGCCGTCCGATAGCCGCGAAGGCGCGCGAGGTCACTCACGAAGGGCATGGACTGCAGCTTGGCCGCACTCTCATGCGAACCGGTCCCCGTGACAATGGCGGGGATGCTGACGTCGGTGGCGTTGCTGGGGGTCACGGCATTGTCGAAGCGAACCCACCCCGGCATGCCGCTGAGCGCGACGATACGCTCGTGCAGGGGCGTTCGGCCATCGCTCGATGGAATGTCCCGTCCGGCCGATTCCACGATCGCCAGGATGATGGTCTTCGGCTCGAAGCGCGGCGCCCCGTCCAGGACGACGGTGCTGGTGCGCCGGGTTGTCTGGAGCGTGGCCCTCGGTGGATCGGGAGCCATGAGAGCGGCGTCGAGGGGGCCTCTGGCAGCCCCGGGCGCCACTGATGCGGCGCCGCCCAGAGCCAGGATCGTGAAGGCCCCGACCGTTGCGATTGGCCACACAATGACCGCTGCCTTGGCCGTCCTGGCGATTGCAGCGGTGATCGCAACTGAGGCAAGGGCCGTGACGGCCAGACCCGCCGTTATGTAGGCGCTCAGGTAGGACATCAGGGCCGAAAGCGTCAGGTCGGTGAACCTGACCGGGAGATCGTCATAGAGCGTCCACAGGGGCGCCTTGAAGAACCGCAGGAAGCCAAGATCGACAAGGACGACGATGCTCGCTGCGACGATCCCCGCCATCTGCAGGAAACGGACCGCCAGGTAGCGGGAGGGACTTCTCCAGACGAGACAGATCGCGACAGCGAGCAGCGCGAGATAGCTGGCGTGGCCGATGATGACGTCGAAAGAGCTGGTCGACAGTCCCAGGGCGACGAGCCAGGACAGGGCGAGAACAGCCACGGCGCAGAGGAGCCCGCCCAGCGCCGACCACCAACCCGTCATTGGCGACGTCCTCTCGCACGGCCGGCTCGCGTGCCAGCTCTGTTATGGGTGCCACTCAAACAAAAATGGCCCCGCAAGCGGGGCCATGTCGTTGCTTCGGGGAAGCGGCGGGGCGAACCCCGCGCCGATTACTTGATCTTGGCTTCCTTGAACTCGACGTGCTTGCGCGCCACCGGGTCGTACTTCTTCTTGGTGAGCTTGTCGGTCATCGTCCGCGAGTTCTTCTTCGCGGTGTAGAAGTAGCCGGTGTCGGCGGTGGAGACGAGCTTGATCTTGATGGTGGCGGCCTTGGCCATGGCACATCCTCGCGGAAAGGTCTGAAGTCGGCGCCGTGCCTCGAAAATAGCGAGCGAATGCCCGCCGCGTCGCCGCCGGCTGGTTGGGCGGCATGTGACAGGTCAGCGAAGCGATGTCAAGGAAAAGCCGCCACCGGCGCGCTCAAACCGGTTGCGGAAGGCTGGCCAGCGCCCCGGTCCCGGCCTCGTGCCCGGCAGCCGCAAAGGCGTCCCCGTAGAGGATGAGCAAGGGGCCGGTCCAGGCCTGCGCCGCGAGCCGGCCGGCAAGGTCGGCCACGGTGCCCGCGATGCGCACCTCGTCCGGCCGCGTGGCATTCACGACGGCGATGGCGGGTGTTGCGGCGGACAGGCCCCTGGCGATGAGGCCCGCCGCCAGTTCGTGCCAGGTGGCGCCGGGCATGTAGACGATTGTGGATGCGGCGGGGTCGGTCAGGGCGGGCCAGGACAGGTCCCGCGGCAGGCGTCCGTCACGGCCATGGGCGGTGACATATTGCAGGCGGCGGGCATGGTCGCGATGGGTGAGGGACAGTTTCAGCGCAGCCGCAGCCCCTTGCGCGGCGGAAATTCCCGGCACGACCTCCACGGGGATGCCGCGCGCCTCGGCGGCGGCGATCTCCTCGCCGGCGCGGCCGAAGATCATGGGATCGCCGGCCTTGAGGCGGACCACGTGCTTGCCCTCCACCGCAAGGCGGATGACGAGGGCATTGATGTCCTCCTGCCGGCACGAGGGACCCCGCCCGCGCTTGCCGGCGGAGATCCGCTCCGCCTCGCGGCGCGCGACATCGAGCACGGCACTCGGCACGAGGTCGTCATGGACGATGACGTCGGCAGACTGCAGCGCGCGGACCGCGCGCATGGTCAGAAGCTCCGGGTCGCCAGGGCCAGCCCCGACCAGAACGATGCGGCCGGTCCGGGCCTCGGCGGTGGCGCGGGCCGCGCGTTCCAGCTCGATCGTCAGGCAGGCCGGCGGCACGGCCTCCGGCGTCGCCATAGCGCGTTCGGAGAAGAGCTCCCAGAAGCGGCGGCGTGCCTGGAACGGCAGGTGGAGGGATTGGACACGGCGACGCCAGCGCCGGGCGGCATCGGCCCAGCGGGCGAAGCCCTGCGGCAACAGCGCCTCGATCCGGGCGCGAACGGCCTGGCCGAAGACCGGCGCCGCGCCATCGGTGGAGATGCCGATGACCAGCGGCGAGCGATTGACGATGCCGCCGAACTGGACGTCGCAGAAGGCCGGCTTGTCGATGACATTGACGGGCACGCCGGCGCCGCGGGCCGCCGCGGCGAAAGCCGCCGCGTCCGCATCCTCCTCGAAGGCGCCGATAGCGAAGGCGGCACCGCCGAGATCGGCCAGGCTCCAGGCGCGGTGGTGCAGGGTGATGGACCCGGCCGGCGGCGCCTCCGCCAGATCCAGCATGGCGGGGCAGGGGTCTGCGGCATAGACGGCCACCTCGGCGCCCGCGGCAGCGAGCAACTCGGCCTTCCAGACGGCCGCCTCGCTGCCGCCCGCGACGACGACACGGCGTCCCTTGAGCTTCAGGAAGACCGGCAGCACGGCCAGCGGCGCCATGCGGGCGGCGCGCTCGGCGCGGGGTCGACGGGAGACGTCTTCGCTCATCGCATCCGCCTCAATAGACATCGGCCTGGTAGCGCCCGGCCTTCTTCATGGCCTGGACATAGGCGACGGCCGCTTCGGCGGTCATGCCGCCATGGGCGGCGATGACGTCGACCAGCGCCGCCTCCACGTCCTTGGCCATGCGCTTGGCGTCGCCGCAGATGTAGAAATGCGCGCCGTCGGCGAGCCAGGACCACAGATCGGCGCCGGTCTCGCGCATGCGGTCCTGGACATAGATCTTCTGCGAGCCGTCGCGCGACCAGGCCAGCGACAGCCGCGTGAGCACGCCGTCCTTCTTCAGGGCCTCGAGCTCGTCGGCATAGAAGAAGTCGGTCGCCTGCCGCTGGTGTCCATAGAAGAGCCAGTTGCGCCCGGGGGCCTTGTCGGCGGCGCGGTCCTGCAGGAAGGCGCGGAAGGGCGCAACGCCCGTTCCCGGTCCCACCATGATGACCGGCGTCGCCGGATCGGCCGGCAGGGCGAAGGCGTGGGCGCGCTGGACATAGACCCGCACGGCATCGCCCGGTTTCACCCGCTCGCCGAGGAAGGTCGAGGCGACGCCGAGGCGGCGGCGCTTGCCGATGACGTAGCGGACCGAATCGACGGTCAGCGACACGCGGCCCGGCTGGGCCTTGATCGACGAGGAGATGGAATAGAGGCGCGGCTGCAGCGGCTCCAGCGCCTCGACGAAGGCCTCCGGATGGGGCCGGACGCCGGCGAATTTCGTCAGCACCGCGAGGACGTCGAGGTTGGCGGCGTCGCCGTCGGGATCCTCGCCCGTGGCCAGCGCCCGCGCCTTGGCGCGCTGGGCGCCGCCGGTGAGGAAGGAGATCAGCTCGAACAGGCTGTCCGGCGCCGGTGACAGCGACACCTCCTCCGCCAGCACTGTGCGCAGCGGCCGCCCGCGGACCTCCGTCAGGTGGGAGGCGCCGAGCATGGCGATGATCTGGTCGACAAGGCCGAGGTCGTTGGTGGGAAAGATCCCGAAGGCATCGCCCACCACATAGTCGAGGCCAGCCTCGGTCAGGTCGAACTCGACGTGGTGGGTCTCCTTCTCCGAACCCTCGCCATTCAGGCGCCGGCGCGACAGGAACCGCGCGGCGACCGGGGCTTCGCGGGACCGGCCGGGGACTGCGGGCGCCGCCGCGGGGACGGCTTCCGTCTTCAACGTCGGAGCCGAGCCGGGCGCCGCGCCGATTTCGGGCGCCAGCGCCTTGAGCATGCGCAGCGTGTCCTTGCCGCCCGGCACGCAGAGGTTCAGCCGGTCCTCGGACTTGGCGGCCAACGCATTGGCATAGTCGGCGCAATTGTAGCCGCACTGTCCGCAATCCTGCTGGGCCATGGCCGCCATGAGCCGCGGCGCGATCGGCCGGCCCTCGGCGAGCGCCATGCGATCGGCGAGCGCCATGGACGGATCATGCCAGGGCGCGTCGTCATTGCTCGCCTCGTCATTCGCCTTTGGCGCGCCGGCGGTCTCCGGCAGGGCCAAGACGCCGCCGGGCGGCACCAGGGGCGCAAGGGCGGCTGCGAAGAACCCGGACAGCCATTGCCGCTGTTCGGGCGTGAACGGGGCCGTCTCCGGGATCAGCGAGAAGGCTGCGGAGGGGGGCTGGACGCTCATTCCGCGGCCTCCTTCAGCGGGGCGAGATGGGGCGCGACCAGCGCGTCGAGATCAGCCGTCTCATGGCGCAGCGTGAAGGCCTGGAAGCTTTCCGATGGGCCTGTGCGATGGGCGAGATAGGCGCGCAGCAGCGCCTCGACATGGCGCGGCGCATCCTCGGCCTTCACCGCCTTCCACAGCGGCCGGCCGATGCGGGCCTGCTCGGCGAACCCGCCGCCGACGACCATGTCGTAGCCCTCGACCGTGTCGCCGTCCTCGTTCACCGGCACGCGCGCGCCGATCAGGCCGATATCACCGATATAGTGCTGGGCGCAGGAATGGTGGCATCCCGTCAGGTGGATGTTCACCGGCACGTCGATGGTCACGCGCGCCTCGACATGGTCGGCGATCTCCAGCGCGTGCTTCTTGGTGTTGGAGGCCGCAAACTTGCAGCCTGCATTGCCGGTGCAGGCGACGAGACCTGCCCGGATTGGCGTCGGCCGGGTGGAGAAGCCAAGCGCCGCGATGCGTGCTTCCGCCTCGGCGAGGCGCCCGTCGGGCACGCCGGACAGGATGAGGTTCTGCCAGACGGTGAGGCGCACGTCGCCATCGCCGCAATCGCGGGCCACGGCAGCGAGGCCGCGCGCCTGGTCCCCGGTTATGCGGCCGACCGCCATCACCACGCCGATCCAGTTGAGGCCCGCCTGCCGCTGGGGATGGACGCCGACATGGGCATAGCGGTCAGTGGCGGGACGCGGTGCCACCAGCGCCTCGTCGATGCGGGTGAGTGTCCGCCCAAGCTTGTCCTCGACCGCGCCAAGGAAGCGGTCGAAGCCCCAGGCGTCCAGCACATACTTCAGACGGGCGCGGTTGCGGTTCGTCCGGTCGCCATGGTCGATGAAGACCCGGATGATGGCATCCGCGATCGCCGTCGCCTCTTCGGGCCGGCAGAAGACGCCGGTCGGGCGCGCAAGGTCATGATGGCCGGAAATGCCGCCGAGGACGAGGCGGAGGCGAATGCCGGCCTCGGGGCCCTCGGTGACGCGCACCGCCTGGAAGCCGATATCGTTGGTCTCCTCCAGCGCCGGCGACAGGCCGCCGCCATCGAAGGAGACATTGAACTTGCGGGGAAGGCCGTAGAGCACCCGCTCGTTGAGGATATGGAAGTGCCAGTCGCGGGCGAGCGGCCGCGTGTCCAGGATCTCCGTCGGGTCGATGCCGGCGAGGGGCGATCCCGTGACGTTGCGGATGTTGTCGGCGCCGGAGCCCCGCGCCACGAGGCCGAGATCCATCAGCTCTTCCAGCAGCGGCTTGACGCTCTCCGGGCGAATCTCGCGCATCTGCAGGTTGGCGCGGGTCGTCACGTGCAGGTAGCCGCCGCCATGGCGCTCGCAGAGATCGGCGCAGCCGGCAAGCTGGTGGGCCTTGAGGATGCCGTTCGGGATACGCATCCGGAGCATGAAGCTCTCTTGCGCCGGGGCGACATTGAACAGGCCGTGGTAGCGCCAGCGGAAATTGTCGGCCGGACCGGGCAGCTTGCCGGTGGCGGCCTCCCGCGTGAGGCGGGCATAGGCGTCGAAGGGATGCTCGTCGCGCTTCCACTTTTCGGCGTCAACGAGCTTGCCGCCGGCCTTCACCTGGGCGTCCTGGGCGGCCAGATGCGGAGCGTCAGGCCCCGTGGGTACCGGGGCGGCAGCAGCCGGTGGTGCGACCACGCGCGTGGCGGCGGCACCTGCTGCAAAACCTTCGAGATAGCGCTTCTGCTCGGCGCTGAAGTCCTGTGACATCCGTTCCCCGTTCGACAGGCGAGGGGGCCGGCGTCATTGGCGGCCTTGAGCTTTGGACCGATTGTCGCAAGCGTCGTGCCACCTCCCGCCTCAGCAGAAGCAGGAGGAATGTCAGCGGGTTATCGGGATCGATCGGGCACCAAACCCGCCGCCTGTGCAGCCCGAATGGGCGGATCGCCGCATTTGTGTGCAGCGCAGCGTCAGGCTTCCGCGGGCTTCTCGTGCGGCAGGGCTGCGAGCAGCGCGATCAAGGCGCGGTCATGCAGGATGAGCATGGACTCGCGGTTCGACAGCCATTGCCGGGCCTCCTCGATGGAATGGGCATCGGTGAGCTTTGCCTCGGCAATGACCCGGTCGGCGTCGACCTTGCCGCGCACCCGGGGCGGCGGCACCTGGATGATCTGCTGGTGCACCTCGCGGAAGGCCGGATCGGCATGGACGAGGTCGAGCGCCTTGCCGTCCTCGAGCGACAGCGCCTCAAACTCCTTGCCGAGCTGGTAGGCCCGTTCGGCGATCGGCGGCGGGGCATATTCCTCGGGGATCAGCAGCAGCCGCATCCGCCGCAGGCCCCAGCCGATGCCAGCCGAGGCCGAGGCCCAGGAGGTCGGGATGGCGAGCCACAGGCCGATGATGGTCGGCGACATCCAGGCGAAGATGTAGGGCGAGATCGAGAAGGCCGCGATGGCGGCGATGATGCCGAGCACCGTATGGCGCCAGTGGCGCTCGACGATGGCGCGGAAGGGGATCGAGCCGTCGTCGCGGCGCTGCGTCTTCCAGCCGGTGTCGCGTCCCGAGATGATCGAGGAGACGGAGCTGGCCTGGATCAGCATCATGACCGGCGCGATGAGCGCGGAGAGGATGATCTCCAGGATGGTGGAGAGCGTCAGCATGATGGCGCCGCCGCAACCACGCCGCGCCGCGCCGTTCACCAGGGTGACGAACCAGCCGAAGATCTTCGGCGCCAGCAGGATCGCCATGGTGAAGAGGAAGAGGTTGAAGGCGCGCTCGGAGTCGAAGACCGGCCAGGCCGGGAAGAGCGTGAACTGGTTGGTGAAATATTCCGGGCGGATGAAGGCCGCCTGCAGGGCCAGCGCCAGGCCGATCAGGAGCTGGATCAGCCAGAGCGGGCTCGACACATAGCTCATGATGCCGGTGGCGAGGTGCTGGCGCGTCGCCCAGTGCAGGCCCTTCGCGCCGATGACGCGGCTGTGCTGCAAGTTGCCCTGGCACCAGCGCCGGTCGCGGATGGCAAGGTCCATCAGCGAGGGCGGGCTCTCCTCGAAGGACCCGTCGAGATGGGTGAGCATGTAGACGGCATAGCCGCGGCGGCGGATGAGGCCTGCCTCGACGAAGTCGTGGCTGAGGATGTGCCCGCCGAAGGGCGGCTTGCCCGGCAGGTCCGGCAGGCCGGCCGAGGAGGCGAAAGCCTCCATGCGGATGATGGCGTTGTGACCCCAGTAATTGCTGTCGCGGCCTGACCAGACGGCAAGGCCCGCGGCGCAGACCGGCCCGTAGACGCGGGCCGCGAACTGCTGGAGCCGGGCGATCAGCGTGTTGCGGTTGATGAGCCGGGGAAGCGTCTGGATGATGCCGGCATCCGGATCGCGCTCCATGGCATCCGCCAGGGCCACGATCGTCTCGCCGGTCATCAGGCTGTCGGCATCGAGCACGATCATGTGGGCGTAGTTGCCGCCCCACTGCGTGACGAAATCGGCGATGTTGCCGGCCTTGCGCGCCGTGTTCTTTGGCCGGTGGCGGTAATGGATGGCGATGTCCGGCAGACGGTCGCGCAGCGCCAGATAGGAGCGCTCCTCGGCGATCCAGATGTCGGGGTCCGTCGTGTCGGAGAGGAAGAAGAAGTCGAACGAGGCGCCATGGCCGGTGGCCAGCACGTCCTCGGCGATGGCCTGCACCGTGCCGAACACCCGCGCCGGGCTCTCGTTGTAGATCGGCATGACGATAGCGGTGCGCTCGCGCAAGGCGGGCGGCAGGTCGGGCTTGCGGTTGAGGCCGTGCCTGAGGAGATGGCCAAGCCCCAGGATGCCGGTCGTGAAGGCCAGCGCGATCCAGGAAAAGTTGACGACGAAGAAGGCGAGGAAGGCCCATTCCAGCAGCGTCACGCCGCCGGCCTCGACCACCTTGTACATCTGCCAGCCGCCGGCCACCGTGATGGCCGCCATGCCGCCGAAGGCGACGAGGCGGGAGAACCACGGCGTGCGCCACAGATCGGGCGCGAGAAGGCGGCGGCGCTCATCGTCACGCCAGCGGCGGAGCGACTGGGCGGGCATTGCGAGGGGAGCAGCGGCCGGCATGGCCTGGCGTTCGCGCAAGCTGGGCGCGGCGGGCCGATCGGTCAGGGCGTCCATCGATAGAGCCATGTCTCGCTTTGCGGCTGTCCGTCCTTTTCGAGGACCAGCCGCAGTTCGACCTGATTGGCGGCCTCCGGGTCAAGGTCGAAAGCGACACGGTAGAGTTTCAGGTCCGGCACGAGCCGGCCGTCGATATTGCCGACGCGGCCCCGCTGGTTGGTGAGATTGGCGCGCAGGCCCGCCGATTTCTCGCGATCGCCAAAATCCTCGGCGGTGAAGTCCACGAGGAAGCGACGCCGCCGTCCGCCGCCCTGGGCGCGACCGGTCCGGGTTGCCACGACCATGGCGCTCGGCGGCCGCTCGGGCGGGGCCCAGCACCAGTGCATCCGGTAGGTGAACATGTGCTCGCCGCCCCGCGCCAGCGGCGTCCGCGGGCGCCAGTAGGCGAGGATGTTGCGATTGAACTCGTCGTTGACCGGGATCTCCACCAGCTGCACCTGGCCCTGGCCCCAGTCGCCCAGCGGTTCGATCCACACGCTCGGCCGACGCTCGAAACGGGCATCGAGGTCGTTGAAGGCCTCGAAGCGGCGGTCGCGCTGTAACAGGCCGAAGCCGCGCGGGTTCTGGTCGACGAAACCGGAGACCTGCAAGGTCTCGGGATTGGTCACCGGGCGCCAGATCCACTCGCCATTGCCGTTCCAGATCTGCAGGCCCTGGGTGTCGTGGACCCCGCCGCGCACGTCGTCGACATTGGCGCGGTCATTCGGCGCGAAGAGGTAGTTCGCCGTCATCGGCGCGATGCCGACATGCTGGAGGTCGTTGCGCGGGAAGAGCGTGACCTCGACATCGCAGACGGTGGAATCGCCCGGCCTCAAGGAGAAGCGGTACAGGCCCGTCACGCTGTCCGAATCGAGCAGGGCGTGGACGACGAGGCTGGTGCCGCCCGGGCCGGGCCGCTCGATCCAGAAGGAGCGGAAGGAGGGGAACTCCTCGCCCTGCGCCTCGGCGACGTTGAGCGTCAATCCGCGCGCCATGACGCCATAGACCTGTCCACGGGCGAGCGCCCGGAACAGGCTCGCCCCCTGGAAGACCAGGGCTTCGTCGGCCGGCGTGCCGCTGCTCAGGCCCGCATAGGCGCGAAAGCCGGTATAGGGGACCTGGATCTCGGTCGGCAGCGGCGCTGTCTGGCCATAGTCGTACTGGTCGGCCTGGAAACGCTTGTCGCGGATGATGCCGCCATCGACGGTCCGGATCGTCACCGGCGTGGTGAAGACATTGCCGGCCGGCAGCAGGTCGAGGGTGAAGCCGCGATTTTCGCCCGCCCAAACCCGCTGGTCCGGCTTCATGCGGATCTGCCGGTACTGGTCGAGCGAGAGCTGCTGGAGCGAGCGCGGAATGTCGGCGCGCGGGGCCTGGTAGGGATTGCGGGACACCTCGCGGGCGAAGGCCAGCAGGGCATCGCGGGAGATCGCCTGGCCGTCGGAAACGGCTGCCAGCGCCGCCTGGAGCGGCGACCCCTGGGCCAATGCGGTCCGGTTCAGCGTGAGGGCTGCCGGCGCGGCCAGGAGGGAAGCAAGGAGGTCGCGGCGGCTCGGCATGAGTTGGAAAATCGCGGGGCTTTCCGGGAGCAGTTGCTGGGGGGGCGGCAACCGCAGAGGGTGGGGCGGCTTATAGCCGAAATTAGGGCGCTGAGGAGGGGGGAGGCTGGCCTCTCGGACCGACAATTTTCGCATGAAGGGTCGCCCGCAGCGTCGCGACGACGTCGGGCGGCACCGTCGCCGCAACAAGCCCGACCAGGACCAGCGCCATGCCGACGAGATGGTGGATCCCGAAGGCCTCGCCGAGGAAGGCGACCGACATGCCGACCCCATAGACCGGCAGGAGGTAGAGGAAGCAGGAGGTCACGGCAGGGCCGACCACCTTCACCCCGTACTGGTAGAGGGAGAAGGCGCCAACCGCCGAGAACAGGGCGAGTCCGCCAACGGCTGCCCAGAGGCCAGGTCGCATCGGCCACCCGCCGACGGTCGCAAGCTCCACCACCGAGAAGGGCAGGAGGGTCAGGACCCCCGCCATGGCGATGACGGCGAAGAGCGGAAGCGTTGGCACCCTGGCCAGTGTCTCGTCGCGCAGGACCAGCGAATAGCCGGCCCAGGCGAGGGCCGCTGCCGCGATCCCGATGTCACCGATATTGAAGTCGAGGCGGGCGAGAGCCGTCAGGTCGCCCTTCAGAACGATGACGGCGACGCCCGCCATGGCCAGCACCACGCCGAGCAATCGCGCCGCCGGCAGCGGCTTGCCGAAGACGAGGCGCTCGATCACCAGCACCAGAATCGGCGAGGTCGTGTAGATCAGGGTCCCATTGGTCGCGGTCGTCAGCGACAGCGCCATGTAGACGCCTGCGCCACAGATCCACATGCCGAGAAAGCCGAGGACAAGGAGGCGCCGCCAGCTTCCCCGCAGCACCGGCGCCGCCTCGACGATGCCGCGCCAGGTGAAGGGCAGGAGGATGAGGACGGCCACACCCCAGCGCAGCAATGCCAGCGTGAAGGGCGGGATCGCGTCGCCGACACCGCGGGCGATGACAAGGTTGGAGGAGAAGAACAGCGGCATGGCGAGCAGCAGCAGGTAGGCGCGCCTCGCTTCTGCCGATGCTGCCATATCCGATGCCCCCGGGCGCCACCCGCCCGGCTCCAGTCAGCACGGAGGCTCGTGGCGCACAAGCGACCGGCCCTCATGGCAGGGCTCCGGCCTGTGGTAGGTCCGGCCCAGGTCAGTCGCGCCGCCGGATGTATCGCACCCGTTGCACGCGGCGGACCCGGGCCACCAGCCAGATGCCCGGCAGGACGAGGAGGAGGTAGAGCGGCGCCAGCAATCGCAGCATGGCATAGCGACTGGCCGCCGGGTCCTCGAAACCGGCCGCGCTCACGCAGATGAGCCGGCGGCTGCGGGTGTGTCGATAGACGATTTCCGGGATCAGCGCGTCGCCGCAGGCGAGTTGCCTTGCGAGCGGGTGGTCCACCAGATGGGGCTGGTACCGCACGCCATAGGCGCCAGCGGCCCCGGCGATCGTGGCGGCGATCACCAGGACAAAAGCGAGAAGGATCATCCTGTCGGTCCAGCGCGCGGGTTCGGGGAGCGTCCGCACCCTTATGGAGTGAGAGCCGTCCAAGGCGCGGTTCGTCCGCAGGATCATGCCAACCATGAGCAGGCAGAGCGGCACGCTCAGAACGAGGCCGGACAGGATCGCGGCCTGCTGCCCGGCACCGCGATCGATCGCGCCCGACGCGTCGATGCACTCGATCCAGCTATCGAGGCCGCGGCGGCGCCCGAAGGTGGATGGATTGAAATCGAGTAGCAGGGTGCCGCCGTCTCCACACAGCAGCGTCGCGACGGCCGGGTTGGCCGTCATCAGGGCAGGATAGCTGCGCACGATCTGGCAGACCGCAAAGATCGCGAAGCCGTGGACGATGACCGACAGAACGAGCAGAAGAACGATCCGCGGCAGAAGCCCCAGGCGAGGCCCGTGGCCGGTCGTTCCCGACAGGATCCCCGGACTGATCCTGTCGCGATAGGTGGTCTCAATTCTCCAGCGATCGGGTATCAGGCTCATGGGAGCCGTTTGCCGCCCGCCTGTTTCGCCGGGATGTCACGCAGCGACCGCCCGTCTTGCCCGCCATCTGGCGCTCAGACAGCCGCCTTGATCTCGCTCCTGAGCTCGGCCCGCGAGAGCTTGCCCACCGGCGTCTTCGGCAGGCTGTCACGGAATTCGAGCCCCTGGGGCATCTCGTGCCGGCCGACCTTGTCCTTGAGAAAGGCCTGAAGCTCGTCGAGGCTGAAGGGCTTCGCGCCCTCGCGGAGGGTGACGAAGGCCTTCGCCGCCTCGCCGCGATAGGTGTCGGGCACGCCGAGGACGATGACCTCGCCGACGGCGGGATGCTCGTAGATCGCCTGTTCGATCATCTGCGGATAGACGTTGAATCCGCCGGAAATGATCATGTCCTTCTTGCGATCGACGATGAAGAAGAACCCGTCCTCGTCCATGTAGCCGATGTCACCGGTGAGGAACCAGTCATCGACATAGGAGGCGGCCGTCTCTTCCGGCTTGTTCCAGTAGCCGCGGGTGACATTCGGGCCGCGGATGCGGATTTCACCGACCTCGCCGGGCGGCAGGGTGCGCGCCGGGTCGTCGAGGGCGCAGATGTCCATCTCGAGCCCCGGCAGCGGCAGACCGATCGTGCCGGGCTTGGAGACGCCGAAATTCGGCACATTGGTGCCGGAGGGGGAGGTCTCGGTCATGCCCCAGCCGCCGGTCAGGCGGAAGCCGGCGCGCTGCTCGAAGCGGCGGGCGATCTCCACAGGCAGCGGTGCGCCGCCCGAGGCGGCGTAGATCAGCGAGGAGAGGTCCGCGGTGGCGAAGCGCGGATGGTTGACCAGCGCGATCCACATGGTCGGCACGCCCGGGAAGATCGTGGCCCGGCGCTTCTCGAAATCATCGAAGGTCTGGTCCGGATCGAAGCGCATGCGCAGCAGCAGGCAGGCGCCGCGGGTGATCTGCCGCAGCATGACGCTGGTCAGGGCGTAGATGTGGAACAGCGGCAGGACGAGGATGATCTTGTCCTTCTCGGGGTCGCCGGTGGGCAGCGCCGCCTGCCAGGCGTCATAGATCGACACCGCCGCGGTGATGTTCTTGTGGCTGAGCATCGCGCCCTTCGGCAGGCCCGTCGTCCCGCCGGTATACTGGAGCAGCGCCACCGTCTCCGGCTCCACCTTGGGCCAGCTGGCCGGCTCTGTCGCGCTCGCGACGAAAGCCGAGAAGGTGACGATGCGGGGATCGTCGGGGATCGGCAGGGTCGGGAGGCCGGACGGACCGAAATCGGCGTCCTCGGCGACGATGAGCCGGTCGATGAGCCCCTGCGCGTGCAGCTTCAGCGCCATGCCAAAGAGCGGCGCGATGTTCGACGTGACGAGGGTTCGCGCGCCGGAATCCTTCAGCTTGTAGGCCAGCACCCGCTCGGCATCGAGGGGCGAGAGATGGACGAGCCGGACCCCTGCCTTGCCCGCACCGAAGAAGGAAATCGGATGGGTCGGCATGTTCGGGAGGTACAGCGCGACGGTGTCGTCAGCGCCGAGCCCGGCCTGCAGCAGCGCTGAGGCAAACTGGCGGACACGCCGCCCCAGGTCCTCATAGGTGATGATCTGGTCGCGGAACTCGAACGCCGCTCGCGTGCCGAAGGTCGCGGTCGCCGTATCGATCAGGCTTCCGATCGTGCCGATGCGGATCGGCGTGTCCCAGCGGACGCCCGGCGGATAGGACTTTTCCCAAGCAAACGGCCTGGATGCCATGCGCATTCCTCCCTCTCGGTCGCATGACTGCGACCTCGGACCTGCCGCTGGAGTTTGCTCTCTTGATGCGGCCGGTCGCGTCTGCGTCTCAGCGCAGCGCCAACCTTTGTCCGTCGAAAACGGTCGGTTTGCAATTCAGTCCTGCGAGGGACAGCGTGGCGCAAAGCCGGGCGGCGGCATTGGCATTGGACAGGGGACCCGCCACCAGCCGCAGCTCGACCGCAGCCCCCGGCCGCGCGCCTTCCTGGATGGCGACGACGGGGCGCAGGCCCTCCAGCACCGGGCCGTGCTGGGCGCGCAACTGCTGCCAGCGGCTGCGCAAGGCCTCGATGGATTGCTCACCCGCCAGATCGACGCCGAACTCCGTGCGGATCGCCGTCGAATCCTGCGCTTCCGGTCCCTGGGTCGCAGGCGCTGGCGCAGCAGGCGCGGCCTGGGGGGGCGGGCCAGCGGCCGGGGAGGGGGTCGGCACGGGCGCCATCGCCGGAGCGGCGGTCGCGGCGGCTGGCGGTTCAGCAACCGGCGGCGCCGTGGGGATGACCCGCACGGCCCGTTGCAGCGGAACCGGGTCCGGGCGGGCGGGTTCGACCCGCGGCGGCTCTGCGCGGGTGGCCTCGGTGCGCGGGATGGAGGCGGTCACATCGCCGACGCTGCGCTCGACACTCGCGAGACGGTCGGCGAGGGCCTCTCGCTCTGCGTTCAGCACCCGCACCTGATCGGCGAGGCGGCGCGTCTCATAGAGCAGCAGCGTATCGGGGGAGGCCGGACGCGGCGGTTCGGCGCGGGCAAGTTGCACCGGCGGCGGGGTGGGGGCGAGGAGCTTGGCGATGCGCTGGCTGCCGGTCTCGGTGCGGGCGCCGAGCACGGCCGCGCCGACGAGAAACATGGCGACGCCAGCCCAGACCATCAGCGAGGACAGGCCACGCCGCGGCGCCTCGTCGGTCAGACCGTCGAGTTTGACCGGCGTCGGCGGTGGGTCCGTGTCGCGCTTGGCCTGCAGCATGGCCCCTCAGCTTTCGCTGATTCGACCGTGCCCCGTCCATCGAAACGGCAGCCTAGCCGCCGGCGCGACGCGAAATTTTCGAGTGTTTCGAGACGTTTCGGCTCAGCCGCGGCCACGATAGGGCGCAACGCCCTGGTCGGGGATCCACACGCCGGCCGGCGGCGTTCCCGTCTGCCAGAACACGTCGATGGGAATGCCGCCACGCGGGTACCAGTAGCCGCCGATCCGCAGCCAGCGCGGCCCGAGCAGGTCGCGCAGGCGCTTGCCGATGGCCACCGTGCAGTCCTCGTGGAACGCGCCGTGGTTGCGGAACGAGGTCAGGTAGAGCTTCAGCGACTTCGACTCGACCAGCCACTGGTCCGGCACATAGTCGATGACGAGATGCGCGAAGTCCGGCTGCCCCGTCACCGGACAGAGCGAGGTGAATTCCGGCGCGACGAAACGCGCGACATAGTCGGTGTCGGGATGGGGGTTCGGCACGCGGTCGAGCTCGGCCGCCTCGGGCGAGGCGGGGATGTCGACGGTCTTGCCCAGTTTCAGGTCGGTCATCGTGTCAGGTCCCGTGAGGGGCGCGTGATAGCAGATCGCCCCGCGCCGAGGGAAATGGCTGGTGAGGTGGTGCGACAGCTACGCCGCCGACGGCCGGGCCGATCAGCCCAGCCATGCCGCAGGCCCCGGCTTGAACCGCCCGTGCCATGCTGTAGAAGGCCCTGACTTCCCCCGCCGCCAGGACAGAGGCCGCCATGACCGCCATCGTCGACATCATCGCCCGCGAAATCCTCGACAGCCGCGGCAATCCGACGGTGGAGGTCGATGTGCTGCTGGAGGACGGCTCGCGTGGCCGCGCCGCCGTGCCCTCGGGCGCCTCGACCGGCGCCCATGAGGCGGTTGAGCTGCGCGACGGCGACAAGAAGCGCTATCTCGGCAAGGGCGTCGGCAAGGCCGTCGACGCCGTCAACGGCGAGATCTTCGACGCCCTGTCCGGCCTCGACGCCACCAACCAGGTGCAGATCGACACGGCGATGATCGCCCTCGACGGCACCGAGAACAAGGCGCGCCTCGGCGCCAACGCCATCCTCGGCGTGTCGCTCGCCACCGCCCGCGCCGCCTCGATCTCGCGGGAGCTGCCGCTCTATCGCTATGTCGGCGGCGTCTTCGCCCATGTCCTGCCCGTGCCGATGATGAACATCGTCAATGGCGGCGCCCATGCCGACAATCCCATCGACTTCCAGGAGTTCATGGTCATGCCGGCGGGGGCCAAGACCTTCGCCGAAGCTGTGCGCATGGGCTCGGAGGTCTTCCACACCCTGAAGGCCGCCCTGAAGGCCGACGGCCACAACACCAATGTCGGTGACGAGGGCGGCTTCGCCCCGAACCTCAAGTCGGCGCAAGCCGCGCTCGACTTCGTCATGACCGCCATCGACAAGGCCGGCTACAAGGCCGGCGAGGACATCGTGCTGGCGCTCGACTGCGCCGCCACCGAGTTCTTCAAGGACGGCGCCTATGTCTACGAGGGCGAGCGCAAGACCCGCGACCCCAAGGCCCAGGCCAAGTACCTCGCCAAGCTGGTCGGCGACTATCCGATCGTCTCGATCGAGGACGGCATGTCGGAGGACGACCTCGAGGGCTGGAAGATCCTCACCGACCTCATCGGCAAGAAGTGCCAGCTCGTCGGCGACGACCTCTTCGTGACCAACACCAAGCGCCTGTCCATGGGCATCGAGACCGGCCTCGGCAACTCGATCCTCGTCAAGGTGAACCAGATCGGCACGCTGACCGAGACCCTCGCGGCCGTCTCCATGGCGCACAATGCCGGCTACACCGCCGTCATGTCGCATCGCTCCGGCGAGACCGAGGACTCGACGATCGCCGATCTCGCGGTCGCCACCAATTGCGGGCAGATCAAGACCGGCTCGCTCGCCCGCTCCGACCGCACCGCCAAGTACAACCAGCTGATCCGCATCGAGGAAGAGCTGGGTCCGCAGGCCCATTATGCCGGCCGCCGGGCGCTGAAGATCCGCGCCTGAGCTTTTGCTCGGCTCTGAAGATCGGAACGGCGGGCCAAAAGCCCGCCGTTTCCGTTTCGGGGCCGGGGAGGGGCCTGTCAGGTGCGCCGCTCGCCCGGCGCATCGCCGGAACTGCCCTTGCCGCCGGTGGCCGGCGGAGCGGCCTCGGCAGGAGCGCGTCCCGGCGCCGTCGAGCGGCCGGCGCCCCCGGACTGGCCGGGGGTGAGCGAGCGTCCGGTATTGCCGGCATCGGGCGAGGCTCCGCCATCGGCCGGGGTGAAGCGGCCGAAGGTGTTGAGCATGGCCTGGAAGGTCGAGACGGTTTCCGCGACATAGGCGACCGAGACGCCGCCATCGAGGTCGACGTCCCATTCGAGGACGAGATCACCGTCGCGATCGAGATAGGCCTTGGCGAAGCGCTTCTCGTAGTTCCAGGCGTTGACGAAGGCGAGGGTGAAGCGCTCGTTGCGGCGGAACAGCGTCCGGTACTGGATCGACTGGCAGCCGCCGTCGTTGCACGAATAGAAATGCACCGACGTCCGCAGCCCGCTGATCTCGGTGGTCAGCCGCGTGCGGTTGTTGTCGGTGGTGATCTCGGCGGGGTTGCCGCGCTCCCGCAACACCGCCGCCATCTGGCGCGGCGAGATGCGCCCGATCGTCAGTGTCTCCTGCTCGCGCGGGTTCCGCTTCTGGGCCTGCGCTTCGCCCAGCGGCAGCGCGGCAAGGAGGGCGCAGAACGCGATGACGGTGGAACGGACAGGCATCGGTCTCTCCTCGTGACATGGCGTCTGGGTTCGCGAACGCCAGCCTCCGCACCCGCTATTGCAGAACGTCCCCTCGCTGGCACCCGCCATATTGCGTAAGCACGTCGCAGGCGTGAAGGCCATGCCCGCGACAACGAAGGAAGGCGCGCCGGGATCCGCCACCCTCCCACATGGATGCCCTGCGGGATGCGCCATTGTGCAGGTGCGAGAAGCCCGCGAGGGTCGGGGCGATGCCGTCCTTCCTGTCGAGCCTTCCGCCGCGCACCCTCGCCCTCGCTGCCATGGCGCTGGCGGTCACCATCTATGGCGGCCAGTTCGTCTCGGTGCGCTGGGGGCTGCAGCAGGGACTGTCGGCCTATGACATGGCGGCGCTGCGCTTCATCTTCGCCGGAGCGGTGATGCTGCCGTTCTTCCTGCGCGCCGGCGTCGGCAGCTGCGCCGGGCTCGGCTGGCGCAAGGGCCTCATCCTCGGCATCACCGGCGGCGTGCCGCTGACGGTCATTTCCAATATCGGCCTCAACTATGCCCCGGCCGCCCATGCCTCGGCGATCCAGCCGGGCATGGTCGCGGTCACCGCGACGACGCTCGCCTATCTCGGCATGCGCGCGCGCATTCCCGCAGGCGCGGCCATCGGCTTCGCCATCGTCCTGTCGGGGCTCGCCGCCATCGCCATTGCCGGCTCGACCGGCCTGCAGGGCGCCATGACGCTGTTCGGTGACGTGCTCTTCGTCCTCTGCGGCATCGGCTGGGGTGTGTTCACCTGGCTCTGCGGCCGCTGGATGGTGCCCTCGGTTACCGGCGCGGCGGTTGTCTCGGTGCTGTCGGCGGCGACCTTCCTGCCGGCCTATGTCCTGTTGCTGTCGCCGGGATTGGGGGCCGTCGCCTGGCCCATCATCCTGTTCCACGGCATCAACCAGGGCATCCTCAACATCGCCATCGGCCTGCTGCTGTGGACCTACGGCACCCGCACGCTCGGCGTTGCGCTCGCGGCGCGTTTCCCGCCGATGATCCCGGTCCTCGGCACACTGATCGGCATCCCCGCCCTCGGCGAGGTGCCGAGCCCGCTCGCAGCCTTGGGCGTCGCCGGCATCGTCACCGGCCTGCTCGTCGCGGCCATGGCCGGCACGGGTCGCCCATCGCCTTCAGCGCCGGTTAACCGTCCCGAAACCGCGACGCGCGCATGATCGCGTCATGGTCGTGCGCACGAGACGTCAGCGAATCCTTCAGGCGATGGGGCTCTATGCCGTCGCGGCGGCGCTGATCGCCTATTTCGGCTTCCACGCCTATCACGGCGAACACGGCATCCACGCCAAGCAGCAGTTCCTCGGCCAGATCGAGGACCTGAACGGCCAGCTCGCCGTCCTCCGCAAGGAGAAGACGGAGGTCGCGCGCCGGGTCGCCCTGCTGCGCTCCGATGCCATCGACCCCGACATGCTGGACGAGCGCGCCCGCGAGATCCTGAACTTCGCCGATCCGCGCGACCTCGTTCTGGTGATGCGGCGTCGCTGAGCGCTCGTGAACCGAATATTGGTTGATGGTCGGCTCTGAACCGTTTTCAGGTTAAGCCCCTGATTGCGCTGCAATGCCAATGGTTTGTGCGGTGCACAACGTCATGCCCCCCTCTCTTTGCAGCGTCGCATTCAACCGCTACATCTGATGCAGCATCCGAATGCGAAGGGGACACCGATGGCTGCAACCCGGACCAAGACGGCACCGGCCGCCGCGAAACCGGCGGCGAAGGCGGCGGTCAGCAAAGCGGCGGCCGGAAAGGCCGCGGCCAGGGCTTCCGGCAAGACGCCTCTGCTCACCCGCGACCAGGAGCTCTCCGCCTATCGCGAGATGCTGCTGATCCGCCGCTTCGAGGAGAAGGCCGGCCAGATGTACGGCATGGGCCTCATCGGCGGCTTCTGCCACCTCTACATCGGCCAGGAAGCCGTCGTGGTCGGCATGCAGATGGCGTCCAAGCAGGGCGACCAGGTCATCACCGGCTATCGTGACCACGGCCACATGCTCGCCACGGGCATGAGCGCCAACGGCGTCATGGCCGAGCTCACCGGACGCCGCGGCGGCTATTCGCGCGGCAAGGGCGGCTCGATGCACATGTTCTCCGCCGAGAAGCACTTCTACGGCGGCCACGGCATCGTCGGCGCGCAGGTCTCGCTCGGCACCGGCCTCGCCTTCGCCAACCGCTACCGCGGCAACGACAACGTCTCGCTGACCTATTTCGGCGACGGCGCGGCCAACCAGGGCCAGGTCTACGAGAGCTTCAACATGGCCGCGCTCTGGAAGCTGCCGGTCATCTACATCATCGAGAACAACCGCTACGCCATGGGCACGGCGGTGACCCGCGCCTCGGCGCAGACGGACTTCTCGAAGCGCGGCCTGTCCTTCAACATCCCCGGCGAGCAGGTCGACGGCATGGACATCCGCGAGACCTACGCCGCCGGCCTGCGCGCCATGGAATGGTGCCGCTCCGGCAAGGGCCCCTACATCCTGGAGATGCAGACCTACCGCTATCGCGGCCACTCCATGTCGGACCCGGCCAAGTACCGCTCGAAGGACGAGGTGCAGAAGATGCGCACCGAGCATGACCCGATCGAGCAGGTGCGCGAGCGACTCCTCAAGGACTGGAAGGTCTCGGAGGACGAGCTGAAGGCGATCGACGCCAGCGTCCGCGACATCGTCGCCGAGAGCGCGGAATTCGCCACCAACGATCCCGAGCCGGATCCGTCCGAGCTGTGGACCGACATCCTGAAGTGATCTGGCCCGGCCGCGGCAGACGCGGCCGCCTCCGCCGGGCCCCGAGCCGGCGCCACCTGTTCCTGACCTCCTGATCGGAAGCCATCCATGCCTGTCAACATCCTGATGCCGGCGCTGTCGCCCACGATGGAGAAGGGCAATCTCGCCAAGTGGACCAAGAAGGAAGGCGACAAGGTCAAGCCCGGCGACGTCATCGCCGAGATCGAGACCGACAAGGCCACCATGGAGGTCGAGGCGGTGGACGAGGGCATCCTCGCGAAGATCCTCATCCCCGAGGGCTCGCAGGACGTCGCCGTCAACGAGATCATCGCCGTGCTGACCCAGGAGGGCGAGGACGCCTCCGCCGGCAGCGCACCGGCGCCGGCCGCCAAGGCCCCGCCGGCCCCGGAGGCTGCCCCGCCGGCGGCTCCCGCCGTGGTCGCTTCTGCGGCCCCGGTGGCCTCTGTCGCTGCCGATCCGGACGTGCCGGCCGGCACCGAGATGGTCACCATGACCGTCCGCGAGGCCTTGCGCGACGCCATGGCCGAGGAAATGCGCAAGGACGACGCCGTCTTCGTCATGGGTGAGGAGGTCGCGGAGTACCAGGGCGCCTACAAGATCACGCAGGGGCTGCTGCAGGAGTTCGGCGCCCGCCGGGTAATCGACACGCCCATCACCGAGCATGGCTTCGCCGGCATCGGCGTCGGCGCGGCCTTCACTGGTCTGAAGCCGATCGTCGAGTTCATGACCTTCAACTTCGCCATGCAGGCGATCGACCAGATCATCAACTCCGCCGCCAAGACGCTCTACATGTCCGGCGGCCAGATGGGCTGCCCCATCGTCTTCCGCGGGCCGAACGGAGCCGCGGCGCGCGTTGCCGCCCAGCACAGCCAGGACTATTCGGCCTGGTACTCGCACATTCCCGGCCTCAAGGTCGTCGCGCCCTACACGGCCGCCGATGCCAAGGGCCTGCTCAAGGCCGCGATCCGCGACCCCAACCCGGTCATCTTTCTCGAGAACGAGATCCTCTACGGGCAGAGCTTCGAGGTGCCGAAGCTCGATGACTTCGTCCTGCCCATCGGCAAGGCGCGCATCCACCGCCCCGGCAAGGACGTGACGATCGTCTCCTGGTCCATCGGCATGACCTACGCCACCAAGGCGGCGGCCGAGCTCGAAAAGCTCGGCATCGACGCCGAGGTGATCGACCTGCGCTCGCTGCGCCCGCTCGACACCGAGACGATCGTCGCCTCGGTGATGAAGACCGGCCGCCTGGTCACGGTCGAGGAGGGCTGGCAGCAGTCCGGCGTCGGCGCCGAGATCACCGCCCGCGTGGTCGAGCGCGCCTTCGACTATCTCGACGCGCCGCCCGCCCGCGTCTCCGGCAAGGACGTGCCCATGCCCTATGCCGCCAACCTCGAGAAGCTGGCGCTACCGTCGGTGGCCGAGGTCATCGAGGCGGTGAAGTCCGTCACCTACAGCTGAGGCACCCATGCATCGCGCAGACCTGCCTGATGTTGTCGTGAAGGCGTTGGATGAGCTGGGCGGCACCGGAACGGTTGTCGAAGTCGCGAAGCTTATCTGGCGTGACCACGAGGACGAGCTTCGCGCATCTGGTGATCTATTCTTCACGTGGCAGTATGAGACGCGATGGGCGGCTCAGCGGTTACGCGACCTTGGCAAGCTGTCCTACGGCCGTCGCGGCGGTAAGGGCGTTTGGCAGTTGAAGAAATGACGGCGCCCTTCGAAGCCCTCGCCATCCCGCCGGCCGCCCTCGAGAATGGCGGCGTCGAGATCCTGCGCGCCGGCATCGTCGAGGGGGGCCTGCACATTTCGGTGCGCCGCGCCTTCGACGACGCCCAGGCCTGGGGCATGGTCCTCGCCGACATTGCCCGCCATGTCGCCCGCATCCACGCCATGGAGACGGGCGCCTCCGAGGACCTGACCCTCGACCGCATCCGCAACATGCTGGATGCCGAACTCGACAGCCCGACCGATCCGGGCACCACCACAGCCATCAGTTGAGGAGGGGAGCTTGCTCGGGTTCTGCAATACGCTCTCCGTCATGCCCGGGCTTGTCCAGGGCATCCACGACTTATCTTCTCGCGACGTGTTCAAGTCGTGGATGGCCGGGACAAGCCCGGCCATGACGCGGTTCGAGCGCCCTGCGACCATCCCTTCCGCCGCCTGACATCGAGGCCGCCATGCCGATCGACATCCTGATGCCCGCGCTGTCCCCGACCATGGAGAAGGGGAACCTCGCCAAGTGGCTGAAGAAGGAAGGCGACGCCATCAAGGCCGGCGACGTCATCGCCGAGATCGAGACCGACAAGGCCACGATGGAGGTCGAGGCGGTGGACGAGGGCATCCTCGCCAAGATCATCGTCCCCGAGGGCTCGCAGGACGTGCCGGTGAACCAGCTCATCGCCGTGATTGCCGGTGAGGGCGAGGATGTGAAGGCCGCCGCCGGCGGGGCAGGGGCCTCGAAGCCCGCCGCTGCCGCCCCGGCCGCTGCCGCACCGGCTCCGGCCAAGGCGGAGCCGGCGCCGGTTGCTGCCGCGGCGCCTCCGCCGGCCCCTGCCAGCATCGCCCAGGCCGCCTCCGGCCTCCGCCTCTTCGCCTCGCCCCTTGCCAAGCGCATTGCCAAGCTTGAGGGCATCGACCTGTCGAAGGTCGCCGGCACCGGCCCGCATGGCCGCATTGTCGAGCGTGACGTGAAGTCGGCGCTCGCCGGCGGCACGGCCAAGGCGGCCCCGGCGCCGGCCGCGGCTGCCGCTCCCTCCGCCCCGAAGCCTGCGCCGGTCGCCGGTCCTTCGGACGAGCAGGTCAAGAAGCTGTTCGAGCCCGGCTCCTTCGAGGAGATCCCGCACGACAACATGCGCAAGGTCATCGCCCGTCGCCTCACCGAGGCGAAGTCGACGATCCCGCATTTCTACCTGACTCTCGACTGCGAGCTCGATGCGCTCCTCGCCCTGCGCGAGCAGATCAACAAGGGCGCGCCGCTGACCGATGGAAAGCCGGCTTACAAGCTCTCGGTCAACGACATGATCATCAAGGCGCTCGCCATGGCGCTGCGCGCCGTGCCGGATGCCAATGTCACCTGGACCGATGGCGCGATGCTCAAGCACAAGCACGCCGATATCGGCGTCGCCGTGTCGATCCCGGGCGGCCTCATCACCCCGGTGGTGCGCGATGCCTGCCACAAGCCGCTCTCGGTCATCTCCAACGAGATGAAGGACCTCGCGGCGCGGGCCCGCAATCGCAAGCTGAAGCCCGAGGAATACCAGGGCGGCTCCTCGGCTGTGTCCAATCTCGGCATGTTCGGCATCAAGGACTTTGCCGCCGTCATCAACCCTCCGCACGCCATTATCCTGGCGGTCGGCGCCGGCGAGAAGCGCATCGTCGTGAAGAATGATGCGCCGGCGGTGGCGACCGTGATGAGCGTCACGCTCTCCACCGACCACCGCGCGGTGGACGGGGCGCTGGGTGCCGAACTGCTCTCGGCCTTCAAGGGCTATGTCGAGAACCCCATCAGCATGCTGGTGTGAGGCGGGCGATGGGCTCGCGGTTGACCCTCGTGTCCATCGTGGTGGCAACCCTCGCCATGGCCTCATCGTTCTTCCAGAGCTTCAACTACTCGCGCAACCTCGACGTCGTGCAGCGCAACGTGCTGCGCGGCGAGTATCTGAGGACCTGCCGGGACATCATCGACGCCTATTTCCAGATCCGACTGCGGGCCATGGCCATGCACGAGGCCCATGCGGCGCGCGGAACGGAAGCGGTCGATGCCATGATGCGCCGGGACGCCGAGGCCAATGTCTTCAAGTTCGGCGCGCTCGGCACCTTCCTCGCCAATTTTCGGGATGACGCGGTCCGCCAGCGCTACACCGAGCTCTCCTGGAAGCTCCTCGCGATCGTCCGCGATACCTATGCCCAGCCGCGCGAGCCCTTCGACAAGGCCTATGCCGAAGCCGATGGCCTGTTCGGCGAGATGAACGAGGACTGCGCCCGCACGGCGCGCCTCATGTTCCTGTGAGATCGACCCACGAAAGGCGTCATCCATGTCCAGCTACGACATCATCGTCATCGGCGGCGGCCCCGGCGGCTATGTGGCGGCCATCCGCGCGGCGCAGCTCGGCTTCAAGACGGCCGTGGTCGAGCGCGAGCATCTCGGCGGCATCTGCCTCAACTGGGGCTGCATCCCCACCAAGGCGCTGCTGCGCTCGGCGGAGATCTATCACTACGCCACCCACGCCAAGGACTACGGCCTGACGCTGAACGGCACGATGAGCGTCGACATGGGCGCGGTGGTGAAGCGCTCGCGCGGCATCTCCGCCCAGCTCAACGGCGGCATCGGCTTCCTGATGAAGAAGAACAAGATCGACGTCATCTGGGGCGAGGCCAAGGTCGCCAAGGTCGGCCAGGTCGTCGTCTCGGCGCCGTCGAAGCCCGCCGTCCAGCCGCAGACCCCGCCGCCGAAGGGCACGCTCGGGGCCGGCACCTATCCGGCCAAGCACATCATTGTCGCCACCGGTGCGCGGCCGCGCGTGCTGCCGGGCATCGAGCCCGACGGCAAGCTGATCTGGACCTATTTCGAGGCGATGAAGCCCGAGGCCATGCCGAAGAGCCTGATCGTCATGGGTTCGGGCGCCATCGGCATCGAGTTCGCCTCCTTCTACCGCACCATGGGCGCCGAGGTGACGGTGGTCGAGGTCCTGCCGCAGATCATGCCGGTGGAGGATGCCGAGATTTCGGCGCTTGCCCGCAAGCGCTTCGAGAAGCAGGGCATCAAGATCCTCACCTCCACCAAGGTGACGAAGGTCGAGAAGGGCGCAAGCAGCGTCACGGCGACGCTCGAGGACGAGAAGGGCGCGAAGCAGACCCTCACCGCCGAGCGGCTCATCTCCGCCGTCGGCGTCGTCGGCAATGTCGAAGGCCTCGGCCTCGAGGCGCTCGGCGTCGGCTTCGACCGCGGCACCATCAAGACCGACGGCCTCGGCCGCACCAATGTCGCCGGCATCTATGCCATCGGCGATGTCGCCGGCCCGCCGATGCTCGCCCACAAGGCAGAGCACGAGGGTGTCATCTGCGTCGAGACCATCAAGGGCCTCCACACCCACGCGATGGACAAGCTGATGATCCCCGGCTGCACCTATTGCCACCCGCAGGTGGCCTCGGTCGGCCTCACCGAGGCCAAGGCCAAGGAAGCCGGCTACAGCCTCAAGGTCGGCCGTTTCCCCTTCATCGGCAACGGCAAGGCCATCGCGCTGGGCGAGCCGGACGGCCTGGTGAAGACCATCTTCGACGCCAAGACCGGCAAGCTCATCGGCGCCCACATGATCGGCGCCGAGGTGACCGAGCTCATCCAGGGCTTCGTCGTCGCGATGAACTGCGAGACGACCGAGGAAGAGCTCATCCACACGGTCTTCCCGCATCCGACCCTGTCGGAAATGATGCACGAGAGCGTCCTGGACGCTTATGGCCGGGTGGTCCACACCTGAGGCGACAGGACCGTTGTCCGCAGGACTCCGGTCCCGTCACGGTCTGTGACGAGCGTCCGCACCAGGGGGCGATGGCCCAAAAGAAAAGGCCGGCGTGCAGCCGGCCTTTTGCATTCTAAAGCCTGTCGGCCGCGTCAGCTGGTGACAGTCGTGCCCGACGGCAGAACGATGGCGGTGGACCCCACCGGCACGCGGTTGAACAGGTCGATGATGTCCTGGTTCATGAAGCGGATGCAGCCAGACGACACCTGCGTGCCAATGGTCCAGGGCTCGATCGTGCCGTGCAGGCGATAGAGCGTGTCCTGGTCGCCGCGATAGAGATAGAGCGCACGGGGGCCGAGCGGGTTCTCAGGCCCCGGCGGCAGGCCGCCGGCATAGGGGCCGTAGCGCTCGGGCTCGCGGCGGATCATGTCGCGGGTCGGGGTCCAGCGCGGCCAGGCAGCCTTGCGGCCGATGCGCGCGATGCCGGTGAGGTTGAAGCCCTCTTCCTTGCCGACACCAACGCCGTAGCGCATGGCGCGGCCGCCCTCGAGCACGAGATAGGCGTAGCGGGAGGTCGGATCGACGACGATCGTGCCGGGATATTCACGGCCGCGATAGGGAACCTCGCGGCGCCACCAGCGCTCGTCGACCTGCGACAGGTCGATGGCGGGAACCGGATAGGGCTCGCCCGGAACCTCGCCATACATGGCCGTGTAGTAGGGGTCGAAGCGCGGGGTCTCGACGGCCAGCTCCTCGCGCCGCGTGGCGCAGGCACCGAGGATGAAGGGAGCCCCCAGGACGAGGAAACGTCGGTCGATCGTCATCATACGCCTCTGAACAGCGAGCCGGCCGATTGGTTCCGCGCCTCGTCCAAGGCCCGGCCACGCCGTCTCGTATGGAAATCAGGACCGGGTCGTTAGCACCGGGGGCCGGCGCGATACATGACGAAACCGTGAGACGGGGGCGTTGCGGCGGCGACTGTTGCCGCACTGCACCACCCACGGCCCAGGAACGCGCACGCCCCACACCAACCGGGGCCGGATCATGGCCGAAAGTGGTTAATTCCCGGCTACCGGACTGCTCCGCGCGGTCACAAGCTCGCGAACAGATCGTATTCCGAGGCGCGGTCGATCTTCACCGTGAGGAGGTCGCCCACGGCGAGTCGGCGCTTGGTGTGGATGAAGACGGAGCCGTCGATTTCCGGCGCATCGCCCTTGGACCGCGCCTTGACCACGGTCGGGCCGACCTCGTCGACGATCACCTGCTGGCGCGTGCCGACCTTGCGCTTGATCCGGCGGGCCGAAATCTCCGCCTGCTTCTTCATGAAGCGGTTCCAGCGCCGGTCCATGACCTCGGGCGGCACATGGCCGGCAAGGTCGTTGGACGTCGCGCCCGCGACCGGCTCGTATTTGAAGCAGCCGACGCGATCGAGGCCGACCTCGTCGAGCCAGTCGAGCAGGAACTCGAATTCCTCCTCGGTCTCGCCGGGGAAGCCGACGATGAAGGTCGAGCGGATGGTGAGGTCCGGGCAGATCTCGCGCCAGCGACGGATGCGCTCGGCCGTCTTCTCCTGATGCGCCGGCCGCTTCATCCGGCGCAGAACGTCGGGATGGGCGTGCTGGAAGGGAATGTCGATGTAGGGCAGCACCTTGCCCTCGGCCATCAGCGGGATGACCTCGTCCACGTGCGGATAGGGATAGACATACTGGAGGCGCACCCAGACGCCGAGTTCGCCCAACGCGGTCGCAAGGTCGAGGAACTTCGTGCGCCAGGTGCGGTTGCGCCACTGGCTCTCCGCATATTTGACGTCGATGCCATAGGCGGAGGTGTCCTGGCTGACGACGAGGATCTCCTTGACCCCGGCCGCCACCAGCTTCTCCGCCTCGCGCATCACCTCGCCGAGCGGGCGGGAGACAAGGTCGCCGCGCAGCTTCGGGATGATGCAGAAGGTGCAGCGGTTGTTGCAGCCCTCGGAAATCTTCAGATAGGCGTAGTGGCGCGGCGTCAGCTTGATGCCCTGCGGCGGCACGAGATCGAGGAACGGGTCGTGCTTCGGCGGGGCGGCCTCGTGGACGGCGGCGAGCACGCTCTCATATTGCTGCGGGCCGGTGATCGACAGCACGCTCGGATGCACCGCGCGGATCTGCTCGGGCTCGGCGCCCATGCAACCCGTGACGATGACGCGGCCGTTCTCCTTCAGGGCATCGCCGATGGCAGCGAGGCTCTCGGCCTTGGCCGAATCGAGGAAGCCGCAGGTGTTGACCAGTACCAGGTCCGCGCCCTGGTGGCTGCGCGACAGCTCATAGCCTTCGGCGCGCAGGCGCGTGATGATCCGCTCGGAATCGACCAGCGCCTTCGGGCAGCCGAGCGAGACGAAGGAGATCTTCGGAGCGGCGCGATCCTCGCGCGGCGGTGCGGCGGTGTCGGTCATCGGGGTTCTCGGGACGGGCAGGGGCCGCCAATAGGCGAAAGAGCGGCGATCGACAAGGAAAACCGCCCGGATTGATGCGGATCAGCGCGCCCTCCGGCGGCCTGATGCAAGGTCCACGGCAGGCGAACGTGACACGCCCTGCCGCGATCTGAACGAAACCGAACCTCTCGGTTCATCATGCGTTCAAATGCCACGGCGCAGCATCACGCCGTCGATCTCAAGGAGGATCTCATGGACCGTCGTGTTTTCTTCGGCACCCTGGCCGGCGGCGTCGTCGCCGCGGGCGCCCTCAGCTCCGCCGCCATGGCCGCTCCGGTTGCCGCGGCTGCTGCCACCCCTGCCGCAACGCCGGCCGGCGCCCCCCTCGAAATGCAGTGGGGCTATGGTTATGGCTACGGCCCGGGTCCCGGCTGGCGCCGCCGCCGCTACTACCGGCCCTATCGCCCCTATGGCTTCTACGGCCCGCGTCCCTTCCGCCCGGTGCGCCGCTGCTGGATCAACCGCTGGGGCGAGCGCGTCTGCCGCTTCTGACGGCCGCCATGGCCTGAACACCGACCCCGTCGCCACCTGGCGGCGGGGTCTTTCGTTGCAGGCAATCCCCCATGGACACGGCCTGACGTCGCCACGTTGACGCCCCGGCCCGCCGCGCCCTAGACAAGCGCTCGCCGCGCGCGATGCGGATGGGTGGCCGAGTGGTTTAAGGCAGCGGTCTTGAAAACCGCCGTGGGTGCAAGCTCACCGTGAGTTCGAATCTCACCCCATCCGCCACGGCGCAGCGGGCAACCCCGCCTCAATCCACGGTTAATGGCCGCATAACCATCATCGGGCAGGATGATGGCAACGTCACGAATTCGTCCCATTTGCCACCACACTGGCGCATCGGGACGGCGTCGGCTAAGGATGCCGAAGCGGAGCGGGCTGGTCCCGCGCAGCATGGAGCGACCAGCTTGAACTCTTCGGCGATCGGCGAGGGCCTGCGCGTGTCCGTTTCCGCCATGGGGATGCGCCATCGCGTCCTGGCTTGCACGGCGCTCTGCGGCCTGGGGCTCGCGCTCGGGGGCTGCAACAGCCAGACCGCTTCGTCCGGCGGTCCCGTTGACCGGTTCAATTCCCAGTATGGCGTGAGTTCGAGCCCGCGCGTCGTCGCCGACGGCGAGTCCGTTCCGCGGGGCGGCGGCGTCTACCGCGTCGGCCGGCCCTATCGCGTCGCCGGCCGCACCTACACGCCCTTTGAGAAGCGCGAGGGGCACACCGAATCGGGCATCGCCTCCTGGTACGGGCGCCAGTTCCATGGCCGCCTCACCGCCAATGGCGAGGTCTATGACATGAACTCGCTGTCGGCCGCGCACCGCACCATGCCGATGCCGAGCTATGCCCGCGTCACCAACCTGACCAATGGCCATTCGCTTATCGTCCGCGTCAACGACCGCGGCCCGTTCCATGGCAACCGCGTCATCGACCTGTCGCACCGCGCCTCGCACCTCCTCAATTTCCGCGGTCAGGGCCTCGCCCGCGTCCGCGTCGAATATGTCGGCCGCGCGCCCATCGAGGGCTCCGATGACCGCATGCTGCTGGCGACCCTGCGCACCGACGGTTCGCCGGCGCCGCGTCCGGTGGGCGGCGCCCCCGCCACCATGATCGCCTCGGCCGCGCCGCAGACCGTGCCGGATCCGGCTCCGCGCCCGGCGCCTGCCGCCGCCACGACGCCGGTCGCCATTCCCGTCGCCGCGGCCCCGCTGCCCGCGCCACAGGAACAGCCCGCCCAGGGCTTCGCCTTCTTCCGCCAGGATACGACTGCCGCCCCCAGCGCTCCCGGCGCCGTCAATCCTGACCTCGTTCAGCCCAATCCCTTCGCGCCGACGCCCGCACCGGTCGCTGCTGCACCGGTCGCGGCTTCCGCCCCGATCACCATGGCCTCGGCGCCGTTGCCGATGGAGCGTCCGGGCCTGCGCGAGGCCGTGCCCGCCGCGCCCGTCGCCACCACGGTCGTCGCCCGGTCCAACGCGCCGGCGCAGGTCGCCCCGGCAACGGTGACCGTCGTCGCGACGCCGGCCCCGACCGCCGCGCCCCAGCCGTCCGCCCCCGTGCTCGCCACGGCCTCGTCGCGGCCCGTCACCGTGCCGGCGGCCAACGCCTTCGCGCCGCCGCGGCCCGCCGCACCGGCGATTGCCGCCATGCCGGGCGGCGCTCCGGTCCGGGCTTCGCTCGGCTTCGGTTCGCTGTACTGACCCAGCTTGATTTCGTGTCGCGCCCGCCCCATCCATGGGGCGGGAGGAGTGCCATCGTGAGCCTGCGACTCGCCTTGACGACGCTTGCCGTCGCCGTTTGGGCTGTGGCCACCCCAGCGGCGGCTCAGGACAATTTCCAGACCACCGTCCGCAATGCCATCCTTTTCGACGTGGGCACCCAGTCCGTGCTCTTCGAGAAGGCGGCCGATGAGCTGCAGGCCCCGGCCAGCCTCGCCAAGCTGATGACCATGGCGGTCATCTTCGAGGAACTGCGGCAGGGCCGGCTTCGCCTCGACCAGGAGGTCGTCATCAGCGAGGACGCTTGGCGGCGGGGAGGGGCCCCGTCGCGCACCTCCTCCATGTATGCGGCCGTGAACTCCCGCGTGAAGGTGCAGGACCTGATGCGCGGCGTGGTCATCCAGTCCGGCAACGACGCCTCCATCGCGCTCGCCGAGGCCGTTTCGGGAACCGAGGCCAATTTCATTCCCGTGATGAACAGCCGCGCCCGTGCCCTCGGGCTGACGCGCTCTGTCTTCCGCAATTCCACCGGTCTTCCCGATCCCGAGCAGCGCTCAACGGCCCGCGAGATCGCGCGGCTCGCCGACCATATCATCCGCGCCCATCCCGAGCACTACGGCCTCTACGGCGAGCGCGAGTTCACCTGGGGCGGCATCCGCCAGCAGAATCGCAACCCGCTGCTCGGCACCTATCCGGGCGCCGACGGCCTGAAGACCGGCTATATCGAGGAGGCTGGCTTCAACCTCGCGGGCTCGGCGGTGCAGAACGGCCAGCGGCTCATCGTCGTCGTCATGGGCGCCCGATCGCTGCAGGAGCGCTCCAACGAGGCCCGCAAGCTGCTGGACTGGGGCTTCCGCTCCTTCGAATTGCGCGACCTCTTTCAGGAAAATGAGATGATCGGCGATGTCGCGGTCTTCGGCGGCTCCCAGGGAACGGTTCCGGTGACCGCCGGCAAGCCGGTGCGCCTCCTCCTGCCGCGCGGCCAGTCCGACCGGGTCACCGCGCAGATCGTCTATCGCGGCCCCGTGCGCGCACCGGTACGCCAGGGCGCCGAGGTCGGCATGCTGCGCGTCCTGCGCGGCAGCCAGGTGGCGCTGGAAGTTCCTGTTTTTGCCGCGGCCGATGTCGGCACCGGCACGCTCAGCCAGCGCGCCCTGCAGGGTGCCTGGGAGCTCGCCACCGGCTGGATCCGCACCGGGACCGCGCGTCCGTGACCGAACCGGCGCCGACAGCGACCGCGCGCGGCCGTTTCATCACGCTGGAAGGCGGGGAGGGCGCGGGAAAGTCGACGCAGGCGCGGCGCCTTGCCGCCTTCCTCGAGCAGAAGGGCATCGAGGTCGTGCTGACGCGCGAGCCCGGCGGCTCGCCGGGCGCCGAGGTGCTCCGCCATGTCCTGCTCGCCGGTGGCGCCGAGCCCTTCGGCCCCGAGGCCGAGACCATGCTCTTCGCCGCGGCCCGCCGTGATCATCTCGACGTCACCATCCTGCCGGCGCTGACCCGCGGCGCCTGGGTGATCTGCGACCGTTTCGCCGATTCCACCCGGGTCTATCAGGGCCATGCGGGACGCGTACCGATGGACCTTGTCCTCGCCATCGAACGCGTGACGGTCGGTGAGAACCGGCCGGACCTCACCCTCATCCTCGACCTGCCGGCGAAGGTGGGCCTTGCCCGCGTGGCGAGCCGCGGCAATGCAGCCGACCGCTTCGAGAAGGAAGGCGTCGCCTTCCACACCAAGCTGCGCCAAGGCTTCAAGGCCATTGCCCGGGCCGAGCCGGAGCGGTGCCGGCTCATCGATGCCTCGGCCGATGCGGATGCCGTGACCGAGGCGATCCGCGCCGCGGTCATCGAGCGCTTCGACATCGGCGCACGGCTGGTGGCCTCATGATCGAGGAGAATGCCGCCGACCGGCTGGACGGCGCGCCGCATCCGCGCGAGCGCACCATCCTCATGGGCCACCATGAGGCGGAACGGCAGCTGCTCGACGCCTATCGCGGCCCGCGCATGCACCATGCCTGGCTGATCGGCGGGCCGGAAGGCATCGGCAAGGCCACACTCGCCTACCGTTTCGCCCGGTTCGTCCTCGCCCATCCGCGCCCCGATGCCATCCCCCCGTCGACCCGGGACCTTGCCGTTGCCGCGGATCATCCGGTGGCCCGGCGCATCGTCGCTGGCTCCCATCCCGATCTCCTGGCGCTCCGCCGCATTGCCGCGCCAGGCAAGGACAAGATCCCGCAGGACATTTCCGTCGACGCCATGCGCGAGATCGTCCGCTTCTTTGGCTCGACGGCGGGCGAGGGGGGCTGGCGCATCTGCATCGTCGACGCCGCCGACGACCTCAACCGCTCCAGCGCCAACGCGCTGCTGAAGCTCCTGGAGGAGCCGCCGCCGCGCTCGCTCTTCCTCATCCTCGCCCATATGCCCGGTCGGCTTTTGCCGACCATCCGCTCGCGCTGCCGCGTGCTCTCGCTGGCGCCGCTGACCCCGGAGGAGATCGCCGAGGGTCTCGGCACCTTCGACGACATCCGCCTGCCCACGGACGAGGCCGCCCGCATCGCCGCCCATGCCGACGGCAGCCTGCGGCGGGCGCTGGAACTCGCGGAAGGCGCGCAGGACGGCTTTGCCGGAGAGGTCGAGCGGCTGCTCGGCGCCTTGCCCGAGCCGGATCCGATGGCCATCCACGCCCTCGGCGACAAGCTCGCGCGGCGCGACGATGCGCTCTTCGACCTGTTCCTGCGCATGGTCTTCAACCACGTTCACGGCGAGGTTCGCCGCGCTGCGGGCGAGGGGGCGCGTCGCCTTGCACCCCATGCCGAGGTATGGGAGAAGGTCGAGGCTACCGCGGCGCAGGTGCGCACGTTCAACCTCGAACGCAAGCCCTTCGTTTTCCAGGTTTTCGGCTGGCTTGCCGAGGCCGGCCGGCGGCACGCCTGACCCCGGATCGCCATTACCGCCATGTCGAAGCAACGCTTCTACGTCACGACCGCCATTTCCTATCCGAACGGCGCCCCGCATATCGGCCACGCCTACGAGGTCATCGCGACCGACGCGATCGCCCGCTTCATGCGCGCCGACGGCCGCGACGTCTTCTTCCTCACCGGCACCGACGAGCATGGCCTGAAGATGGTCCAGACCGCCGAGCGCGAGGGGCTGACGGCCCGCGCCTTGGCCGACCGCAACTCCGACCGGTTCCGCGCGATGGCGCAGGCGCTGGCCATCTCCAACGACGACTTCATCCGCACCACCGAGCCGCGCCATTACACGGCGAGCCAGGCGATCTGGGAGCGCATGGTCGCGGCCGGCGACATCTATCTCGGCGGCTACGAGGGCTGGTACTCGGTCCGCGACGAGGCCTTCTACAACGAGGACGAAACCTCGGTGAATGCCGAGGGCGTGCGCGTCGGAGGGCAGGGGACACCGGTCGAGTGGACCAAGGAGGAGACCTATTTCTTCCGCCTGTCCAAGTACCAGGACAAGCTGCTGGCCTTCTATGAGGCCAATCCCGACTTCGTCGGCCCCGACACGCGCTTCAACGAGGTCATCAGCTTCGTGAAGAGCGGGCTCACCGACCTTTCGGTGTCGCGCACCACCTTCGACTGGGGCGTGCCGGTGCCCGGCGCCGACGGCCACGTCATGTATGTCTGGGTCGACGCGCTGACCAACTACATCACCGCCGCCGGCTTTCCCGACGAGAGCAACCCGCGCTGGGCCTTTTGGCCAGCCGACCTCCACGTCATCGGCAAGGACATCGTCCGCTTCCATGCCGTCTACTGGCCGGCCTTCCTGATGTCGGCGGGCTTAGCCCTGCCGAAGCGCGTCTATGGCCACGGCTTCCTGTTCAACCGCGGCGAGAAAATGTCGAAGTCGCTCGGCAATGTCGTCGATCCCTTCGGGATGGCCGAGACCTATGGCGTCGATGCCATGCGCTACTTCCTGCTGCGCGAAGTGGCCTTCGGCAATGACGGCTCCTATTCGCACGAGGCCATCGTCGCCCGCACCAATGCCGACCTCGCCAACGACATCGGCAACCTCGCCCAGCGGTCGCTGTCGATGATCGCCAAGAACTGCGACGGCGTTCTGCCGACGCCCGGGCCCTTCACCCCCGAGGACGAGGCGATCCTCGCCGCTGCCGACGGCATGCTGGCGATCTCGCGCGAGGCCATGGCGAGCCAGCAGATCCATCGCTGGCTGGAGGCCGTCTGGGCGGTGGTTGGCGAGGCGAACCGCTATTTTGCCGCGCAGGCGCCCTGGGCGCTGCGCAAGACGGACCCGGCTCGCATGGAAACCGTGCTCTATGTCACCGCCGAGGTGATCCGGAAGGCGGCAATCCTCGCGGCGCCCGCGATCCCGCTCGGCGCGCCGAAGCTGCTCGACCTCCTGGCCGTGCCTGAGGACGCCCGCGATTTCGCCGCGCTCGACACCCGCCTGGTGCCCGGAACGGCGCTACCGCCGCCGGTCGGCGTGTTCCCGCGCTATGTCGATGCGGAGCCCGCGGCCTGATGTGGGTCGACAGCCATTGTCACCTGGACTTCCCGGAGCTCGCCGCCGACCGGCAGGGCCTGATCGGCCGTGCGGTCGACGCGGGCCTGAAGGCCATGGTGACGATCTCGACCCGCGTGCGCCGCTTCGATGGCATCCGCGCCATTGCCGAGGCCCATGACGGCATCTGGTGCTCGGTCGGCACCCATCCTCACAATGCCCATGAGGAGCTCGACGTCACCGCCGAGGATCTCGTGGCGCTCGCGGGCCATCCCAAGGTCATCGCCATCGGCGAGGCCGGGCTCGACTGGTTCTACGACAAGTCGCCCCGCGAGGCGCAGGAACAGGGCTTCCGCACCCATATCGCCGCCGCGCGGGCGAGCGGACTGCCGCTCGTCATCCACGCGCGCGAGGCCGACGCCAAGGTCGCCGACATCCTGACCGAGGAAATGGGGAAGGGGGCCTTTGCCGCCGTTCTCCACTGCTTCACCGGCTCGCGAGAGCTGGCCATAACCGGCATCGAGCTCGGCCTCTACGTGTCGTTCTCAGGCATCGCCACCTACAAGAGCGCCCAGAACCTGCGCGATCTCGCCCGCGAGTTGCCGGTCGACCGCATCCTCGTTGAAACCGACGCGCCATACCTCGCGCCGGGCAAGTTCCGCGGCAAGACCAACGAGCCGTCCTACGTGGTGGAAACCGGCAAGGTGGTCGCCGAGGCCGTCGGCCTGACGCCCGAGGAGATGGCGCGGCAGACGACGGCGAACTTCTACCGGCTTTTCGCCAAGGCCGATCCGCTCCAGCGCCTTTCGGCCTGAGGTCCACCATGGGCCTTGTCGTGACCATCCTGGGATGCGGCTCATCGGGCGGCGTTCCGCGGGCTGGCCAGGGCTGGGGCGCCTGCGATCCCGCAGAACCGCGCAACCGTCGCCGCCGTTGCTCGATCCTCATCGAACAGACCGGCCCCGGCGGTGTGACTACCGTGCTGATCGACACCGGCCCGGACCTGCGCGAGCAGCTGATCGGCGCCGGTGTGACGCGGCTTGATGCGGTGCTCTACACCCATGATCACGCCGACCACACCCATGGCATCGACGATCTCCGGCCGATCGTGCTCGCCATGCGCCGCCGCATCGCCGTCCATGCCGACGACATCACCGCCGCGACGCTCCGCCAGCGCTTCGGCTATTGCTTCGCCTCGCCACCGGGCAGCGATTATCCGCCGATCGTCGACATGCACGAATTCGCCCCGGACAGGCCCGTGGTGATTGACGGCCCGGGCGGCACCGTGACCTTCGAGCCGATCACGGTCGAGCACGGCGCCGGCTATCGCGCCTTCGGATTTCGCTTCAACAACGCCATCTATTGCCCTGATGTCAGTGTAATTCCGTCGTCATCGTGCGCGGCCTTCCTCGGCGCGCGGATGATCATCCTCGATGCGCTGCGCTACACGCGCCATCCCACGCATCTGAGCGTCGACGAGGCCTTGGCCTATCTGGCGGACTTCGCCCCGACACAGGCCGTGCTGACCAATCTGCACACCGACGTCGACTATCGCGTCCTTGAGAGCCGCTTGCCGGGCCACATTGCGCCAGCCTTCGATGGCATGCGGATCAGCCTCGACTGAGGCCGTCCCATCGCCAAGCGGCTGCTCCAGGCTGCATCGATGAGTTCCATAATATGTCTTATGCGAATCGTCGATGCGTGTGTCACTAGGTCGGCAAGTCCTGTGGACGACGGCTCCTTCCCCTTGCCTCGGCCGGTCCATTCACGGCCACACTCCCCCATGACCCAGCCCTCGCTTGATCCGACCGCCGTCACGCCCTCCGGCGACATCCAGCGCCTGCTGGAGATCATGGCTTGGCTCCGAACGCCTGACCATGGATGCCCCTGGGATCTCGAGCAGGACTTCGCGACGATCGCGCCCTTCACGATCGAGGAAGCCTACGAGGTTGCCGACGCCATCGAGCGCGGCGATCTCGCCGACCTCAAGGACGAGCTTGGCGACCTTCTGCTGCAGGTCGTCTTCCACGCCCGCATGGCTGAGGAACGAGGCATCTTCGCGTTTCCCGATGTCGTCCGCGCCATCACCGAGAAACTGATCCGCCGGCATCCCCATGTCTTCGGCGGTGATCGCGACATGAGCCCCGAGGCGGTCAAGGGCCTCTGGGAACGCATCAAGGCCGAGGAGAAGCGCGCCAGGGCCGAGGAACGCCAGCGGCTCGGCCTGCCTGCTCCGGCCGCAGCGGGAGTGCTGGCGGGGGTTCCCACCGCCCTGCCCGCATTGACCCGGGCGCTCAAGCTCCAGGACAAGGCCGGCAAGGTCGGCTTCGACTGGAACGATGTCGACGCCGTGCTCGCCAAGATCGTCGAGGAAGCCGGCGAGATCGTCGAGGCGCGCCGCGCCGGAGCCTCGCAGCAGAGCGTCGCCGACGAGGTCGGCGACCTGCTGTTCGCCGCAGTCAATCTCGCGCGCCACCTCGGCGTCGATCCGGAGGCCGCGCTCCGCGGCACCAACGCCAAGTTCGAACGGCGTTTCGGGTCGATCGAGGCGGCCCTGGCCGCCAAGGGCCGGTCACCGGCAGAGGCGTCCCTCGATGAGATGGACGCGCTGTGGAACGAGGCCAAGCGCCGGGAGCGCGAGCCTGGCTGAGCCGTCAGGACGTCGGGGTCATCAGGAGGCCTGGGCGAGCCGCCGCTCCAGTTGGTCGCGCTTGGCCGGGGCGATCCGCAGGGTGACGCGTGTCTCTCCGCTGTCCAGCGCCTCGCGCGCCTCCACCTCGGCATTCTCGTGGATCCAGTGCAGCGTCGCGCCATCGGCCGCGGCCACCGTCACGGTCATCCGGTCGTGGGCGGCGCGCAGCTTGTCCTCCACCGCGGAGAGAAGTGCCTCGAGCCCCTCCCCGGTGATGGCCGAGACGAAATGCGGCCGCGCCTCCGGCTCGTGTCGCTCGGCGCGGTTGCGCGCGGCTTCCCGTGATTCCGGATCGAGCAGATCGACCTTGTTCCAGACCTCGATGATCGTGCGCGTCGCCTGATCGACGCCGAGATCGCCGAGGATCGCCTTCACGTCGGCGGCCTGGGCCTCCGTGTCGCCGTGGCTGACGTCGCGCACATGCAGGATCACGTCGGCCTCGATGACCTCCTCCAGAGTCGCGCGGAAGGCCGCGACAAGCATGGTCGGCAGGTCCGAGATGAAGCCGACCGTATCGGAAAGGATCGCCTTGGTGCCGCGCGGGAGGCGCATCTGGCGCAGCGTCGGGTCGAGGGTCGCGAAGAGCAGGTCCTGCGCCAGCACGCCGCCGGTGGTCAGCGCATTGAACAGCGTCGACTTGCCGGCATTGGTGTAGCCGACCAGCGCGATGATCGGATAGGGCACGCGACGGCGGCTCTGGCGATGCAGGCGGCGGGTGCGCGTCACCTGTTCGAGCTCGCGCTCGATGCGGGTGATGCGCTCCTGGATCATGCGGCGGTCCGCCTCGATCTGCGTCTCACCGGGGCCGCCGAGGAAGCCGAAGCCACCCCGCTGGCGCTCAAGGTGGGTCCAGGAGCGGACAAGGCGGCTCTTCTGGTAGCTCAGATGGGCGAGTTCAACCTGCAGCCCGCCCTCTTTGGTGCGGGCGCGCCGGCCGAAGATTTCGAGGATCAGGCCGGTGCGATCGACGACCTTGGCCTTCCAGGCCTTTTCGAGGTTGCGCTGCTGCACCGGCGAAAGCGCGGCATCGACGAAGACCAGCCCCGCATCATGGGCGGTGACGAGGCCCGCAAGCTCCTCGACCTTGCCCTTGCCGATGAGGGTTGCGGGGCGCGGCTCGTTGAGGGTGACGATGACCGCCTCGGTGACTTCGAGGTCGATGGCTGCCGCAAGGCCCACCGCCTCGTCGCGCTTCGCTGTGGCCGAGCGCGAGGGCGCATCAGCCCCCTCGCCTCGCCGCGACGAGCGCACGGGCACGACGACGAGCACGCGGGTCGGCGTGCCGCGCGGTTCCTCGCCATCGGCGAGAGTGGTGCTGACGATGTCGGGTCTGCGAATGTCCAACAAGGGCTCCGGGAAGGAGATCAGCCCTTGTCGTCACCGTCCTGGGGTTCGAAGAGCTGGACAGGCGCGCCGGGCATGATGGTCGATATGGCGTGCTTATAGACCAATTGCGAGTGCCCGTCCCGGCGCAGCAGGACGCAGAAATTGTCGAACCAGGTGACGACGCCCTGCAGCTTGACGCCGTTCACGAGGAAAATCGTGAGCGGAATCTTCTGCTTGCGGACGTGATTGAGGAAGGTGTCCTGGAGGTTTTGCGCGCGTTCCGCCATTGTCTTTTTCCGTTTTGTTGCCGCGGACTGAAAGGCGCCGCGAAGTTGTATCGGCCGGCTGGGCCGGCGGCTTGTTCTTGGGTTTTGACATTAAAGGCCGATCATGCCGCAGCGCACAAGCGCCTTGTGGTCACGGCACCGTGTCGCTGAGCGGCTCAGGCGATCTCGGCCACCTCGTGGAACTTGGCGCGCAGGTCCGTTGCGATCGAGCCGGGGGCGCCATTGCCGACCGGACGTCCGTCGATCTCGACGATGGGCATGACGATCGTCGTCGCCGAGGACAGGAAGGCCTCGCGGGCGTTCTGCGCCTCCTCGATCGTGAACTTGCGCTCCTCGATCCGCAGACCCTCACGCTTGCAGAGGTCGAAGATGGTGGTGCGGGTGATGCCCTTCAGGATGCCGTTGTCGGCGAAGCGGGTGACCAGCGCGCCGTCCTTGGTGATGATCCAGGCATTGGTCGAGGAGCCCTCGGTGACGAAACCGTCGTCATCCACCAGCCAGGCCTCGTAGGCGCCCTTCTCGCGCGCCGCCTGCTTGGCGATGCAGTTCGGCAGCAGGCCGACGGACTTGATGTCCACCCGCTCCCAGCGATTGTCGGGCATGGAGATGACCTTCACGCCCTTGGCGGCATTCGCATCGTTCTTGGCGAAGTCGATCGACTTGGCGGTGACGACGAGCGCCGGCGGCGTGCCCGGCTTCGGGAAGGCATGGTCGCGGCGGGCGACGCCGCGGGTGACCTGGAGATAGACGAGACCGTTGCGGACGCGGTTGCGGCGCACCGTCTCGCGCAGGACCATGCCGAGAGGCTTGCGGTCCATCGGCATGGCGATGCGCAACTCGCCCAGCGAGCGCTCCAGCCGGTCCATGTGGCGCGTCTCGTCGACAAGCCGGCCTCCCCTCACCTCGCAGACCTCGTAGACACCGTCGGCGAATTGATAGCCGCGGTCCTCGATATGAACGGCGGCCTCGCCATGGGGGACGTAGCTTCCGTTGACATAGGCGACGCGGGACATGCGGCTCGGCTCCTCGGACGGGATCAGGATGGGGCACGACGCCCGGCGGCGACGCGCTGGCACTGTGCCATGGTTCGGCAGCCCGGCGAAACGCGTCAGCGGATATTGCGCTGCAAGGCGGCCCTGCCGAAATCGGGGATCATTCCACCGACAGGGCTTTCAGCTTGCGGTGGAGGGCCGAGCGCTCCATGCCGATGAACTCGGCCGTCCGCGAGATATTGCCGCCGAAGCGGTTGATCTGGGCGGCGAGATATTCGCGCTCGAAGGCCTCGCGGGCCTCGCGCAAGGGGAGCGCCATGAGGTGCTCGCCCCCCTGCCCCGTCGGCATGGACGGCGCGGCGGCGCCCACATCCGGCGGCAGCATGGAGACGGTCACCACCGCCTCGGGATCGCCGCCGGCGAGGATCAGCACCCGCTCGATATTGTTGCGGAGCTGGCGAAGGTTGCCCGGCCAGTCATGCGACTGGAGAAGCGCCATGGCGTCGTCACCGATGCGCCGGCGCGGCAGGCCGGAGACGGTGGCGAGCTGTTCGACGAAATGCTCGACGAGCTCGGGAATGTCCTCGCGCCGCTCCGCGAGCGACGGCACACGGACCGGGACCACGGCGAGGCGGTGAAACAGGTCCTCGCGGAAACGGCCGAGGGTGATGTCCGCCTGGATGTCGCGGGCGGTCGCCGAGATGATGCGCACGTCCACCTGCACCTTGGCGGTGCCGCCGATGCGCTGGAAGCTCTGCTCGACGAGAACGCGCAGGATGCGGTTCTGCGTCTCGCGCGGCATCTCCGCCACTTCCTCGATGAAGAGCGTGCCGCCATGGGCCTCCTCGAGCGCGCCGACCTTGCGGCCCTGGGCGCCATCGGCTTCCGACCCGAAGAGTTCGATCTCCATGCGGTCTGGGGTGATCGCCGCGGCATTGATGACAACGAAGGGACCATTGGCGCGGGTCGAGGCGCCGTGGATGGTCCGCGCCGCCAGTTCCTTGCCGGCGCCCGAGGGCCCGAAGATCATGATGCGGCTGTTGGTCGGCGCCACGCGCTCGATCGTCTGGCGCAGCTGGTTCATGGCCGAGGACCGGCCGACGAGCCCGGTCGCCTGGCCGGAGATCTGCCGCAGCGCCTTGACCTCGCGGCGCAGCCGGCTCGTCTCGATGGCCCGTTCGGCGACCAGCACGAGCCGGTCGGCCTTGAAGGGCTTCTCGATATAGTCATAGGCGCCGCGCTTGATCGCGGAAACGGCGGTCTCGATGTTGCCGTGGCCGGAAATCATCACCACCGGCAGATCCGGGTGGCGCTCGCGGACGACGTCGAGGAGCTGCAGGCCGTCGAGGCGGCTGCCCTGCATCCAGATGTCGAGGAAGACGAGGTTCGGCCGGCGCGCCTCGATGGCGGCCAGCGCCTCGTCGGCATTGCGCGCCGTGCGCGTGCGATAGCCCTCGTCGTCAAGGATGCCCGCGACGATGTCCCGGATGTCCGCCTCGTCGTCGACGACCAGAATATCTCCTGCCATGCGCGCTTGTCCGTCCCTCATTCCGCCGCGGCGATCGCCTGGGCCGCCAGCTGCTGGTCCTTGAAGCTCAACCGGATATGGGCGCCGCGCTGGTTGCCCTCGGCATCCGGCGGCGCATCGTACAGGCCGAGGCCTCCGCCATGCTCCTCCAGGATCTTGCCGACGATGGCGAGGCCGAGGCCGGTGCCCTTCTCCCGTGTCGTTACGTAAGGCTCAAGCAGCCGATGGCGGTTTTCTTTGGGCAGGCCGATGCCGTTGTCGATCACGTCCACCGAGAAGAAGGGCGTGTTGGCATTGAGCCTGACGAGAATGCGCCCCTTGCCGCGCTCCGCCTCGGGCACGGCGGCAATGGCCTCGGTGGCGTTCTTGATGATGTTGGTGAGCGCCTGGCTGATGAGGCGCCGGTCGAAGGAGGCCGGCTGCGGCCCCTCCGGGATCTCGCCATCGATGTCGATCTCGGGATAGCCGATCCGCATCATGAACACCGCCTGGCGCACGGTGTCAGCCACGTCCTCGGTCTCGAAGACGGGTTTCGGCATCCGCGCGAAGGAGGAGAACTCATCGACCATGCGGCCGATGTCGCCGACCTGGCGGATGATCGTGTCCGTGCACTGGTCGAAGACCTCGCGGTCGTCGGTGATGACCCGGCCATAGCGGCGCTTCAGGCGCTCGGCCGAGAGCTGGATCGGGGTGAGCGGATTCTTGATCTCGTGGGCGATGCGCCGGGCGATGTCCGCCCAGGCCGAGGTGCGCTGCGCCACCACGAGGTCGGTGACGTCGTCAATCGTCACCACCGCGCCATGGGCGCCCTCGTCGTCCGCCTCGGGGGCGACGCGCACCACGAGCGTGCGTTCGCGCCCGCCGCGAACGATCAGCACCTGCCCCTGGACCACCGACGCGCCACGCTCGGCCCGCCCGATGAGATCGGCGAATTCCGGCACGGATTCGGCGAGAACCGTGCCGGCAAGGTCGCTCTCGCCGACGTCGAGGATCTCCATGGCGAAGCGGTTGGTGAGCGTCACGCGCCCTTGAGGGTCGAGGCCCACCACGCCCGCCGTGACGCCGGCGAGAACGGCTTCGGTGAAGCGGCGGCGGCTGTCGATCTGGTCGCGCGCGGTGATGAGGTCCTCGCGCTGCTGGCGCAGCTCGGCGGTCATCTTGTTGAAGGTGTCGCCGAGATTGGCGAGGTCGCCCTCGGACTTGCGGATATGGACCTCGACCGTGAGGTCGCCCGCCGCCACCTGGTCGGCTGCGCCGATGAGCCGGCGGATCGGCTGGACGAGCCGGTTGGCGAAGGACAGGCCGAGATAGACGGCCGACAGCGTCACCAGGAAGGCGATGAGCGCGAACATCAGCGCGAAGGCGATCTGCAAGCCGATGCGCCGCGATTGAAGCGCCTGGTACTCGAACAGGCCGACCTGGGTGGAGCGCAGGTGCTGGGCGATCTGCGGGCTGATCTGGCGGACGACATAGAGGAACTCGTCGCCGCCGCGCTTCAGCTTGAGCACGGCCTCGACATAGTCCCGCTCGTCGCGCGAGGAGATGTTGGCGATGATGTCGTCGGTCTTGCTGACCTCGTCGAGGATCGCCGCCGGTACGTTGAAATCCGATTGCAGCGGCAGATCGGCGCGCTCCACGACGCTGCCGTCGACCTTGAGGATGCGCACGACCGTCAGGCCACGAACCATGGCCTGGGCCGTGAGGAAGCGGCCGAAATTCACCTCGGCCGGGTTGAGCGTGCGGATGCGCTCGATGTCCTGGACAAGCGCTGCCGCCTCGGCGCGCACCACGACGACCTGTTCGCCGAGATAGGCATTGGCGAGATTGGCCGAGGCCTCGATGGACCGGCGCACGCTGCCCGAGAAGATGCTCTCGAGGCCCCGGTCGAGCGTCACCGAGGCGGCAACAGCGATAACGGCCACCGGGACCGAGGCGACGATAGCGAAGAGGCGGACGACGCGCTCGTGCAGGCGCGAGGCCGCCTGCCCCTGCCGCCGGGCCTGCCGCAGGACCAGGATCTCCCGGACGATGAGGTAGATCAGCGCGCAGACCAGCACGCCGTCGGCGACCAGCACGGTCAGGACCACCTCGTGGGTGGCCTGGACCGGCAGGAGCCCGGTGACGAGCAGGAAGGTGATCAGGCCGAAGAACAGCGCGATGCCGACCATGATCGGCCCGGCGCGACGCGTCCGCAGCCGCGGCATGAAGGCCGAGGCGTCGTTGGCGGTGGTCGCGGCGGTCGTATCGGTCATCCGATGCTCATCTCCTGACGGTGCGGCGGAATTCCGGCCGAGCCGGTCCGCCACCGTCGGGACTCAACGGTGACCTTGATACAACAACTGTGACCGAAATGTCACGCAGCTGGCCCCTGCCCCCACGCAGTCGTGAGGACAGAGTCTCAGCGGGAGGTGCGGATCACCTGGATGTCGAGGTCACGGACCTTCTTGCGCAGGGTGTTGCGGTTCACGCCGAGCAGGTCAGCCGCCTTGATCTGGTTACCGCGGGTCGCCGCGAGTGCCGCCGAGATCAGCGGGATCTCAACCTCGCGCAAGACGCGGTGGTAGAGGCCGGGCGGCGGAAGGTCGTCGCCGAAGGTCTTGAAATAGGCGCCCATATGGCGCTCCACCGAGCCCATCAGCGTGTCGTCCTCGCGCGGTTCCTCGCGCTGGGCGGCCGGCTCCGGCGTCGACAGCTCGTTGTCGACGATCGGCGCCGTGATGATCTCCTGCGGATAAAGCGCGGCGAGGCGGCGGATCAGGTTCTCGAGCTCGCGGATGTTGCCCGGCCAGCGATAGCGCTTGAGCTTCTCCATGGCGGCCGAATCGATCTGCTTGGCCGGCAGGCCCTCGCGCTCGGCGAGGGCGAAGAAGTGGCGCACGAGGTCCGGCACGTCGTCGAGGCGCTCGCGCAGCGGCGGCAGGCGCAGCGGCACCACGTTGAGGCGGAAGAACAGGTCCTCGCGGAAGAGGCCCTGCTGGATGAGCTGGCGCAGGTCCTTGTTGGTCGCGGCGACGATGCGGACGTCGGTTTTGATCGGGGTGCGGCCACCGACAGTGGTGTATTCGCCCTGCTGGAGGACGCGCAGGAGACGCGTCTGCGCCTCCATCGGCATGTCGCCGATCTCGTCGAGGAAGAGCGTGCCGCCCTCGGCCTGCTCGAAGCGGCCGGGATTGCGAGACTGCGCGCCGGTGAAGGCGCCCTTTTCGTGGCCGAAGAGCTCGCTCTCGATGAGGTCGCGCGGGATCGCGGCCATGTTGATGGCGACGAAGGGGCCGTTCCGGCGCTTGCCATAGTCGTGCAGCGCGCGTGCAACGAGTTCCTTGCCGGTGCCGCTCTCGCCGACGATCATCACCGTGAGGTCGGTCTGCATGAGGCGGGCGAGGACCCGGTAGATGTCCTGCATGGCCGGGGAGCGGCCGACCAGCGGCATGGTGTCGGCATCGACGGGGGACGCCTTGCCCAGCTTGCCCTTGGGCTCGGCCAGCGCCCGGCCGACGATCGCCACCAGCTCCTTCAGGTCGAAGGGCTTCGGCAGGTAGTCATAGGCGCCGCGCTCGGAGGCCTTGATCGCGGTCATGAAGGTGTTCTGCGCGCTCATCACCACGACCGGCAGGTCGGGGCGCAACTTCTTCATGCGCGGCAGCAGGTCGAACGCGTTCTCGTCGGGCATCACCACGTCGGTGATGACGAGATCGCCGTCGCCTTGCGACACCCAGCGCCAGAGCGTGGTGGCATTGCCGGTGAGCCTGACGTCATAGCCTGCCCGCGACAGCGCCTGGTTCAGCACCGTGCGGATGGCAGCGTCGTCGTCGGCGACCAGGATGGTTCCTGTCGGCATGGGAGCCTCGTCAGAGCGATTTGCGGCCGTTCATGTCGGTTTGCGACACGCGGGCCATGGGCAGAAGGATACGGAAAACGGTCTTGCGGGGCTGGCTGTCGCACTCGACGATGCCGCCATGGTCGCCGACGATCTTGGCGACGAGGGCAAGGCCAAGGCCCGTCCCCGAGCTCTTCGTGGTGACGAAGGGGTCGAACAGATGCGGCATGAGATCGTCGGGCACGCCCGGACCATTGTCGCGGACGCAGACCTCGAGCGGCAGGGCCACGCGGCTGGACACGCCCGGCATGGTGAGGCGGACGCCCGGCCGGAACGCCGTCGACAGCATGATCTCGCCGTCGGTGGCCCCCTCGCCGATCGCTTCGGCCGCGTTCTTCACGAGGTTGAGGAAGACCTGGACCAGCTGGTCGCGGTTGCCGAAGACCGGCGGCAGCGACGGGTCATATTCCTCGACGAAGCGGATGTGCCGGGCAAAGCCGGACTGCGACAGCTTCTTCACGTGCTCGAGGACCACGTGGATGTTGACGGGCTGGCGCTCCACCGGCCGCTCGTCGGAGAAGACCTCCATGCGGTCGACCAGTTTCACGATGCGGTCGGCCTCGTCGCAGATGAGCCGGGTCAGCGTCCGGTCCTGGTCGTCGACCGAGCCCTCGAGCAGCTGGGCCGCGCCGCGAATGCCCGACAGCGGGTTCTTGATCTCGTGGGCGAGCATGGCGGCAAGCGCCGTGACCGACCGCGCCGCGCCGCGATGGGTCAGCTGGCGGTCCATCTTGTCGGCGATGGTCCGCTCCTGGAGCATAATGACGACGTCGCCGGGACGCTCGGCCAGCGGCGCGACATAGATGTCGACGATCCGCTCATGGCCATTGCGCGGGGTGCCGAGATCGACCTTGTACTCGTTCACCGGCGCGTGGCGCTCGCGCACCTGCTCGATCAGGGCCAGGAGCGGCGAGCCGAAGGGCACGACGTCCTTGATGGCATGGCGCTTCAGCACGGCGATGGAGGCCTGGAAGAACCCCTCCGCCGCGGCATTGCCGTCGACGATCATGCCGGTGGCGGAGACGCTCACCACCGGGTGCGGCAAGGCGTTGAGGATGGAATCGTGGCTGCCGAGGCGCTGGGCTGCGACGCTCATGCGGCGGCCCTCCATTGAAAGCGGTCAAAACTCTCGGCGAGCGCGGCGATGGCCTTGGCCGGCTCGTCGGTGGTGAGGACCCGGCCGCGGGCCTCCGAGAGGAGCGCCTGGGGGGCGTTGCAGGCGGCCGCCGCCGCGTCCAGCGCCCAACCGAGATGCTTGCGCGCATGGCGGACGCCGATGGCTCGGCCGTAGTGCGCCAGCTGCTCCTCATAGAGCTCCGTTGCGCAGGCGAGCTGGGTCGCAAGATCCGGATCAGCCGGCACCGGCTCGCCGGCCAGATGCGCGGCGATCTGCGAGGGCACCCAGGGGCGCCCCTGCGCGCCGCGTCCGACCATCACCGCATCCGCACCGGAGCGGGCGAGGCAGGCCTCGGCATCCGCAGGCGTGGTGATGTCGCCATTGGTGACCACCGGCACGGTGACAGCCGCCTTCACCGCGGCGATCGCGCTCCAGTCGGCCGATCCCTTGTAGAATTGCTGGCGCGTGCGGCCGTGGATGGTGACCAGCACGACACCGGCCGCCTCGGCCCGGCGCGCAAGGTCCGGCGCGTTGAGCATGGTCTCGTCCCAGCCGAGCCGCATCTTCACGGTGACCGGCAGGTCGACGGCCGCGACCGTGGCGGCGATGAGGCGCTCGGCATGGTCGAGGTCGCGCATCAGCGCCGAGCCCGCATAGCCGCCGGTCACGCGCTTCGCCGGGCAGCCCATGTTGATGTCGATGATGTCGGCGCCCGCCGCTGCGGCGACCCGCGCGCCCTCCGCCATCCAGTGAGGCTCGCATCCCGCGATCTGCACGACATGAGGGGAGAGCCCCGCCCCTTCCGCGCGCAGCCGGGCTTCCTCGTCCCCGGCCGCCAGGCCGTCTCCCGGCACCATCTCCGTTACTGTCCAGCCCACGCCGAAACGCGCCACCATCCGCCGGAAGGGCGCGTCCGTGACACCGGACAGGGGAGCGAGGGCTACGGGGGACGCCACGGGGACGGAACCGATCGACAAGCCACCCCTGAGGGGTGCTCGCGTCGATGGCTGGATCATTCAGTTGCCTATTTCATAAGCGTGATTGGATGCTGCCTACACTTTAGACATCATTTTCTGCGCTGCACAAGGGGTGAGCCGCCCGAAGACACAGCGTGGTGAACGCGCTAGGGATGGGCAACCTACATCTCTGCGTGCCGAGAGCCTGCCCCGATGAGCCGTCCCTCACCGTCCGTTGCCGCGCTGATCGTCGCTGCCGGACGCGGCACGCGGGCCGGTGACGGCCTTCCCAAGCAATACCGTGCATTGGCCGGCCGGCCCGTCCTGGCAAGGGCTGCTGATCCGCTCATCGCCTCGTCCCTTGTCGGCCGCGTGATCGTCGTCATCGACCCCGCCGATCGCGATCATCTCGAGGTCGCCCTGCCCCAGGCACCCAAGGTGCTTCCGCCGGTCGCGGGAGGCGCGACACGCCAGGCCTCGGTCCTCGCCGGGCTCGAATCGCTGGCCGCCGACCCGCCCGACATCGTGCTGGTCCACGACGCCGCCCGTCCCTTCGCCAGCGTCGATCTGGTGGCGGCCGCGGTCGCCCAGATCACCGACGGAGCAGCGGGCGCCGTCCCCGGGCTGCCGGTGGTCGACACGATCAAGACCGTCGACCAGGTCGGCCGGGTGGTGGCGACCCCGGACCGGGCCAGCCTGCGCGCCGTCCAGACGCCCCAGGCCTTTTCCTATCCGGCCCTGCTGGCCGCCCATCGCGCCGCGGCCGCGCAAGGGATCGCCGGTCTCACCGACGACGCCTCGGTGGTGGAATGGGCGGGCCATGCCGTCGTCGTCTTCCCCGGCGAGGCCGACAACATCAAGATCACCCACCCCCAGGATTTCGCCGAGGCCGAGCGCCGCCTCGCGGGAGGAGCCATGCTGAACGACATCCGCATCGGCCAGGGCTACGACGTCCATGCCTTTGGCGACGGCGACCATGTCTGGCTCGGCGGCATCCGCATCGCCCATGACCGCGGCGTCCTCGCCCATTCCGATGGGGACGTGGTGCTCCATGCTGCGACGGACGCGATCCTCGGCGCCCTCGCCGACGGCGATATCGGCACCCATTTCCCGCCGAGCGACCCGCAGTGGAAGGGCGCCTCGTCCGACCGATTCCTCGCCCACGCAGCCGGCCTTCTGGCCGCCCGTGGCGGCCGCCTCGCCATGCTCGACGTGACGGTCGTCTGCGAAGCGCCGAAGATCGGGCCGCACCGGGAGGCGATCCGCGCCCGCATGGCCGAAATTCTCGGCGTCGGCCCTGACCGCATCGCCATCAAGGCGACCACCAGCGAGAAGATGGGTTTCACCGGCCGGCGCGAGGGCCTTGCCGCCCTCGCCCTCGCCACGATCCGCCTGCCCGGAGACGGCGCATGAGCGACGCCGAGATCGACGCCCTCGCCACCGAGGTTCTGGCGGCCTGCCGCGCGCAGGGAGTGATGGTGGCGACCGCCGAAAGCTGCACCGGCGGGCTCGTCGCCGCGGCCCTGACCGCCATTGCTGGTTCGTCCGATGTCGTCGACCGCGGCTTCGTCACCTACACCAACGAGGCCAAGCAGGAGATGCTGGGCGTGCCCGCCGGCATCCTCGCCGCCCATGGCGCCGTGTCGCCCGAAACGGCCGAGGCCATGGCCCGCGGCGCGCTGGCCCGCTCGCGGGCGCAGATCGCCGTCTCAATCACCGGCATTGCCGGTCCAGGCGGTGCGACGCCCGGCAAGCCGGTGGGCCTCGTCCAGTTCGGCGCCTGCCGCGGCGACCGCCTGATCCTCCGGGAGCATCGCTTCGGCGCCATCGGCCGCGCCGAGGTGCGGCGCGCCAGCGTCATCGTCGCCCTCGGATTGCTGCTGGAGCTCGCTGGAACTCAGGCCGCCGGAGCCGCGCCCGGCCGGCCGTAGATCTGGTCGGCGCGCTGCTCGAAGGCTTCGGCGAAGCGGCGGAAGGCGGCGTCGAACACCGCGCCCATGACGAGGGCGAGCGCGCGCGAGCGGAACTCGTAGTCGATGGAGAAGGCAACGCGCGTCCCCTCCCCGTCGGGCGTGAAACGCCAGTGGTTCTCGAGGCGCGAGAACGGCCCGTCGATGTATTCGGCGATGATATGCAACCGCGGCCGGTCGAGCGTGACCCGGCTGGTGAAGGTCTCGCGGAGCAGCGCATAGGTGACCGTCATGTCGGCGACGAGGATCGATACGCCGTCATCCCCGGCATTGACCCGCCGACGCACCTTCAGCGCCTCGCAGAGCGGTACGAACTGCGGATATTTCTCCACATCCGCGACGAGGTCGAACATGGCCTCGGGCCGGTGGCCGACCCGCCGCTCCGTCTTGAAAACAGGCATGGCTCAGCCCCTGCCCGCAGCCGGCAGGGCGGCGAGGAAGGCGTCAGCCTCGGCGCGCGCGGTGAAGGTGACCAGCCGCTGCCCCTCGCCAAGTCCGGCGAACCAGGTGAGGAGCCGCGGCCGCTGCGCCGCGCGATAGGTCCAGACATAGCGGTAGAAGGCGAGGTCGAAGCGCTCCGGACAACCCGGCGCCATCTCCGGCCGCACCTGGCCGCGTGAGCGCAGCGTCCGGCCGATCACGCCGGCGAGGCACGTGACCATGGGCAGGTCGAACCAGCACACCGTGTCGGCACGGGCGCGGCGGATGTCGCAGCCGTGGCTGATGTAGTTGCCGTCGATCACCCAGGCCTCGCCCTCTGCCGCCTCAACCACCCGGGCGGCAAACTCGGCCTTGTCGGGCTCCACCCAGCCGGGCTGCCAGAACAGGCCGTCGAGCGACAGGTAGGGCACACCGAGCCTTGCGGCCAGTGCCATGGCGAAGGTCGACTTGCCCGCGCCGGAACAGCCCATCACCAGCACCCGGCGCATGAGTCCGGATCGATCAGTGACCGAGGCGGGCAAGACGCGCCGACTTCAGCTTGGCGAAGTCGTCGCCGGCATGGTGCGAGGAGCGGGTCAGCGGGCTTGACGAGACCAGGAGGAAGCCCTTGGCCATGGCGATCGTCTCGTAGCCCTTGAACTCGTCGGGCGTGACGAAGCGCACGACCTCGTGGTGCTTGCGGGTCGGCTGCAGGTACTGGCCGATCGTCATGAAGTCGACGTCGGCGGAGCGCAGATCGTCCATCAGTTGCAGCACCTCGTTCCGCTCCTCGCCGAGGCCGACCATGATGCCGGACTTGGTGAAGATGGTGGGATCGAGCTCCTTCACCCGCTGCAGCAGGCGGATGGAGTGGAAGTAGCGCGCGCCGGGCCGCACCTTCAGGTACTTCGACGGCACGGTCTCGAGATTGTGGTTGAACACGTCGGGACGCGCCGCGACGACGATCTCCAGCGCGCCGTCCTTGCGCAAGAAGTCGGGGGTCAGCACCTCGATCGTCGTCTTCGGCGAGCGGCGGCGGATGGCGTTGATGACGTCGGCGAAATGCTGGGCGCCGCCATCGGCGAGGTCGTCACGGTCGACCGAGGTGATGACCACGTGCTCGAGGCCAAGCTTCTCCACGGCGATGGCGGTGTGCTCGGGCTCGTTGGGATCGAGGGCGCCCGGCATGCCCGTCTTGACGTTGCAGAAGGAGCAGGCGCGCGTGCAGGTGTCGCCCATGATCATGAAGGTCGCGTGCTTCTTCTCCCAGCACTCGCCGATATTCGGGCAGCCCGCCTCCTCGCAGACGGTAACGAGGCCGTTCTCCTTCACGATGCGGTGAGTTTCGCTCCATTTGGGCGAACCCGGCGCCTTCACGCGAATCCACTCCGGCTTGCGCTGGATCGGCTGGTCAGGCCGATGCGCCTTTTCCGGGTGCCGCGGGCGGTTGTCGCGCTTCAGCGTGTCGATGAGTGTCGCCATGCCCCTCATTAGGCAAGCGATGGCCCGGTTAGCAAGAGGATGGGGGCCTCAGGCGGCTGGAAGCAGCCAGATGCCCCAGCGATCCTCGACCTTGCGGCCTCCGGCCTCCACCACCAGCCGACCGATGGCCTCCTTCTGGCGGGCGCCGAAATGTTGGAAGACCACGGCCTTACGGGCATGGCGCCGCAGCGCCGCGAGGAAGGCGAGCTTGCGATCGCGGCAGATCCACGGGCGCCGCCAGGCAAGGTCGCCGAACGGACCCACATAGTAGAGGCACTCGCAGACGAGGAGCACATCCACCTGCGGGAGCGGCAGCGTCGAGGTCGGGTCCTGGTAGAGGCGGTTGAGGTCGTAGGGCACGAACGTGCCCGCGAGCTCGGCGCGGGCCCGGTCGAGCGCCACCTGGGAGAGGTCGCAGCCCGACAGGTCGCTCACGCCCAGCCGGGCCGCCACGCGCCCCAGCGTGTAGCCTTCGTAGACACTCACATCCCCAAGGCTGGCGCAGGAACCGACCTCGTCGCGGATCACGTCGGCGACGGCATCCATTCGCTCGTCGCCATAGTCCCGCATCCGGTAGAAATCAGGGCAGGCCGCGAAGACCCGGTCCAACACGCAGGCTTTGGGCCGGCCCAGGATCGTCCCGATCGCATAGCCGGCGCGCGCGCGCGCCACGCCCCAGGCAGACAGATCCGCCATGTGTCCCCCGCCCCTCCGCCCCCCTTCAGAGCGGTATGACGGTGGGGTATGGAGACGCGGGGTCCGGACGGAAATGCGTCAAGATGACGCTAGGTCATGCGGCTCGGGCCGGCGGCCGGAAATCCTCAATGAAGCGGATGAGGGTAGCGACGGCCGCGCCCATGTCCGGTGCAGTCGCCGATTCGAGCGGATTGTGGCTGATCCCGCCCTTGCAGCGGACGAAGAGCATGGCGAAGTCGGTGAGCCGCGCCATGGCCTGCCCGTCATGGCCGGCGCCGGAGACAAGACGTGGCGGGTTCAAACCCAGGCTCCCAGCGCCCGCCGCCAGCTGGTCCTGCAGCCAGGGGGCACAGGCTGCCGTCGGGCAGTCGTGATAGGTCTCGAAGGCCACGGCGCAGCCCCGCGCGGCGGCGAGCGCCTCGGCCTTGCGCAGGAACTGGTCGAGCGCCTTGTGGCGTGGCGCATCGGCAGCAGCCCGCAGGTCGAGCACGAACTCGACACGGTCGGGGATGACGTTGATCGCGCCGGGCTTCACGCCGATCTGGCCGACGGTCGCGACCATGGAGGCCTCTGGGTGGGCCTTCGCGATGGCCTCGGCCGCCAGCATCATCTCCGAGGCAGCCAGGAGGGCGTCCTGCCGGAGCCCCATCGGCACCGTGCCGGCATGGCCCGCCATGCCGGTGATGGTGACGCGGGTGCGGAACTGCCCGGCAATCGACGTGACGACGCCGAGGGGCACATCGGCATGTTCGAGGACCGGCCCCTGCTCGATATGCACCTCCACATAGGCGAGCGCCTCGTCGCGGCTCATCGCGGCAGCCGGAATCCCGGCCGGGTCGAGGCCATAGGCCTGCATGGCATCGCGCAGGCTGACGCCGTCGCGATCCCGGCCGTCGAGCCAGGACGGCTCGAAAGCGCCGGCAACCGCCGCGGACGACGACAGAACGGTGGGAAAGCGCACGCCCTCCTCGTCGCCGAAGGCCAGCACGTCGATGGCGAAGGGCATCCTCCGGCCGAGATCGCGGAAATGCTCGACGGCGAGGATGCCGCAGACGACGCCGAGCATGCCGTCGTACTTGCCGGCATTGATGACCGTGTCGATATGCGAGCCGATCAGCAGGCGCGGCACGGAATTGGCGCCGGCCTCCTCGCCGGCCATGGCGTAGTGCCCGCGCACCGTGCCGAGCGCGTCCTCGGCCGTCGTCATCCCGGCTTCCGCCATCCATTGCGCGACAAGATGGGCGGCCCGCTTGTGTTCCGGCGTGAGGAAGCGCCGCGTGAGGCGATCCGGCTCTTCCGAAATGGCGGCCAGTTCGTCGAGCATGGCCTCGGCGCGGCGGCCGAGGCGGTCGATATCGAGGGATGTCATCGGATATTCGCGAGATAGGCGCCGAGCGCGGCGCGATCCTGATCGGTCATGTTGGTAGCGTTGCCGAGCGGCATGGCCTTGGACTGGACGGACTGCTGTGCCACCCCGGCGGCAAAGCGTTTCAGGTCGGCGGCCGTCTCCAGCACCACGTTCTTCGGCGGCTCCTTGAAGCTCTCATGGGTCGGACGGCGGGCGTGGCAGGCGACGCAGTGGGTCGAGACGATCTGCAGCGCCTGCGCCTCCGTGACCTGCCCGGCGCCCGCGAGATTGAGCTGGGGCCGCTGCGACGTCACGAAGATCGCCAGCAGCAGCGACACCGCCGCCACCGGCACGGCCCAGCCATAGCTCTGCCAGGGGTCATGCGCCTCGTGGCGGTTCAGCGTGTGCTGCACCAGAGCGCCGGTGACGAGGATGAAGGCGACGACCAGCCAGGAATGGGGATGGGCGTAGAGCATCGGATAATGGTTCGAGACCATCATCAACAGGACGGGCAGCGTCAGGTAATTGTTGTGGGTCGAGCGGGTCTTGCCGATCTTCCCGTATTTCGGATCGGGCTTGCGGCCGGCGATGAGGTCGGCGACCACGATCCGCTGGTTGGGGATGATCACCAGGAAGACGTTCGCCGCCATGATCGTGCCGACGAAGACGCCGACATGGATGAAGGCGCCGCGGCCCGAAAAGACTTGGCTGAAGGCCCAGGCCGCCCCGACCACCATGAGGAAGACGATCAGCGCCAGCACCGGCGGATGGTTGGCCAGCGGCGACTTGCAGAGCGTGTCGTAGACGAGCCAGCCGATGACGATGGAAGCGAGCGAGAGCCCGATGGCCTGGGCCGGCGAGATGTCGGCCACCGCCGGATCGATGAGGAAACCGCGGGCGTTGAGATAGTACTGGGCGACGAGCAGCACGAAGCCGGAGACCCAGGTCAGATAGGCGGCCCAGCGGTGCCAGAGCAGGTCCGCCGGCAGGTTGTCGGGCGCCACCAGGTACTTCTGCACGTGGTAGAAGCCGCCCCCGTGCACCTCCCAGGCGACACCGTCGGCGCCCGCCGTCCCCGGTTGCTTCGCCTTCAGGCTGAAATCCAGCGACATGAAATAGAAGCTGGTGCCGATCCAGGTGATGCCGGCGGTGATGTGGAACCAGCGCGACAGCAGGTTGAACCAGTCGGTGGCGAGGGCGAGATCCATGGGCTTCCGGCGGGTGGCTTCAGGCGCTGGTCCGCCGGGCGGCGGCCTTGCTGTTGATGGAGCGGCCTTCGGCCAAGATCAAGCATTCCGCGACGACGGAGGCCGCGATCACCGCCGGCTCCTTGCCGGCAAGGCCCGGGATGCCGATCGGGCAGCGCAGCGACTGCCGCCTCTCGGACGATAGACCCATGTCGGACAGGCGGCTCATGAAGCGCGCCCGCTTGGTCGCCGAACCGATCACCCCGACATGCGGAAAGCGCCCTGATCTGAGCGCCGCCGCGACGAGCGCGAGGTCCAGCGCATGGCTATGGGTCATGACGAGGATCTGCGCCCCGTCGGCCAGCGAGGCGAGAGCCTCCTCGGCGCCCCCGGAGAGGCAGGTCACCGCACCGGGAATGGCGGACGGGAAGGCGCCGGGGCGCTCGTCATGCCAGACGACCCGGAAGGGCAGCGGCGCCAGCGCCAGGACGAGGGCGCGGCCGACATGGCCGGCGCCGAACAGGCCGATCTGCGGCAGGGCCTGCCCGAAGGTCTCGACGATCCCGCCGCGCGGTATCTCGGCCCCAGCGTCGAGAATGACGCGGCCGAACCCGTCCGCTCCGGGCGTGGTGAGCGTGCGGAACGGCCCCTGCCGCTCGGCCGCGGCAAGAGTGGCCACGTCGCCGGCATGGGCTGCGGTGAAGAGTTCGAAGCCGAGGGTGACATGCCCGCCGCAGCACTGGCCGAGATTGGGCCCCAGCGCCTGGTCGCGGGTCGCAGCCATCCGGTCGCGGCGGGCCAGCATGCGCTGCGCTTCGGCCAGCGCCTGCCATTCCAGCGTACCGCCGCCGATCGTCCCGTGAAACCGGCCATCGGGCCGGACGATCATCCGCGCACCCGCTTCCCGCGGCACCGACCCGCGCGTCGACAGCACGGTGACGAGGACGCAGGCGCCCTCCTCCGCCACCATGCCGGCGATGCGCGGCCAGACCTCCATCAGCCGGCGCTCCCTGTCTGCGCCATGCAGGCCCTGAGGATCGCTTCTGGTGTCGCCGGCGCATCCAGCGCGACGGCCTTGCCCGGCGCCAGCGCATGGACCGCGTCGGCAATGGCGCACCAGACCGAATTGGCCAGCATCAGGGGCGGCTCACCGATCGCCTTGGAGCGGTGGACCGTGTCCTCGCGGTTGGGATTGTCGAAGAAGGCGACGCGGAAGTCGGCGGGAACGTCGCGCGCGGTCGGGATCTTGTAGGTCGAGGGTGCATGAGTGCGCAGGCGCCCCTTCGCGTCGAAGACCAACTCCTCCATCGTCAGCCAGCCCAGTCCCTGGACGAAGCCGCCCTCGATCTGGCCGATGTCGATGGCCGGGTTCAGCGACCGGCCGGCGTCATGGAGGATGTCGACCCGGTCGAGGGTGAACTCGCCGGTCAGCGTGTCGATCGTCACCTCCGAGCAGGAGGCGCCATAGGCGAAGTAGAAGAATGGCCGGCCGGTCGCCTTCGGCCTGTCCCAGGTGATCTTCGGCGTCGCGTAGAAGCCCGCGGCCGAGAGATGGGTGCGGGCGAGATAGGCCTTCTTCACCACCTCTGGGAAGGACAGGCTCATCTCGCCCGACGAGACCCGGTCGTCGCGGAAGACGATGCTCGCCACCGGCACCTGCCAGTCACGGGCGATGAACTCCGCCAGCCGCTCGCGGATCTCGGCGGCCGCTTTCTTGGCCGCCATGCCGTTCATGTCGGTGCCCGACGAGGCGGCTGTCGGCGAGGTGTTCGGCACCTTGCCGGTATGGGTGGCGGTGATGCGGACGCGGTCGAGGCCGATGCCGAACTCGTCGGCGACGATCTGCGCCACCTTGACGAAGAGCCCCTGCCCCATCTCGGTGCCGCCATGGTTCAGGTGGACGGACCCGTCCTGATAGACATGGACCAGCGCGCCGGCCTGGTTGAGGAAGGTGGTGGTGAAGGAGATGCCAAACTTCACCGGCGTGAGGCTGAGACCTTTCTTGAGGAACCGCGAACCGGCATTGAAGGCGGTGATCTCCTGCCGGCGGGCGCGGTAGTCGGACGAGGCCTCAAGCTGGCGCATCAGCGCCTCCGCGACATTGTCCTCCACCGTCATGCCGTAGGGAGTGATGTTCCTCTCGCTCGTGCCGTAGAGATTGGCGTAGCGGATATCGAGTGGATCGCGGCCTGTCGCCCAGGCGATGTCGTCCATCAGCCGCTCGGCAAAGACCATGCCCTGCGGCCCGCCGAAGCCGCGGAACGCGGTGTTGGAGACCGTGTGGGTCTTCAGCCGCCGCGAGGCGATGTGCACCTGCGGATAGAAATAGGCATTGTCGGCGTGGAACATCGTCCGGTCGTTGATCGACGACGACAGGTCGTGGCTGTAGCCGCAGCGCCCCGCGAAGGCGACATCCACCGCCTCGATCCGGCCATCGGCGTCATGGGCGGCGCGATAAGTCACGAGGAAGTCGTGGCGCTTGCCGGTCATGGCAAAATCATCGTCGCGGTCGAGGCGCACCTTCGCCGGCCGGCCGGTGACCTTCGCCGCCAGCGCCGCCATGGCAGCCCAACCGCTGGCCTGGCTCTCCTTGCCGCCGAAGCCGCCGCCCATGCGGCGCACCACCACCTCCACCGCCGCGTCGGCAAGGCCGAGGACGCGGGCGACGACGTGCTGCACCTCGCTGGGGTGCTGGGTGGAGGAATGGATCGTGAGCGTCCCGTCCTCGCCGGGAACGGCGAGCGCCACCTGGCCCTCGAGGTAGAAATGCTCCTGGCCACCGATGCGCAGGGTGCCGGCAACCGTCGCAGGCGCGGCGGCGATCACTGCCTCGGGCTCGCCCCGGCGGAAGGCATAGGGCGGCATGATGTCGGCATCGGCCTTCAGGGCATCGGCGACATCGACCAGCGGCTTGTCCTCGGCCGTCTCGATGACTGCGCGCCGCACGGCACGCCGGGCCGCATCGCGCGTCTCGGCGACGACCGCAAAGACCGGCTGGCCGTGAAATTCGATGGAGGTCTCCACGAAAAGCGGATCGTCACCGGCGACCGGGCTGACGTCGTTCTTCGCCGGAATGTCGCTCACCGTCAGGACCGCGACGACGCCCGGTGCGGCGCGGACAGCCGACAGGTCGAGCCGCGTGATCCGGCCATGGGCAACGGGCGCGCCGCCAGGGACGACATGGAGCGTGCCCTCGGGCTCGAGGATGTCGTCGATATAGGGCGCATTGCCCTGAACGTGCCGGTCCGCCGCATCATGGCGGATCGGCTTGCGGACATGGCGCAGCATCTCCGTTTCGGGGTCAGGCCGCATGGGCGCCTCCCCTCAGCGGCGCGATCCGCGTGGACGACCGCTCACCCGCGGCGATCTCGGCAAGGGCCTTGCGGATGAGATTGCCGGCGACCGTCAGGCGATAGGCCGCCGAGGCGCGGTGGTCGTCGAGGGGTGTGAAATCCTCCGCCAGACGCGCAACGGCGGTTGCCACGGCGGCTTCGTCGGCGGGGGCGGCACCAACCAGCGCCGCCTCGACGGCCGTGGCGCGCTTCGGGATCCCCGCCATGCCGCCGAAGGCGATGCGGGCCGATGCGATACGACCGCCCTCCAGCGTCACCGCCAGCGCCACCATCACCGAGGAAATGTCCTGGTCGAAGCGCTTGGCGATCTTGAAGACCCGCAGATGCAGGCCCGCCGCCCGCTTCGGCACGATGATCCGCGTCAGCACCTCGCTGGGCTGACGATCCTGCCGGCCGTAGGCCAAGAAGAACCTTTCAATCGGCAACTGCCGGACAACGCCGGCCTTCTGCAGCTCGACCGTCGCGCCGAGCGCGATGAGGAGCGGCGGGGTATCGCCGATCGGCGAGCCGTTGGCCACGTTGCCGCCGATCGTGCCGGCGGCGCGCACCTGCGCCGAGCCGAGACGCTCCAGCAGCAGGGCGACGTCGGGATCGAAGGCGGACAGGGCCTGCCTCGCCTCCGCATAGGTCACGGCGGCGCCGATGGACAGGCTGTCGCCGTCATCAGCGAGCCGCCTCAGCTCCGTCACGCGGCCGGTATGGAGGATTTTCGGCAGGGTCCGGAGCTGCTTGGTAATCCAAAGGCCCACATCGGTGGCACCGCCGAGCAGTGTCGCATCGGGATGGGCCTCGGCCAGGGCGCAGAGCGCATCGAGGCTGGCGGGCGCGGCAAAGAACCCCTCGCCATCGGCCACGAACAGGTCCTTGTCGTCGCGCAGCCGCGCCAGCTGCGCCACGGTTTCGGCGGCGCGCGCCCTGAACCTGTCATTGGGCACGGCCAGGGCCGCCTCGGCCGCATCGACGATCGGCCGATAGCCAGTGCAGCGGCAGAGATTGCCGGAGATGCGCGAGAGCACGGCCTCGCGATCCGCGCCACCACCCTCCTGATGGAGCGTGAAGAGGCTCATCACGAAGCCGGGCGTGCAGAAGCCGCATTGCGAGCCGTGGTGGTCCACCAGCGCCTGCTGGACCGGATGGAGGCGGCCGCCGACTGCAAGATCCTCCACCGTCACCAGTTCGGCGCCATCGAGCTGGCCGAGCAGCAGGATGCAGGCATTGGCGGGCTCGTAGATCAGCCGCCCGCCCTTCACCCGGCCGAGCGCCACGGTGCAGGCGCCGCAATCGCCCTCGCCGCAGCCTTCCTTGGTGCCGGTGAGACGCTTCTGCAGCCTCAGCCAGTCGAGGACCGTCGTCATGGGCGGGACGGTGGCGATCTCAACCACCTGTCCGCGATGCAGGAAGCGGAGCGGACGCGTCGTCATGAGCCGCGATAGGTCGTGTAGCCGTAGGGCGAGAGCAGCAGCGGGATATGGTAGTGCTGGTCCAGCGCCGAGACGTTGAAGCGCAGCGTCACCACATCGAGGAAAGGCGGATCGGTCAGGGTGAAGCCCTTGGTACGGTGATAGGCCGCCACGTCATATTCGAGGCTGTAGGGGCCGGGACGGATCGTCGCCGGGGTCAGCAGCGGCGCCGGGGCGCGCCCGTCGGCATTGGTCTCGCCTTCAGCGACCAGGCGCCGTGCCTCGCCATCGATCTGGTAGAGCCGGTAGCGAATGCCCGCGGCGGGGCGGCCGGCAGCGGTGTCGAGCACATGGGTGGACAGGTGTCCGGGCATGGAAACTCCTCTCGTCCCTTTATTTTCAGCATGAAGAGCGCCGCTTTGCACCGCAAAAGAATGGCTGATGCGCAGCGCCGCATCGTATTTTTCCGGACGCTGTGTCGCAGGCGCGCCGCCTAGCATCGCTCACCCCCGCAGAGTCGCAGCATGACCAGCCTCACGCAGCCTCAGGCGTCCTTCGCGGACCTGTTCACCCCCAAACTCGTGACGGTCCTGAAAGAGGGCTATGGCGGCCGCGACCTGCGCACCGACGCGGTCGCCGGCCTCACCGTCGCCATCGTCGCCCTGCCGCTCTCCATGGCCATCGCCATCGCCTCCGGCGCGACGCCGGACAAGGGGCTCATCACCGCGATCGTCGGCGGCTTCCTGATCTCGGCGCTCGGCGGCTCGCGCTTCCAGATCGGCGGCCCGGCCGGGGCCTTCATCCCCCTCGTCGCCTCGACGATCGCCATCCACGGCTATGACGGACTGGTCATCGCCACCTTCATGGCCGGCATGATGCTCGTCGCCGTCGGCTTCCTCAGGCTTGGCACCTACATTAAATACATCCCCTACCCCGTCACGGTCGGCTTCACCGCCGGAATCGCCGTCATCATCGGCGTCAGCCAGATTCGCGACCTCCTCGGCCTCCGGCTCGGCGCTCCGGAGCCCGCGGAAATGCTCCACAAGCTGCCTGTCCTCTGGCAGGCCCTGCCGAGCTTCAACCCCGCGGCCCTGGCGCTCGCCGGCCTCTCCATCGCGGCCCTCGTCGCCCTCAAGCGCTGGCGGCCAACCTTGCCGGGCATGCTCATCGTCGTGGTGGCGGGCTCGGGCGCGGCGCTGCTCCTCAGCCTGCCGGTCGAGACGATCGGCTCGCGCTTCGGAACCCTGGCCTCCGGCATCGGCTACCAGGGCCTGCCCGGCGTCTCGCTCGCGCGCATCCGCGAGCTCATCGTGCCGGCCATCGCCATCGCCATGCTGGGCGGCATCGAATCGCTGCTCTCGGCAGTGGTCGCCGACGGCATGACCGGCCGGCGCCACCGGTCGAACTGCGAACTGGTGGCGCAAGGCGTCGCCAACATGGCCTCGGCCCTGTGCGGCGGCATTCCCGTCACCGGAACGATCGCCCGCACCGCGACCAATGTCCGCGCCGGCGCACGTGGACCGGTTGCCGGCATCTTCCACGCCCTGTTCCTGCTGGCCTTCCTGTCGGTCGCGGGCGGCCTCATGGCCTATGTGCCGCTGGCGGTGCTCGCGGCGGTCCTCGCCATCGTCGCCTGGAACATGGCGGAGAAGCGGGAATTCGCCTCGCTGCTGCGCGCCTCGCCGGGCGACGCGCTGGTGCTTCTCGCCGCCTTCCTGCTTACCGTCTTCGTGGACCTGACAGCCGGCATCGGCGTTGGCATTGTCCTCGGCTCGCTGCTCTTCATGCACCGCATGGCCGAGGCCATGGCGGTGGAGAGCAAGGTGCGCCTGCTCGACGAGGACATTGCCGATCGCGATGCCCCGGCTCCCGCCGATGCCGGCCGCGGCCGCGACCGCCGGATCGTCACCTACCGGCTGAGCGGCGCCTTCTTCTTCGGCGCGGCGGCGACCGTAGCATCGGTCTTCGACCGTATCGGCCAGCCGCCGGCGGTCTTCATCCTCGACGTCACCGACGTGCCCTTCCTCGACACGACCGGCGCCTACACGCTGGAGACCTTCGTTCACAAGCTGGAGCGCGCCGGCACCCATGTCGTCATCGCCGGGGCGCGCAACAGTGTGGCGAATGCCCTCGCCCATTTCGACCTGAAAGAACCGCGGCTGACCCTCGCGCGTAACCTTGATGCGGCAACCGCAGCGGCGGAGGCGCGCCTCGCCTTCTCGGGCGTCCCCTGAGGCTCCCCGGGATGCGAGGGCTCCGCCGCCATGCTAGGACGCCGGAAGCCACGGGACGGACGCCATGACCGAAACAGAGAGCCGCACCACCGAGACCATGAGCGCCGACGTCATCGTCGTCGGGGCCGGTCCCGCGGGCCTCTTCGCGGCGCTGGCGCTTCACAACGAGGGTTTCCGCCCCGTCGTTGTAGGACCGCTCCCCGAAGGCCGGCGCGACCACCGCACCTCGGCGCTGCTCGATGGCTCCGTGCTGGCCCTGAAGCGTCTCGGCGTCTGGCCGCATCTCGAGAGCAAGGCCGCGCCGCTCCGCGTCATGCGCCTGATCGACGCGACCGGCAGTCTCATCCGCGCGCCGATCTTCGAGGGCCGCGCCGGCGAGATCGGACTTGAGGCCTTCGGCTTCAACATCGCCAACGATGACATCACCGCGGCGCTTCTGGCGACCGTGCGCGAGCGCGGCATTGCCGTGATCGCCGAGCCGGTCACGGCGGTGACGATCGATGGCGGGGCCACCGTCACCACCGCCTCCGGTCGCCTCCTCTCGGCCCCGCTGGTGGCCGGCGCCGATGGCCGGCAGTCGCTCGTGCGCCAGAGCGCCGGGATCGATGCGGTCGCCTCGCGCTATCCGCAGACGGCGGTGACCGCCACCTTCGGCCATTCAAGGCCCCACGACGACGTGTCGACCGAGTTCCACACGCCGACCGGTCCCTTCACGCTGGTGCCCCTGCCGGGCGACCGGTCGAGCCTCGTCTGCGTCGTGACGCCCCGCGAGGCGGATCATCTGCTCGCCCTCGACGATGCCGCCTTCGCCCGCGAGATCGAGCGGCGGTCGGAGGCCATCCTCGGCAAGGTGACGCTGGAGCCCGGCCGCGGCCGCTACGACCTCTCCAGCATGACCCCGAAGAGCTTCGGCCTGCCCCATGCCGCGCTCATCGGCGAGGCAGCCCATGTCGTGCCGCCCATCGGCGCGCAGGGCCTGAACCTCGGCCTGCGCGACGGCGCAGCCCTCGCCGAATGCCTCGCCGCGGCCCGTCTGCGCGGCGAGCCCATCGGCAGCGCCAGCGCCATGGCGGATTACGACCGGGCGCGGCGCGCCGACATTGTCGGCCGGACGCTCGCCATCGACGTGCTGAACCGCTCGCTGCTGTCGTCGCTCATGCCCGTCCATGTCGCCCGCGGCGCCGGCCTCTGGGCCCTCGACCGCATCGGGCCGCTGCGCCGCGCCTTCATGCGCGAGGGACTGCAGCCGCAGGGCGCGCCGCGCCTGATGCGCGCCGATGACCGCGACGCCGCTTAAGGCGCGAAGAGGTTGATCGGCAGCAGGCCGTTCTTCACGAGATAGAGCACGCTGGTCAGCGTGCCGACCGAGACCAGCGTGCCGAGCAGGACGGCGTTCGAGGCCTGCTCGACATAGGTGTCATATTGCCGCGCGATGATGAAGACGTTGAGGGCCGGCGGCAGGCAGGCCATGAGCGCTGCGGCATAGACCCAGGACGGCTCGAAGGTCCCGAGGAAGGACAGGATCACCACCGCCAGCACCGGGTGGATGATCAGTTTGAGCGCGAGGACAGGTGAAATCGCCGCCGCCACCCGGCCGAGCGCCCGGAAGCTTTCCATGCGCAGGGCGACCGTCACGCCGAGCGTGAACAGCGCCACGGGTGCCGCCGCGTTCTGCAGGAAGCCGAGGAACCGGTCGAGCATCTCCGGCGGCTTGAACTGCAGGAAGGCGGCGATGACGCCGGCGACCGTCGCCAGAATGAAGGGGTGGGTGACGATCTTCACCACCACCTCGCCGATCACCGCCAGGATCGACCGCCGCTCCGTGCCGCCGAGCGCCATGAGCATCGGCACCAGCGAGAACAGCAGGATGTTGTCGAAGCAGAAGATCAGCGCGACGGGGGCGGCAGCATCCGCCCCGATGGTCGAGAAGGCGAGGCCAGGCCCCATATAGCCGATATTGCCATAGGCCGCGGCGACCCCGGCGACCGTCGCATGGCCGGTGTGTCCGCCCGAGCGCCAGGCCACATAGGCGAAGCCGAGCACGAAGACGGTGAAGGTGGCGAAGGTCGTGCCCACCACGAAGGGCACGTTGTTCAGCTTCTCGAGCGGCGTCTGCGCGAGGATGCGGAAGAACAGCGCCGGCAGCGCGATGTAGATGAGGAAGAAGTTCATCCAGCCGAGCCCGGCCTCGGGAATCGGCGTGCCTTTCCAGGCCTTGTAGCGCGCGGTGAAAAAACCGAGCGCGATCAGGCCGAAGAACGGCATGGCGAGATTGAGGACTTGCAGCATGATCGGGCCGGACCGCGGGACGGGCGACCGCTAAAGCGCGCGGCCCGTCAGGTCAACGTCCGCCGGAGCGATGCTCAGTGCAGGCCGCTGCGCTTGACGCGGTAATTGCCCTCGCCGTCCTTGTCGAAGACCTCGTCCACCTGCGGATGGCGGATCGGATCGCCACTCGTGTCCGGCAGCAGGTTCTGCTCCGACACATAGGCGATGTACTCGGTCACCTCGTTCTCGGCGAAGAGGTGGTAGAACGGCTGGTCCTTGGCCGGGCGCATCTCCACAGGGATCGATTCGTACCACTCGTCCGTGTTCGAGAAGGTCGGATCGACGTCGAAGATCACGCCCCGGAACGGATGGATCCGGTGCCGGACGACCTGTCCGATCTTGAACTTGGCTTGCCGGGGCTTGTCGATCACGCCGGTTGGCATCCCTTCGTGCGGTTGGGGCGCGGGACAAAAGCCCCAAGCGGCGGCCCTGTCAACGTCCTGTCACGAAGTCTTTACGGCCGGTCGCGCCGGTCAGATCGCATAGCGCGTGGCGTAGTCGGGATCCTTGGCGGCGACGATCCGGGCGAGATCGACGATGACCTTGGCCTGTTTCCAGGTCGCGTCGTCCTGCATCTTGCCGTCGATCATCACCGCGCCAGACCCGTCCGGCATGGCCGCGAGGATCTTGGCGGCGAAGGCCACTTCGTTCGGATCGGGGGAGAAGACCCGCTTGGCGATGTCGATCTGGCTCGGATGCAGCGTCCAGGCGCCGGCACAGCCCATGAGGAAGGCGTTGCGGAACTGCGTCTCGCAGGCGACCGGATCGGAGAAGTCGCCGAAGGGGCCGTAGAAGGCCTTGAGCCCGTTGGCGGCGCAGGCATCCACCATCTTGGCGATCGTGTAGTGCCAGAGGTCCTGCTGGAAGGCGGCGCGCGGCCCCTCCCCGCCCATGTCGGCCACCACCTTGTACTCAGGATGGCCGCCGCCGACGCGAGTCGTCTTCATCGCGCGCGAGGCCGCGAGATCCGCAGGTCCCAGGCTCATGCCGTGCATGCGCGGCGAGGCGCTGGCAATGGCCTCGACGTTCTTCACGCCCTCGGCCGTCTCCAGGATGGCATGGATCAGGATCGGCTTGGCCACCCGGTGCTTCGCCTCCAGCTGGGCGAGCAACTGGTCCAGGTAGTGGATGTCCCAGGGCCCCTCGACCTTCGGCAGCATGACCACGTCGAGCTTGTCGCCGATGGCGGCGACGATCTCGGTGAGGTCATCGAGGATCCACGGCGAGTTCAGCGCATTGACACGGGTCCAGACCCCGGTCGTCCCGAAGTCCGTCGCCTTCACCATCTCGATGAAGCCGGCGCGCGCGGCCTCCTTGGCGTCGAGCGGAATCGCGTCTTCCAGATTGCCGAGCACCACGTCGACGGTGCGCGCGAGGTCCGGCACCTTGGCGCGCACCTTTTCCAGATGCGGCGGTACGAAGTGGATCATCCGCTCCAGCCGCACGGGGAGCTCGCGATAGGGCTCCGGAGCGCCGATGGCGAGCGGCTTGTAGATGTTGCGCGGCAGCTTCATGGGATCACTCCTCGGCCGCCAGCGCTACAGGACATGGTTGCACCGCACAATTCCGTGGAACGGCGGATGGCCTGGATGAAAACAAAAAGGCGCGGGACAGGCCCGCGCCTTCGTCTTCTGCGAAGAGGCTGGATCAGCGCTGCGGCGGGGCCAGCGGCGCCATGCCGGCGGGAGCGCCGGGGATCGGGACGCCGGCCGGCGCGCCACCCGGGGCACCGCCCTGCTGGCGCTGCTGCTGCTCCTGAAGACGGCGCTGGGCCTCCTCGCCGCGACGCTGCAGCTCGGCGGCCAGACGGCGCTGCTGCTCCTCATAGGCCTTCGGGTCGACCGGCTCGCCGTCATAGGAGGCCTGGAAGCCCTGCAGCGACATGCCGAGCGAGATCGCCCGGTTGTTCATGTTCACCACCTGGATGCTCAGCTGGTTCGAGCGCTTCATGCGGTTGAGGAAATCCGGCTGGATCTCCATCTGGGCGAAGCAGGCATTGGGCAGGCAGACCTCGTAGCGCATGGCCTGCGGCTGGGGCTGGCCCTGGCCGCCCTCGAGCACGACGCGGATGCCCGGCTGCAGCGACATGCCCACCGGCACGGCGATGATGAGGCGCGGCTTCTCGCCCTCGAGGTCGCGGATCTGCACCGAGGCCAGCATCTGGCCGTTCTCGGCGCGGGTCTCCTGCACGACCATGCAGAGCTTCTTGGTGGTCGGCGGGGTGCGCTCGTCGACAGGCACCTGGTCGCAGAGCTTCACCCAGGGGGTCTGGACCGCCGCGAGGTTCTCAGCCGAATTGGCCGGGGCCTGGGCGGGAGCCTGGGCCGGCTGCTGCGCCGGCTGGGCGGGACGCTGCTGCTGCGCCGGCTGGGCCGGGCGCTGCTGCGGCTGCTGTTGCTGGGCGAAGGCCACCGCAGGCGCCATGAGCAGCGCGAGGCCTGCTCCGAGACGAACCGCGGACTTGGCGGAGAACGACATGAAAGGTCCTTTCGATCGTGTCCGGAGCGCGCGCCTGCAGCGGGTCGGACCTTGATGAGTCGGAGCGGTCGCGCTCTTTCGCCGTGGAACGTGGCGACATGGTGGCGCGGTCCTCGGAGGCGGTTGATAGCGGCTCGCCCTTGCGTTGAAAAGCCGGAATCACCATGCCGCATGCTAGGCTGCCGCGCAGTCTTCGCAGACGGGACCCATGCTGCATCGCCTCCTTGCCCTCGCCGCTCTCCTCCTCGTGCCGGCAACCGCCGCCGGCGCAGGCGACTTCGCGCGGCTGCCGGTGCGCGAGGCCATCGCCATGCATGGCGAGCCGGCGGGCCCCGCCGCCCTCGCCCATCGCCGCTACGTCAATCCCGATGCGCCGAAGGGCGGCCGCCTCGTCCTGGGGATCCAGGGCACCTTCGATACGCTGAACCCCTTCGTGGTGCGCGGCCTGCCGGTGCCGGGCGCGCGCTCCTATGTCTGGGAGACGCTGATGCAGCGCTCCTATGACGAGCCTTTCACGCTCTATCCGCAGGTCGCCGCCGGCCTGGAATTGCCGGATGACCGCGCCTGGGTGATCTTCCATATCGACCGCCGCGCCCGCTTCTCCGACGGCCGCCCCGTCACCGCCGAGGACGTGCGCTTCTCCTATGAGCTCCTGCGCGAGCGCGGCCGCCCGAACCACCGCACCTATTTCCGCAAAGTGACCCGGGTCGACCTGATCGACAGCCACACGATCCGCTTCGACCTTGCAGGGGCCGCCGACCGCGAGCTGCCGATGATCCTCGGGCTCATGCCGGTCCTGCCGCGCCACGCCGTCGATCCCGAGACCTTCGAGGAGACGACGCTGACGCCCCCGGTCGGCTCCGGCCCCTACACGATCGCCGAGGTGCGCGCCGGCGAGAGCGTGACGTTCCGCCGCGACCCCTCATGGTGGGGCGCCGACCTTCCCATCAACCGCGGCCTGCACAATGTCGACGAGGTCCGCTTCGACTTCTACCGGGACGGCAACACCCTGTTCGAAGCCTTCAAGAAGGGCCTCGTCGACGTCCGCGTCGAGACAGATCCCGGCCGCTGGGCCTCCGGCTACGATTTTCCGGCGGTGCGCGACGGACGCGTCGTCCGCGACACGATCCGCCAGGGCACGCCGAAGGGCATCCGCGGCCTCGTCATGAACACCCGCCGCGCCGTCTTCGAGGATGTGCGGGTGCGCGAGGCCCTCGGCCTGCTCTTCGACTTCGAATGGACCGACCGGACGCTCTATGCCGACGGTTTCGAGCGCAGCCAGTCGCTGTTCGAAGGCTCGGAGCTCTCGGCGCGCGGGCGACCGGCCGACGAGGCGGAACGGCGGCTGCTCGCCTCCGTTGGCGCGAGCATCCGCCCCGATATCCTCGAGGGGACCTATGAAGTGCCCGTCTCGGATGGCACGGGCGCCGACCGCGCCAGGCTGCGGCAGGCGCTGACCCTTCTCGGGCAGGTGGGCTACCGGCTCGACGGCGGCGTGCTGAAAGGCCGCGATGGCCAGCCGCTCGCCTTCGAGTTCCTCGTCGCCACCCGCGACCAGGAGCGCCTTGCCCTCACCTTCCAGCGATTCCTGCAGCGCGCGGGCATCCGCATGAGCGTCCGCAATGTCGACGCCGTGCAATATGACCGCCGCCTGCGCGACTTCGACTTCGACATGGTCGACTACCGCTGGTGGAATACCTCGCTCTCGCCGGGCAACGAACAAGCCTTCTATTGGGGCGTTTCCGCCGCTGCGACGCCGGGCAGCCGCAACCTGCCGGGCATCGCCGACCCGGCCGTCGACAGGCTCGTTGCCGCCATTGTCGAGGCCCGCACCCGCGGCGACCTGGTGACCGCTGCCCGCGCCCTCGACCGTGTCGTGACCGGGGGCTTCTACTGGGTGCCGCTCTTCCATCAGCCGGCGCAGTGGATCGCCCGCTGGAACCATGTGGGGACGCCTGCCGAATCATCTCTTTTCGGCTATCTCGTAGAGACATGGTGGCGTCGTGACGCCGGGGGGGCTGTCGGTCGGTGATACTGGGCAAGGGGCGCAAGGACGGGACGGCCGGGGTGGCGGGCCACGCCACGCTCGACGCCTTGTTGCGCCGCGCCGCCGAGATCCGCCCCCAGTCCCGCGCGCTCGCCGATGCCCCGAACCGCCCGCACCTGATCGGCGGCGAGTCGCGTCACTATTCATGGAGCGAGCTCGACGGCCTGGTCGATGCGCTGGCCGGCCGGCTGCGGCAGATGGGCCTGCCGACTGATGCGGTGGTCGCCACCCAGTTCGCCATGTCCTGCGACGCCGTGATCGCGCTGCTCGCTGTGCTGCGCGCCGGCTGCATCGCCGCCCCCCTGCCGCTCGGCTGGGGCCGCCGCGAGGTCTCGGCCCATCTCCAGCGCCTCGGCGCCCGCGCCGTCCTGACCGCTGGCCGCATCGGCCCGGTCGAGTCGGCCGACATCATGCGCTACGCTGCGGCCGAAACCTTCTCGGTGCGCTTCGTCATGTCGCTCGGCGGCCCCGTCCTCGACGGTGTGATCCCGCTCGACGACGTCATGATAGATCCGACCGTGGCCGACCGCGTCGAGATCGAGCGCTCCGGCAATCCGGCCGATCACGTCGCCATCGTCACGGCCGATGCCGTGGCCGAGGGGCACATCGCCGTCGCCCGCAGCCACAACGAGGTCGTGGCCGGTGGGCTCGCGGCCTATGTGGCCGGCGTGCCCGATGAGCATTCGGTCTTCGCTGGTGCCCTCGCCCCCGACGGCTTTGCCGGCATCGCCCTGCAGATCGTGCCCTGGCTGATGGCGGGCGGCACGCTTGTCGCCCATCCGCCGCTGGCCCCCCGCATCATCCGCGACCGCCTCGCGCCCGATGGCGTCACCCATGCGGTCCTGCCCGTCGCGCTCGGCGAATACGTTGTCGCCGCGCCGCTGGCCGAACGGCCGCAGCTGCGGCACCTCGCCTTGCTGGCGCGCCGGCCGGTCTCGGCAGAGAGCTTCGCCGCCGCAGCCGAGGATGGCCTTGCGGTCGATGTGTTCTACGGCATCGGCGAGACGGCGGTCGCCCGCGGGCTGCGCGGCGCCGGCGGCGCCATCACCCTCGGCCACGACACGCACACATCCGGCAGCGGCCAGTCGCCCGTGCTCATCGAGACGCGCGTCGGTCCGGATGGCGAACTTGCCCTGCGCGGCGCCATGGTGCCGGTCCATGCCTTCCCGCCGGGCGCCGAGAACGGCCAGCCGCCCTTCTGGTCCACCGACGCGTCAGGCTTCCGCGCCACAGGCATGCCCGCTGCCGCTGACAAGGCGACCCGCAGCATCGCCATCGGATCACGCGAGGCCGGTGTCGTCTCCATCGGCGGACGCCGTTTCGCCGAATCCGCCATTCGCGGCGCCTATGCCGAGGCGGGCGGCGAGATTGCTCCCGTGATCCGCCCGGATCGGTTGCTCGGCGAGCGTGTCGCCGGGATCGTCGGCGATGGCCGCGCCATTGTCGGGCTCGCGGCGCGGCTGGTGGAAAGCGGGCTCACGCCCCTCGCCATTCCCGGCGGCACACGCCAGACCGGACAGCTCCCCTTCGAGGACACCCGGCCCAAGGAGACCGCCATCAAGGATCCCGAGGGCATCCTCGATCCGCTCGGCGACGCGCATTCCGCGCTGGCGCAACTCTTGAGCGTGGCGCGGGCCGCCGCGGGGTACTAAACTGGCGGCTTTCCTCCGGGAGCCCGCCCATGGACGCCACCCCTGCCCCCACCCTGACGATCGATGTCGTATCGGACGTCGTCTGCCCCTGGTGCTTCGTCGGCAAGCGGCGGCTCGAAAAGGCGCTGGAACTGGTTCCGGACATTGCGGTCGACATCCGCTGGCGGCCCTACCAGCTGGCGCCCGACCTGCCCGCCGAGGGTGAGCCGCGCAAGGCCTATATGCTCAAGAAGTTCGGCGATCCCGAGCGCATCCGGCAGATCCACGAGCGGCTGACCGGCATCGGCGCCGATGAGGGCATCGCCTTCGACTTCGACGCCATCGAGGTGGCCCCCAACACGCTGAACGCCCATCGCATGATCCTCTGGGCCCGCGCCGGCGGCGCGCAGGGCGCGGTGGTCGAGGCGCTGTTCAAGGGATTCTTCGTCGAGGGGCGCAATCTCTCCGATCCCGCCGTGCTCGCCGAGATCGGCGCTGACGCCGGCCTCGACCCGGCGCTTCTTGCCGAGCTCTTCGCCAGCGATGCCGATATCGAGCGGACCGAGCGCGACATCGCCTCGGCGCAGAAGATCGGCATCACCGGCGTTCCCTTCTTCATCGTCGGCGGTCGCTATGGCATTGCCGGGGCCGAGGATCCGCAGACGATCGCCGGCGCGATCCGGCAGGCCGCCGCCGAGCAGGCACAGCCCGCGGCCGCGAGCTGAACAACCCGCCGCGCGGCCCGTTGCGGCGCGCCGCGCCAGCGGCTAAGGGCAGGTCATGGCACAGGGAACGACGCTCACTCATCTGGACGCCAGCGGCCAGGCCAACATGGTCGATGTCTCGGCAAAGCCGGCGACGGACCGGACCGCCGTGGCGACCGGCCGCGTGGTGATGAAGCCCGAGACCCTCGCCATCGTGCGGGCCGGCGATGCCAAGAAGGGCGACGTGCTCGGCACGGCCCGCCTCGCCGGCATCATGGCGGCGAAGCGCACTCATGAACTCATCCCGCTCTGCCACCCCCTGCTGCTGACCAAGGTCGCCGTGGACGTGGTGCTGGATGAATCCCTCCCCGGTGTCCACGTGACCGCAACGGTGAAGGTCTCCGGCCAGACCGGCGTCGAGATGGAGGCGCTGACCGCCGTCTCCGTCGCCTGCCTCACCGTCTACGACATGGTGAAGGCCGTCGACCGCGGCATGCGGATCGAGGCGGTGCAGCTTCTCGAAAAGACAGGCGGCGCCTCCGGCACGTTCCGGGCGGAGTGACCATGGCCGGCCTCCTCCCCGTCGAAGAGGCCCTGGCGCGCGTTCTCGACGGCGCATCACCCCTTCCCGAGGAATGGATCCCGGTGGGCGATTGCGACGGCCGCGTGCTGACCCGCGATCTCCTGGCGTCCCGCAGCCAGCCGCCGGACGACATGTCCGCCATGGACGGCTATGCCCTCCGCGCATCCGACCTGCCCGGCCGCCTGACGGTGATCGGCGAGGCCGCGGCTGGGCGGGCCTTCGGCGGCGAGGTCGGGACGGGACAAGCGGTGCGCATCTTCACCGGTGCACCGATTCCGCCCGGCGCCGACGCGGTCATCATGCAGGAGGACACCGCACGCGACGGCGACGCTGTGATCATCGACCGCACGGCACGACCCGGCCAGTTCATCCGCCGCCGCGGCCTCGACTTCACCGCAGGGGTCAGCGTCCTGCCCGCGGGCACTGTCATGAACCCGCGCAGCCTCGCCCTCGCCGCCGCCATGAACCACGCATCCGTGCCGGTCCACCGTCGGCCGCGGGTCGCGATCCTCTCGACCGGCGACGAACTGGTGGAGCCCGGCACCGCGCCGGGCCCGAACCAGATCGTCTCGTCCAATGCCCTTGCCATTGCCGCGATGGCGCGCCGTGCAGGCGCGGACGTGACCCATCTCGGCATTGCCCCCGACCGGCTCGATGCAACCCTCGCCCGGGTGCGCCTTGCCCGCAGCGAGGGCCATGACATCCTCGTCACCTCCGGCGGGGCATCGGTCGGCGAGTACGACCTCATGCGGGACGTGATCCGCCACGAGGGCGGGGAGCTCGGCTTCTGGAAGATCGCCATGCGCCCCGGCAAGCCGCTGATGATGGCCGATCTCGGCGAAACGCGGCTGCTCGGCCTGCCCGGCAACCCTGTCGCCTCCTTCGTCTGCGCGATGTTGTTCCTCGAACCGCTCATTGCCCGCCTCGCGGGACGTGCCGTCGACGGACCGGCGACCGAGGCCGCGATTCTCGGTTCTGACGTCCCAGCCAATGACCTGCGCGCCGATCACCTGCGTGCCCGCTTGACCACATCGGCGGACGGCCTCGTCGCCACGCCCTTCCCGGTCCAGGACTCCTCGATGATCCGCGTCCTCGCCGAAGCCGACGCGCTGATCCTGCGCCCGCCCCATGCGCCGGCGGCCCGCGCGGGCGAGCCCTGCCGCGTCGTCCGCCTGCCGCGCTAGGCCTTCACGAAATCTCAACGGTTGCAGAACACACATAGAACAGATAGTGATTGTTCATGGTCTGTTCGTTCGATTCGGGCCGGTGACACTCAGGGGCGGTATCCGATGCTGACGCGCAAGCAACACGAGCTTCTTCGCTTCATCCAGGAGCGGCTGAAGGAGACCGGGGTGCCCCCCTCCTTCGACGAGATGAAGGAAGCCCTCGACCTGAAGTCCAAATCCGGCATCCACCGGCTCATCACGGCGCTAGAGGAGCGCGGCTTCATTCGCCGCCTGCCGAACCGCGCCCGCGCCCTCGAGATCATCCGCCAGCCCGAGCAGTCGGCCGGTCCCGCCACCGCCCGCGGCAAGTTCTCGCCGAGCGTCATCGAAGGCTCGCTCGGCCGCTCCCGGCCGCAACCGGTTGATGACGACACGGTCATGCCGGTCGCCGTGCCGCTGATGGGCCGCATCGCCGCCGGCGTGCCGCGCGAGGCGGTGGAGCAGCGCATCTCGACGGTCTCGGTGCCGCCGGAGCTCATCTCCCGCGGCGAGCATTACGCCCTGGAGGTGCGGGGCGATTCGATGATCGAGGCCGGCATCCTCGAAGGGGACATCGCCCTGATCCGCAAGGGCGACACGGCCGAGACCGGCGACATCATCGTGGCGCTGATCGATGACGAGGAAGCGACGCTGAAGCGGCTGCGCAAGCGCGGCACCTCCATCGCCCTCGAAGCCGCCAATCCAGCCTACGAGACCCGCGTTCTCGGTCCCGACCGGGTGCGCATCCAGGGCAAGCTCGTCGGCCTCATCCGCCGCTACTGACGGCTCAGCGCGGCGGCTCTGCGTCGCCCTCCTCGGGCATGTCGGCCGCCGGAGGCGGTGCAGGCGCTTGGGGTAACGCCGCATGGGGCCCTTGCAGCACCGGCGGCATCGCTCCCTTGGGCGGCGCCCGGTGCCAGGGTCGCGTCCCGTATGTGAGGCGTGCTGTCTCCACCTGCCATGATCCGGCCTCGTGGCGCAGCCGAAGGGCGCCGGTCGAGGGGATCGCCGAAAGGTTCAGCACCACGGCGCCGCACCCGTGCGGAACCGCGAAGCGCGTCACCACCAGCCGCGCCTCGCGGCAATCATCGGCCAGTGCATCGGGATGAAGCGGCACGGCGATGCGGCCGCCGCCCGCCAGCGGCATGGCGCAGCCGAGGCCGTCGCACCGCACCCCCTGTTGCAGGCTCTCCTCCGCCGCATTGCGCCGGTCGCCCTCCGCCAGCAGCCAGCGCTGGACGGCGAACCGGCTGCCGCGCCGCGAGACGACCCGGAGCGTTCCGTCCGGCGCGCGGGCGGCGACCGTCGTGCCGTCGCCGTCGACAAGCGCGAGCGGCGGCTTGCCATGGGGAGCGGCCGCGAGGCCGGCCAGCACCAGCGGCGCCCCGATCCAGCGCAGCGGCGTCGACAGCGCCGCGACCAGCACCAGCCCCAGCGACAGGACCAGCAGCGCGGACGGCCGGGTCTCCGGCACGATCACCTTGCCGCCCGGCCAGGAGGCGACCCATTCGACGATCCGCACGAAGAGGTCGACGCCCAGCCCCGCCAGGGCCCAGACCGGCTTGTCCCAGCCGAAGGGCCAGAGCATCAGCGCCAGGATCTCCAGCGGCATGACGAAGAACTCGATGACCGGGGCGCCGAGGAGGTTCCCGGCAACGCCGTAGAGATGCACCGTGTTGAAGTGGTGCGCCGCGTAAGGGGTCGTCGCGAGTGAGGCGACGAAGGAACTGGTCGCAAGGCCCGCGACCCCATTCGTGACCATGAGCAGCATGCGGCCGATGCCGGCTGGGGCATCGGCATGCGCCTCGGCGAAGGGCCGCAGCGACACATAGCCGGCAATGAGCGCCAGCGTTGCGGCGAAGGACATCTGGAAGCTCGGGCCGAGAAGGCTTTCGGGCGCGACGAGCAGCACGGCGAGCGCGGCGATGGCGAGCGTGCGCAGCGTCAGCGCGCCGCGGTCGAGCATGACGCCGAGAAGGACCACGGCGATCATGATCCACGAGCGCTGCGTCGCGACTTCGGCGCCGGAAATCACGAGATAGATGGTCGCCACCACCAGGGCGACGAAGGCGGCCCAGGCCTTGGCGCGGTGCCGCAGGGCGATGGACGGCACGAGGGCGAGGCCACCGCGCACGATGCCGAAGATGAGGGCCGCCACCAGCGCCATGTGAAAGCCGGAGATCGACAGGATGTGATAGGTGCCGGCCGCGCGCATGGCCTCGTTCAGGCCTTCCGGGATGCCGTCGCGCTTACCCGTCACCAGAGCATCGGCAATGGCGCCGGACGCGCCGGGGATGGCCGAGCGGATGCGGTCGCTGATCGCCTGGCGCACCGCGTCGAGCCTTGCCCGGAGCATGACGCCGGAGGGCATCTCGCCCACCTCCCCCGCCCGGACCTGGCCGATGATGAACCCGGTGGCGCCGTAGCCGGCGAACCAGGCATCACGGCTGAAGTCATACTGGCCGGGGGCGGCGGGATCGGCCGGCGGGCGCAGCCGCACCGTCAACACCACCGCCTGACCGGTGGTGACCCCGGTCGCAGTCCGGCTGGTGACGCGGATGCGGTCCGGCGCCGGATCGGGCGCTGGCGTCAGGCTGCGGACCCGCAGCGTGAGCCGGTCGCCATTCTCCCGCCGCTCCACCGCCTCCACCCAGGCCGAGACGGTCAGCGACTGGGTCTCGGTTCGCAGCACGGGGTGGGCGACCCACGCAGTCCGTGTCGCCGCTGCCGCGAAACCGAGAGCGACCGCCGCAATCGCGGTCATGGCCAGCGCGGGCCCGTGATGCCGCCGCAGGACGATCGCCGCCGACGCTGTGGCGATAGCGAGCAGGATCGCCGCCGCAAGCGAGGGTTCATCGGGCGCGGCGAAGTACAACAGTATGCCAACGCTCATCGCCACGGGCAGGAACAGGAAGGCCCGCCCGCGCTCCAGCTCCAGCGCCCACCATCCCGACAGCCGCGCGCCGATCGCCTCAAGGCCGAGCCCGTGACGCGTGCCAGCCGCGGCACGCATGCCGGCGGCAATGGCGAGTGCCCTCGCGCGCGGCCTCACCGCCCACCTCCCGGCAGGGCGCTCACCGACGGGCCGGACGACGCGTGGCCGCTCACCACAGGGCGCTCCCCATTCCCGTGCCGGCATGCTAAGCCGACGCGCTTTCCGGCCAGAAGCCTAGTCGCGCCCGGCCCGCCCTGTCCTCTTCGGAAGAATCATGACCGTCGTCTCCCGTTTCGCCCCCTCCCCGACGGGCTTCCTGCACATCGGCGGTGCCCGCACCGCGCTGTTCAACTGGCTCTATGCCCGCAAGACCGGCGGCAAGATGCTGCTGCGCATCGAGGACACGGATCGCCAGCGCTCCACCACCGAAGCGATCGACGCCATCCTGGATGGCCTCGCCTGGCTCGGCCTTGCCTGGGACGACGAGACCATCTTCCAGTTCGCCCGCGCCGAGCGGCACGCCGAGGTCGCCCGCCAGCTCCTCGCCGCCGGCAAGGCCTATCATTGCTACGCGACCCCCGAGGAGCTCGAGGAGATGCGCGCCACCGCCATGAAGGAGGGCCGTCCGCCCCGCTATGACGGCCGCTGGCGCGACCGCGATCCCTCCGAGGCGCCGGCCGGCGTGAAGCCGGTGATCCGCCTGAAGGCCCGGCAGGATGGCGAGACGGTGGTCGAGGATCTCGTCCAGGGCCGCGTGGTGATCCCCAACAAGGACCTCGACGACCTCGTGCTGCTGCGCTCGGACGGCACGCCGACCTACATGCATGCCGTGGTCGTCGACGACCATGACATGGGCATCACCCACATCATCCGCGGCGTCGACCACCTCACCAATGCCGCCCGCCAGACCCAGATCTACGAGGCGCTCGGCTGGGTGGTGCCGGCCATGGCCCATATCCCGCTCATCCACGGGCCGGATGGCGCCAAGCTGTCGAAGCGCCACGGCGCCCTCGGCGTCGAGCAGTACCGGGCGCTCGGCTACCTGCCGGAGGCGCTGCGCAACTATCTCGTCCGCCTCGGCTGGAGCCATGGCGACCAGGAGATCTTCTCCACCGAGGAGATGGTCGAGGCCTTCGACCTCTCGTCCATCGGCCGCTCGCCGGCCCGCTTCGACTTCGCCAAGCTCGAGGCGATCAACGGCCACTACATCCGCCATGCCACCGACGACCGCCTGCTCGCCGCGATCGACGACATCCTGCCCCACATCGATGGCGGGCCGGCGCTGAAGGAGGCATTGACGCCCGCCCGGCGCGACCAGCTCCTCAAGGCCATGCCCGGCATCAAGGAGCGGGCGAAGACGGTGCTCGACCTCATCGACGGCGCCGGCTTCATCCTCGCCATGCGTCCGCTCACCGTCGACGACAAGGCGCGCGCCCTGCTCACCGACGACGCGCGCGGCCATCTCGCCGCGCTGCACACCCGCCTTGCCGCCTTGGCCGACTGGACGGCCGCGGCCGCCGATGCGGCGGTGCGGGCGGAGGCCGAGGCGCGCGGCGTGAAGCTCGGGGCCCTGGCCCAGCCGCTGCGGGCGGCGCTGACCGGCCGCACCACCTCCCCCGGCATCTTCGACGTGCTGGAGGTGCTGGGCCGCGAGGAAAGCCTTGCGCGCATCGCCGACCAGATGCGCGCCTGACCCCCGTCAGCGTGTCATTTCGTTATCCTACATAGGTCTGAGGGGCCGCCCTAAGGGTCCCCCCGCGCTTGCCGCGTTGCGGAAAAACGTCTATCCGGAACCAGGGGCGCGACGGGTGTTCCACACCTCGGGCGGGCGAATATAAAGAGTCTGGAAATTCAAGGGGTTGCCGATGTCCGCAAATGCCAAGACCGCGACATTGACCGTTGGGGACAAGACGGTCCAGCTGCCGGTCTCCGATGGAAGCGTCGGGCCGTCGACCGTCGACATCGGCAAGCTCTACGCCCAGACGGGCATGTTCACCTACGATCCCGGTTTCACCTCGACCGCGAGCTGCGAGAGCAAGATCACCTATATCGACGGTGACGAGGGCATCCTGCTTTATCGCGGCTTCCCGATCGAGCAGCTGGCCGAGCACGGTGACTTCCTCGAGACCTGCTACCTGCTGCTCTACGGGGACCTGCCGACCGCCGCCCAGAAGGCCGATTTCGACTACCGCGTCACGCACCACACCATGGTGCATGACCAGATGTCGCGCTTCTTCACCGGCTTCCGCCGCGACGCCCACCCGATGGCCGTCATGGTCGCCGCCGTCGGCGCGCTCTCGGCCTTCTACCACGACAGCATCGACATCGCTGACCCGCAGCAGCGGATGATCTCGTCGATCCGCCTCGTCGCGAAGCTCCCGACGCTCGCCGCCATGGCCTACAAGTACTCGATCGGCCAGCCCTTCGTGTACCCGCAGAACTCGCTCGACTACGCGTCGAACTTCCTGCGCATGTGCTTCTCCGTGCCGGCCGAGGAGTACAAGCCGAACCCGGTCCTCGCCCGCGCCATGGACCGCATCTTCATCCTGCACGCCGACCACGAGCAGAACGCCTCGACCTCGACGGTCCGCCTCGCTGGCTCGTCGGGCGCCAATCCCTTCGCCTGCATCGCCGCCGGCATCGCCTGCCTTTGGGGCCCCGCCCATGGCGGCGCCAACGAGGCGGCGCTGAAGATGCTCGGCGAGATCGGCCACGTCGAGAACATCCCGAAGTTCATCGCCAAGGCCAAGGACAAGAACGATCCTTTCCGCCTCATGGGCTTCGGCCACCGGGTCTACAAGAACTACGACCCGCGCGCGAAGATCATGCAGAAGACCTGCCACGAGGTCCTCGGCGAGCTCGGCATCAAGGACGACCCGCTGCTCGACGTCGCGGTGGAGCTGGAGCGCATCGCCCTGTCGGACAGCTACTTCGTCGAGAAGAAGCTCTACCCGAACATCGACTTCTATTCGGGCATCACCCTCAAGGCGATGGGCTTCCCGACCGACATGTTCACCGTCCTCTTCGCGCTCGCCCGCACCGTCGGCTGGATCGCGCAGTGGAAGGAGATGATCGAGGACCCGCAGCAGAAGATCGGCCGTCCGCGCCAGCTCTATACCGGCGAGACCCGCCGCGACTACGTGCCGATCTCGCGCCGCAAGTGAGATCGCCGCACGGCAAGGGTTTTGAAGGGGCGCTTCGGCGCCCCTTTTTCGTACGCGACCGGATGGATGAGGCGGTGCTGCAGCTCAGCCGCGGCGGGCGCGCCAGGTATCGAGCACGATGCGGGCGGCCTTCGTGCTCGGCTCCTCGCCGGCAAAGTCCATGACCGCGTCGAGGCGGGCGAAGGCATCGACCTGTGCCTGCCGCGCCGGCCCGTCCGGGATGATCCCCGCGAGAGCCGCCGCCACCACCTCCGGCGTGCCATGTTCCTGGATGAACTCCGGCACGACCTTCTCGGCCAGCACATGGTTCGCCAGCACCGCCGTATCGGTGGTGATGAGCCGGCGCGCGATCTGCGCCTCGAGCCAGCCGGTGCGATAGGTGACGACCTCCGGTACGCCGGAAACCGCCAGCTCCAGAGTCACCGTGCCGGAGCAGGCGAGCGCCGCCCGCGCCTGGCGGAAGGCGGCAAACTTCGCCGCCTCGCCATCGACGATGCGCGGCTTGACCGGCCAGCCCGCGACCTCCGCCGCGATCAGCGCGCGGTGATGGGGCACGGCCGGCAACACCCAGTCGATCGGGCCGAGCCTTGCCTCGACCCGCTGCAGCACATCGGCGAAGAGCGGCGAAAGCCGCGTGATCTCTCCCCTCCGGCTGCCCGGCAGCACCAGGACGAGCGGCGGCGGGGCCTCGCGGCGCGCCCGGTCGTCAGGCCCGGGGCGCAGATCGGTGAGGCGTTCGGAAATGGGATGGCCGACGAAGGTCGTCGTCGGGCCACCAAGACGCCGGTGCACCTCCGGCTCGAAGGGCAGCAGCGCAAGCAGATGGTCAACGAAGGGCCGCATCTCCGCCGCGCGCCCCGGCCGCCAGGCCCAGACGGTCGGGGAGACATAGAACACGATGGGAATCTCCGGGCGCTGCTTGCGCACCGCGCGCGCCACCCGGCGATTGAAGCCGGGGCAATCGACGAGGACCAGCACGTCGGGCGGCCGCGCCACGATCTCCGCCACGGTCTCGCGCACCCGGCGCAGGATGTTGGGGATGTGGGCGATGATCGAGGTGATGCCGAACAGGGCGATCTCGTTCATCGGAAAGCGCGAGACGAAGTCGCGCCGCTCCATGCGCGGGCCGCCGACGCCGCGAAAGCCGACCGGCCCACCATACTGGACCTTCAGCGCGTCCATGAGGTGAGCGCCGAGCTGGTCGCCCGATTCCTCGCCCGCGACGATGAACACGTCGAGCGGTCCGGTCGCCTCGCTCATGGCCCGGCCTCGGCACCGACGCCCAGCACGAAGACGCCGTGCCGGTCGGCGCGGCGCACCACCTCATCCATTTCCACGACCAGGGTGGAGCCGGCGACGACGGCGATCCCGCGCAGGCCCGCAGCGGCAGCCTTGTCGACGGTGGCAGGACCGATGGCCGGCATGTCGATGCGCCGGTCCTGCTGGGGCTTCGGCGCCTTCACGAGGATGCCGACGCCCTTGCCCCAGCGGATGCGGCCCGAGGCGACCATGGCGGCGCAGCGCTCCAGCATGCCGTCCGTTCCCTCGGCGCCCTCGACCGCCACGATGCGCCGCCGGCCGATGACGATGCCCTGCCCGACGTCATAGGGACCGAGCGCGGCAATGGCGGCGCGCGCCATGGCAATGTCGTCGCGGTCGTCCGCATCGGGCTCGGGCCCGGCGAGTCGCCCTTCCGGCATGACCAGCCCCGGCGCGACCTCATGGGCGCCGACCAGACGGAACCCCTCGCGCTCGAACAGGCGCGCGATGCCGCTCAGCAGGTGGTCGTCGCCTCCACGGTACAGGCGCAGCACCTCCGGCAGCGTCTTCAGAGCGCCGATATCGGGAAGCGTGGTCCAGAGATTCGGCCGCACCAGCGACCCGATGAGCACGAGATCCCGGCAGCCGGCGCGGCGGGCCTGTGCGCAGATCGCGCCGAACTGGCCGATGCCGACCCAGGCATGGGGATAGGCCTCGAGCTCCTTGCCGGCGATGCCCTTCAGCAGGATGGCGAAGACCGGCCGCCCCTGCGCCTCGGCCGCCCGCGCCAGGGCGAGCGGAAAGGCGCCTGCGCCGGCGATGATCCCGAGCGGCGTCGTCTCACTCATCGGCGGGCGCAGTGCCCGTGCCGGCGACGCGGGTCTTCTTCGGCGCTGCCATCATAATCGGCCGCTTCTCCTCCGCCGCGATGAAGGCGATGAGGCGGCCGGCAGCGGGATGGTCGGCATAGGCGGCGGTGGCATCGGCCACCCGCTCGGCAAAGGTCCCGGCCCCGTAGAACAGCGTCTCGTAACAGGCGCGCACCTGGCGGACATCGTCACGGCTGAGGCCGCGCCGCTTCATGCCGACAACGTTGAGGCCGATCAGCTCGCCCGACGTGCCATTGGCCCCGAAGGCCATGCCATAGGGAATGACGTCGTCCTTCACGCCGGTCACGCCCCCGACCATGGCGAAATCGCCGATGCGGGTGAACTGGTGGACGGCGCAGAGCCCGCCGAGGAAGACGAAATCGCCGACCTTCACATGGCCGCCAATGGTCGCGGCATTGGCGAAGATGACGTTGTTGCCGACCCGGCAGTCATGGGCGACATGGGCATAGGCCATGAGAAAGCAGCGGTCGCCGATCACCGTCGCGCCGCTCTTCGGCGTGCCGCGATTGACCGTCACGCTCTCGCGGATCACGCAATCCTCGCCGATGGCGGTCGTGGTCGGCTCGCCCATGTAGGAGAGGTCCTGCGGCGGCGTGCCGAGCGAGGCGAAGGGATGCACCACCGTGCGCGCGCCGATCGTGGTGATGCCGTCGATGTTGACGTGGCTGATGAGCTCGACGCCGTCACCGAGCGTCACATCGGCGCCGACCGTGCAAAAGGGACCGATCCGCACCCCCTGCCCCAGCCGGGAAGCGGGCGAGACATAGGCGAGCGGATGGACCTCGGTGGCGCGTGAGGACATCACGCGGCGTCCGCCAGCATGGCCGAGAGCTCGGCCTCGGCCACCAGCTTGCCGTCCACCATGGCCTCGCCCCGGTAGAACCAGATGTTCCGCTTCTTGGCGATCTTGGTCATGTGATACTCGATCCTGTCGCCGGGCGTGACGGGCTTGCGGAACTTCGCCTTGTCGATGGTCATGAAGAAGACCAGCTTGCCGGTGCCGCCCACCGAGGTCAGCGCCATGACGCCGCCGGTCTGGGCCATGCCCTCGATCATCAGGACGCCCGGCATGATCGGATTACCCGGGAAATGGCCCATGAACTGCGGCTCGTTGGCCGTCACGTTCTTGATGCCGATGCCGAACTCGTCGCCACGGATGTTGACGATCTTGTCGATGAGCAGGAACGGATAGCGGTGCGGCAGCACGCTGAGGATCTCGCGGATCCCGGCCGTATCGATGCTGGTCGTCGTCTCGGTCATCGGCTGGCTGCCTCCCCTCAGTCCTTCTCGCCGGTCCGTGCCCGGCCAAGCCGCTCCACCGCGGCGATCTCACGGAACCAGTCGCGCACCGGCTTGGCGGGCCTGCCGCCCCAGCGCGCGCCCTCCGGCACGTCGTCCTTGACGATGGAGGTCGCGGCGATCTGCGCCCCGCTGCCCACCGTCACATGGTTGTTCACGCCGACCTGACCGCCCAGCATGACGAAATCGCCGAGCCGCGCCGAACCGGACAGGCCCACCTGGCTGACGATGACGCAATGACGGCCGATCTCGACGTTGTGGGCGATCTGCACGAGATTGTCGATCTTGGTGCCCTCGCCGATCACCGTATCCAGCACATGGCCGCGGTCGACGGTCGAGTTGGCGCCGATCTCCACGTCGTCCTGGATGATGACCCGGCCGATCTGCGGCACCTTGGCGTGCTTCTGCCGGCCGAGCTCGAAGCCGAACCCGTCCTGGCCGACCCGCACGCCGGCGTGGAGGATGACCCGGTTGCCGAGCAGCGCATGGGTCAGCGACACATGCGGGCCAATGGCGCAGTCGCGACCGATGCGCACACCCGGTCCGATGACAGCCCCGGCGGCGAGCACCGTCCCGGAACCGATCTCCGCCTGGGGGCCGACGACCACGCCGGGATCGACCACGACGCCGCTTTCCAGCCGCGCGGTGGGATGGATCATGGCACCCGGCGAAATGCCTGTGGCGCCGAAGAGTGACTGTGGCTTCAGCGCCTGCGGATAGAGCCGCCGCGACACCGAGACGAAGGCGGCATGGGGGTGCGGCACGACGATCGCCGCGACCTCAGCCGGCACCAGATCGCGCTGGCGGGCATGCACGAGGCAGGCCGCCGACCGCGTCGTGGCGAGCTGTCCGGCATATTTCGGGTTGTCGAGGAAGGTCAGGCTGTCCGGTCCGGCATTGGACAGGGCCGCGACCGTGCGGATGACTCGCTCGCCGTCGCCGCCGACCCATTCGGCCTTCAGAAAAGCCGCGACCGAGGCGACGGTCATCGCCTCGGCCGGTATCAGGAACTGAGGTTCCGCCATGATGATCCCGCTCCGGGGACCGCAGCGCCCCGACAGACCGGGACGCCGACGGTCAGAAGCGCGTGCCGCCCGAGAAGCGGAAGGCCTGCGTCTGGTCGCCCCTCGCCTTGGACAGGACGAAGGAATAGTCGAAGCGGATCGGACCGAAGGGCGAGTTCCAGAGGAGGCCCATACCGACCGACGAGCGAACCTTGTGCTGGTCCGACCCCTGCAGGTTGACATCGAGGATGCCACCGCCGGTGTTGAAGGTGCGGATGCCGTTGTAGCCCCAGACCGAGCCGGCGTCGGCATAGAGAGCGCCGCGCATGCCGAAGTCCTTCGGCAGGAAGGTGATCGGGAAGGTCACCTCAGCCGAAGCACCCCAGTACATGGTGCCGCCGACCGCGTCAGGAATGCGGTTCAGACCGAGAGCAGCAGCAGCGGTGGACAGCGCGAAGTCGCGCGGACCGATGCCGGCCGTCTGGAAGCCGCGGACGAGCTCCGGACCCATGAAGAACTGGTCGATCGCGTCGAGGCGACCGCCGAGACCGCCGATATGGCCGGCCTGAACGCGCAGCATGCCGATCCAGTCGTTGGTCAGGTCGTGATAGTAGCGGCTCTCGAAGGTGGTGCGAACGAACTTCGCATCGCCACCGGCGCCCGCCACGTCCTGACGCAGCTCGGCATAGAGGCCCTGGCTCGGATTGATGGCGCGGTCGAGGTTCGAATAGACCAGCGAATAGCCGAACATCGAGATGAAGCGGTTCCGGCCGTTGATGGCGCGGATCGCCGAGGAAACTTCGCCATCATCCAAGCAGGTATAGGCGCGACCATTGCCCGTGGTGTTGATCGAGCCGTCAGCCGCCAGCGACGCCGGACCCACCAGGGTCAGGCCGGTCGCACGCGGATCACCCGCCTGATAGTAGGACACGTTGCCATTGGCATCCGTGTACTGGTTCATCTGGCCGAGGCCCGTGTAGCAGTTCACCTGGCTGTCAGCGACCGAGATGCGCTGAGCGATGGCGCTGTAGCGCAGCTGCACGGCGAACTGCTCGGTGATCGGGATGCCGAGGCGCAGGGTGCCGCCGTAGGAGCGCGACTCGTAGGGCTGCCAGCTCGACCGGTTGGTCTGGCGGTAGAACAGGTCAAAGCCGCCGGCGAGGCGGTAATCCATCAGGAAGGGCTCGGTGAACGAGAAGTTCACGCCCTTGGAGCGCTGGCCGAACGTGCCGCCGAGGCGGACGAACTGGCCGCGGCCGAGGAAGTTGCGCTCTTCCACCGAGGCCTCGGCGATGAAGCCGTCAGCGGTCGAGTAACCACCGGCGATGGAGAAGGCGCCCGTCGGCTGGTCCTGGACCTCGACGTTCACGATGACGCGGTCAGCCGCCGAGCCGGGCTCGGTGGTGATCTTCACGTCCTTGAAGTAGCCGAGGTTCTTCAGGCGTCGCTCGGCGCGGTCGACGAGCACGCGGTTGTAGGCATCGCCCTCCGCCATGTCGAACTCGCGGCGGATGACGCGGTCCTGGGTGCGGGTGTTGCCACGCACGTTGATGCGCTCGACGTAAACGCGCGGGCCCTCTTCCACCACGTAGACGAGGTTCACCGTCAGGGTCGAGGGGTCACGCTCGCCGCGCGGGCGGACGGACGCGAAGGCATAGCCGCGGCGGGCAACCTCGAGGGTCACATCCTCGAGCGACTTGTCGACCAGCTCGACATTGTAGACGGCGCCGGCCTGGGTCTTCACGGCGCCGCGCAGCGTGGCGCCGTCGACGTCGCGGATGTTGGACTGCACCTCGACCGAACCGACCCGGTACTGCGGGCCTTCCTCGATCTCGATGGTGATGGTGAAGGCGTTGGCGGCCTGGTCGAAATCGGCGCGGGCCGAGAGGACGCGCATGTCGACATAGCCGTTGCGCAGATACAGGCGGCGGATCGCCTCCTGGTCGGCATTGAGGCGGTCGGCGTCATAGACGTCGTTCGACTTCAGCCAGGAAAGGATGCCCGACTCGGCGGTCATCATCACGTCCAGCAGGCGCTGGCGGCCGAACGAGTTGTTGCCGACGAAATTGATGGCGCGGACGGAGGCCTTCTTGCCCTCGTTGATCTCGAAGACGAGATCGATGCGGCCGTTCGGCTGCTCGATGGTCTTCGGCGTGATCTCGACCTCGTAGCGGCCGGTGCGGCGATAGACGTCGTAGAGACGCTGGGTGTCGGACTGGACCGTGGCGCGCGAGAAGGTGCCGCGCGGCTTGGACTCGATCTCGCCCATGAGCTGGTCGGTCTTCAGGCGGCGGTTGCCCTCGAAGACGACGCGGTTGATGACCTCGTTCTCGGAGACCTGGACGACCAGGCGGCCGCCGGCGCGGCTCACGCGCACGTCACGGAACAGGCCCGTGGCGTACATCGCCTTGATGCCCTCGTCGACGCGCGCGGCGGTCAGCTCGCCGCCGGAGAAATAGGAGCGGATCGTGTCGGCCTCGATGCGGCGGTTACCCTGCACGACGATCGAGGCGGCAGACTGCGCATTCACTGCAGTGGAGAGGACGACACCGGAGGTCGCGGCCATCACCACGCCCACTGCGGTCATCGTTCCTGCGATCACGACCGTTCGGACCGTCCGAGCGAAAGAAGTCATGAATCACGCGCCTGTCTGTTGGGTATGTTGGTTTCACGCGAACGCGAACCACCCGTGGATCCCTCCCGGGCGGTTCGCTTGTAACCGGTTTGCCCAGAAGTGCAAACCGCCCCGGCGCCGCACCGCCGGTTTTTGAAAGTCCGTTGCCGGATCGCCACGCCCGCCCTCATCCGACGATGCCCCGGATGTCGTTCCAGGTGGCGAAGATCATCAGCATGAGGACCAGCGCCAAACCGAAGCGGAAAGCCATTTCCTGCGACTTTTCGCTCATCGGACGGCCGCGCACGGCCTCGATGGCGTAGAAGACCAGATGGCCGCCGTCGAGCATGGGAATCGGGAAGAGATTGAGCAGCCCGATGGAGACGGAGATGAGGGCAGCAAGACTCAGGAGCGCGACGAATCCGATCTGCGCCGCCTCGCCCGAAACCTGGGCGATTCTGATGGGGCCGCCGAGCTGATCGGCGCTCTGCGTGCCCATCACCACGCCGCCAAGATAGGCGAAGGTGCGGTCGATGACGAACCAGGTTTCCTTCACGCCCATCCAGGTGGCGGTGAAGGGATCGTAGTGGCGGATCTGGGTATCGCCGGGCTGGTTCGACCGGGAAATGCCGAGCCGGCCGATGCGGTGGGTGCCGCCGAACCGGTCCTTGAACTCGTAGATGGTCGGCACCGCCGTCAGCGTCTTGCGGTCGCCGCCGCGGTCGACAACGACGGCGAGCGAGGCGCCGGCGCTCGCCCCAACGATGCGCTGCATGTCGGAGAAGCTCTCGATTTCGCGGCCATTGATGGTCAGAACGAGGTCGCCGGGCTGGAAGCCGGCCTGTTCGGCGGCGCTGCCGGCGACGATCGTCTCGACACGCGGCGAGGTGATCGGCTTGCCGAAGATCGTGAAGACGCCGGCGAAAATGACGATGGCGAGGATGAAATTGGCGATGGGGCCGGCTGCGACAATGGCGGCACGCTGGCCGAGCGACTTGTGGAAGAAGCTCTGCGAGCGCTCATCCGCCGTCATGGCATTGGCGGTGTCGAAATCGGGCGTCGAGGCGGCGTCGGCGTCACCGTAGAACTTGACGTAGCCGCCGAGCGGAATGGCGCAGAGCTTCCAGCGGGTGCCGTGACGGTCGTTGAAGCCAACGAGTTCGCGGCCGAAACCGATCGAGAAGGCCTCGACCCTGACGCCGTTGCGCCGCGCCACCCAGAAATGGCCGAGTTCGTGGAAGAACACCACGATCGTCAGCACGAAGAGAAACGGAATGATGGTCCAGATCAGGGTCTGGCCCCATCCGCCGAGCGCGGCAGCAGCGTTCATCGATCTGTCCCATGGGCACGGGCCCGGATGCGTCCGGACTCATACCCTCCCGATTTTCAAGATGCCGCAGCGGGCGCGTTAAGCATAGTGGCGCGCGCCCGCTCTCTCGCGGCATGGTCAATCAACCATAAATCGTCCAATGTGGCCGGAGCGGGGCCGTCGCCCTCCGCCTCCAGAACCGCCTCCACTACCGCCGCAATGGCGCCGAAGCCGATGCGCCGGCTGAGGAAAGCCTCCACCGCCACCTCGTTGGCGGCGTTGAGCACCGTCGGCGCCCTTCCCCCCACCGTCATCGCCGCGATGGCGAGCCGAAGGCAGGGAAACCGCACAAGATCGGGCTCCTCGAAGGTCAGCGAGCCGATCTCCGCGAGGTTGAGCCGCTTCGAAGGGCCGTCGATCCGCTCGGGAAAACCGAGGCAATGGGCAATGGGCACCCGCATGTCGGCCGCGCCCAGCTGAGCGACAATCGACCCGTCGCGATAGGCGACCATGCCGTGAACGACCTGCTGGGGATGGACGACGGCCTTCAGCCGCTCGGCCGGCAGGCCGAACAGGTGGAATGCCTCGATGAGCTCGAGGCCCTTGTTCATGAGACCGGCCGAATCCACCGTCACCTTGGCGCCCATGGCGTAGTTCGGGTGCTTCAGTGCGTCCTCTGGCCGCGCCGCGGCGATGGCGGCGGCATTCCAGGTCCGGAACGGCCCGCCCGACGCGGTGATCCAGACCGTCTCGACATCCTCAAGACGGGAGCCGGCGAGGGCCTGGAAGACGGCGTTATGCTCGGAATCCATCGGCAGAATGGTGACGCCGCGGCGCTTAGCCGCGCCCATCACCATGTCACCGGCCGCCACCAGGCTCTCCTTGTTGGCGAGAGCGATCGCGGTCCCCTGCCCGATCGCCGCCAGGACCGGCTCGACGCCGGCCGCCCCGGTGATCGCGCCAACGACCAGATCGGCGGGACGCGCGGCCGCAGCAGCGACCGCGGCAGGCCCGGCCGCCGTCTCGATGCCGGAGCCGGCGAGCAGGTCCTTCAGACGGCCATAGGAGGCAGGATCGGCAACGACGGCGAGCCTTGCGCCATGCTCGCGGGCAATCGCCGCCAGCTTCTCGGCATCGCCATTGGCGGTCACCGCCTCGATGCGAAAGCGGTCGCGGTGGCGGTCGACAATGTCGAGCGTGCTGGTTCCGATGGAGCCGGTCGCCCCGAGCAACGTCAGAGCGCGCATGGACTTACCATAGCAGCAGGCCGGCGGCGGGATTGGCGGAGCCCCCGCGCGCAAGACCCAGCGCAGCTGCCGCAACCGCGGCGACGAGGAAGCCGTCGAGCCGGTCCATCACGCCGCCATGGCCGGGAATGATAGAGCCGGCATCCTTGGCGGCGAAGCGGCGCTTGACCGAGGATTCGAAGAGATCGCCGGCCTGGCTCAGGGCGGCAATGGCGAAGGTCGCCAGAGCAAGGCCGAGGGTCGGCTGGATACCGACGAAGCGCACCACCGCCAGCGCGATGGCCGTGCCGATGAGCGTGCCGCCGAGGAACCCGGACCAGGTCTTTTTCGGCGAAAGCTGCGGCCAGAGCTTCGGCCCGCCGATCGAGCGGCCGGCGAAATAGGCGGCGACATCCGTGCCCCAGACCACCGCGAAGAGCCACAAGATGGCGGCAAAGCCGAGGGCGTTGTCGTCGCGCAGGATCGTCGGGCCGAGGACCACCGCCGCGGCATAGACGAGCCCGGCGATCGCCCAGCGGCTGTGGCCGGCGGGACTGAGCCAGATGGCGACGAGCGTGCCCACCCCCAGCGCGATGAGCGCGAAGCCCGGATTGACGAAGGTCCGCTCGAAGGCAAGCGCCGCGACGAGGCAGGCTACCTCGCCCCAGTAAAGCGCCCGCGGCTGCTCCGGCAGGACCAGCCGGTTCCATTCGAGGAGCACGAGGCAGGCGCCGAGCAGCCAGAGCAGCGCGAAGGGCCAGTCGCCGAGCCAGGCGGTGAAGATGGCCACGGGAATGAGGATCAGCGCCGAGACGACGCGCTTCTTGAGATCCGGATCGGAGAAGGCCCCTGCGGGCTTCAGGTCTGGATCCATGTCAGCGGCCCGCGGCGAGGCCGCCATAGCGGCGCTCGCGGCGTCCATATTCGGCCAGCGCCTCCTCCAGCGCCTCCCGGCCGTAGTCGGGCCAGAGGACCGGCTGGAAGACGAGTTCGGCATAGGCTGCCTGCCACATCAGGAAGTTCGACAGGCGCATTTCGCCGGAGGTGCGGATGACGAGGTCGGGATCGGGGATGCCGGCGGTGTTGAGCCGCGCCTCGATGGCCTCGGGCGTGATGCTCTCCGGCGTGCGCTCGCCACGCGCGACCTCCTCGGCGAGCGCCCGGGCGGCGGCGGCGATTTCCTGGCGGGACCCGTAATTGAAGGCGACGATGAGCGTCTGGCCGAGGTTGCGGGCGGTGAGCGCCTCGGCCTCGACGAGAAGCGCACGAATGTCGGGATCGAGCGCCGTGCGGTCGCCGGCGATGCGCACGCGGACATTGGCCTCATGCAGTTCGGCGAGATCGTTGCGGATGAAGCGCTTGAGAAGGCCCATCAGGGCCGAGACCTCCGCCGGAGGCCGCGACCAGTTCTCCGAGGAGAAGGAATAGACCGTGACGATCTCGATGCCGATGTCGCGAGCCGCCTTCAGGGTGCGGCGCAGCGCCTCGACCCCGCGCCGATGACCCTCGACCCGCGGCAGGCCGCGCTGGGTCGCCCAGCGGCCGTTGCCGTCCATGATGATGGCGATATGGCGCGGCAGGGCGGCGGGCGCCGCTGCGGCCGCTACCCCGGTATCCTGCGCCAGTCCTTGTCGGTCCGCCATCGTCATGACCGGCCCGGGGCTCAAACCGTCATGATCTCTTTTTCCTTCTGGGCGACGAGCTGATCGACCTCGGCGATGTGCTTGTCGGTCTCCTTCTGGACCTGTTCGGAGGCGCGGACATGCTCGTCCTCGCTCATCGAATGGTCCTTCTCCTTCGCCTTCAGGATGTCCATGCCGTCGCGGCGGATGTGGCGGATCGCGATGCGGGCGCCCTCCGCATATTTGTGGGCGACCTTCACCATGTCCTTGCGGCGGTCCTGGGTCAGCTCCGGGATGCGCAGGCGGATGACCTGGCCCTCGGTTTGCGGGTTGAGGCCGAGGCTCGACTCGCGGATCGCCTTCTCGACAGGGCCCACCATGGACCGGTCCCAGACCTGCACCGACAGAAGGCGCGGCTCGGGCACGCTCACGGTCGCCACCTGGTTGATGTGCATGGTCTGGCCATAGGCCTCGACCTGGATCGGATCGAGCAGGTTCGGCGACGCGCGACCGGTGCGCAGCGTGCCGAGCTCGTGCTTGAACGACGCGATGGAGCTCTGCATCCGCCGCGTGATGTCGGCGAGGTCGAAAGTCGGGGACGCGGCCATGGGGTACGCCTCTTGGGTCTTGCGCGGGGTTCCGCGGGAAAGAAGGGTCGCCGTCAGGCGGTGACGAGGGTGCAGCGGGCGTCGCCGGCCAGCACCGAAGCCACGGCGCCAGGGGCGTCGAGGGAGAAGACGATTATCGGAAGTCGGTTCTCCCGGGCAAGCGCGAAGGCGGCCGTATCCATGACCTTGAGGTCGCGGGCGATGGCCTCGTCGGCGGTCAGCGCATCATAGCGCACGGCCGACGGATCCTTCTTGGGATCGGCGGAATAGATGCCGTCGACATTCGTGCCCTTGAGCACCACGTCGCAGCCGAGCTCGACGGCGCGCATGGTGGCGGTGGTGTCGGTGGTGAGCAGCGGTACGCCGATGCCGCCACCCAGGACGAGGATCCGCCCGGCGGCGATATGCGCCAGGGCATGGCGCACCGTGTAGACGTCGAGCGCCTCCGGCACCGGCTCGGCCGAAAGCGCCACGGCGGGATGGCCCAGCGCATTGATCTGGCCGGCAAGCGCGATCGCATTCATGACCGTCGCCAGACGGCCGATGGCGTCGGCATCGACACGGCCAAGGCCGATTCCGGCGATCTGCTTGCCGCGGAAGATGTTGCCGCCGCCGACCACCACGACGATCTCGGTGCCAGCCTTGGCCGCGGCGATGAGGTCCTCGGCCACGGCGCGGACGGTCTTCGGGTCGAAGCCGAACTCCTGGTCCCCCGCGAGCGCCTCGCCGGACACCTTGACCAGCGCGCGCCTGTAGCCTCGGCCGGCCATGGCGTCCTCCCGATTCGTTCAGCCCCGCGGGGCGGATGGTGGCAGCCCGTTTAGCGCAATGTCCCGGCGGCGCAAATGGCCGCCCCCGCTGGAGCGGTCGATGTCCCCTGCCCGTCCCCACCAATGGCCGATCTTGGCATCGTGCAGATACACGATCTACGCTTCGGTCCTGACGAGGAGGCCCGCATGACCACGACCCCTGCCACTGTCGCCATCGTCGGAGCCGGAGACTATATCGGCGCCGCCATCGCGAGGCGTTTCGCGGCGGGCGGCTACACGGTCGTCCTCGGCCGCCGCAATGGCGACAAGCTTGGCCCCCTGGTCGACCAGATTGCGGCAGCCGGCGGACGCGCCCTGGGGCGGTCGCTTGACGCCAGGCGCGAGGAGGAGGTCGCAGCCTTCCTCGATGCGGCCGATGCCGAGGCGCCGCTTGCCGCCTGCATCTTCAATGTCGGCGGCAATGTCCGCTTTCCCATCCGCGACACGACGGAGCGGGTCTTCCGCAAGGTCTGGGAGATGGCCTGCTATGCGGGCTTCCTCACCGGCCGTGAGGCCGCGCGCATCATGGTGCCGCGCGGATCCGGTTCGATCTTCTTCACCGGCGCGACCGCAAGCCTACGCGGCGGATCGGGCTTTGCCGCCTTCGCCAGCGCCAAGGCGGGCCTGCGCGCTGTCGCCCAGAGCATGGCGCGCGAGCTCGGACCCCAGAACATTCACGTGGCCCATCTCGTCATCGATGCCGGGGTCGATACCGCCTTCGTCCGTGATCTCCGCCGCCAGCGCGGCGGATCGGACGAGATCGCCCCGGACGAGCTGATGAACCCGGCTTCCATCGCCGAGACCTATTGGCAGCTTCACGCCCAGCCGCGCGATGCGTGGACCCACGAACTCGACATTCGGCCCTACAGGGAGACATGGTGATGCAGCCCATGACACAGGACGACGAGACCATGCCCCTGAGCGGCCCCAAGGTCGTCGAATTCCACTTCGATTTCGGCAGTCCGAACGCCTACTTCGCCCACAAGGTCCTGCCCGGCATCGTCGCGCGGACGGGGGCCAGCATCCGCTATGTGCCGGTGTTGCTGGGCGGGATCTTCAAGGCAACCAACAACCGCTCGCCCTTCGAGGCCTTCTCGGGCGTCAAGAACAAGCTCGCCTATGAGCGGCTGGAGATCGCCCGCTTCATCGCCAAGCACAAGCTCGACCGTTTCACGATGAACCCGTTCTTCCCCGTCAACACGCTGCTGCTGATGCGCGGCGCGGTGGCCATGGAGAAGGAGGGCAAGCTCGGCCCTTACGTTGAGGCCGGCTTCCACCACATGTGGGAGGAGCCGAAGAAGATGGACGACCCTGCGGTGTTCAAGGCAGCGCTCGACGCCTCGGGCTTCGACGGTGCCGCCATCCTCGAGGCGACGCAGGCGGCCGACGTGAAGGCGGGGCTCATGGCCAACACCGAGGCGTCGGTCGGCCGTGGCAGCTTCGGCGCGCCGACCTTCTTCGTCGGGCGCGAGATCTTCTTCGGCAAGGATCGGCTGCGCGACGTCGAGGACGCGCTCGCCGCCTGAGACACAAAAAAGGGGCGGTTGCCCGCCCCTTTTCCATCAATCGATGAGGTCCCGATCAGGACTTGAGGCCAGCCTGGGCGGCGACCTCGGCGGCGAAGTCGTTCTCCGCCTTCTCGATGCCCTCGCCCAGCGCGAAGCGGGTGAAGGCCGTGAGCTTGATCGGCGCGCCGACCTTGCCCTCGGCCTCCTTGAGGGCCTGGGCAACGGTCTTGCCGCCATCGTGGATGTAGAGCTGGTCGAGGAGGCAGACCTCCTTGGCGTAGGTCTTGATGCCCGACTCGACGATCTTGGCGATCACGTTCTCGGGCTTGCCGGCGTTCTTCTCGGCGAGAATCGCCTTCTCGCGGGCGACGACGGCCGGATCGAGGCCGGCGGCGTCGAGGGCGAGCGGGCTGGCGGCGGCGACATGCATCGCGACCATGCGGCCGAGGGCTGCGAGCTCGGCCTTGTCGCCGGTCGACTCGAGGGCGACCAGCACGCCGATCTTGCCGAGGCCCGGGTCGATGGCATTGTGGACGTAGCTGCCGACGACGCCGTCGGTGACCGACAGGACCGAGGCGCGGCGCAGCGACTGGTTCTCACCGATCGTGGCGATCGACGAGGCGATGGCATCGGCCACCGTGCCACCGGAGGTGGCGGGCGCGGCGAGGATCGCGTCGACATTGTCGCCGGTCTTCAGCGCCACATGGGCGATGAGCTTCACCAGGCCCTGGAAGTGGTCGTTGCGGGCGACGAAGTCGGTCTCCGAGTTGACCTCGACCACGGCGGCCTTGGTGCCCTCGGTGAAGATGCCGACGAGGCCCTCGGCGGCGACGCGGCCGGCCTTCTTGGCGGCCTTGGACAGGCCCTTCTTGCGCAGCAGGTCGACGGCCGCCTCGATGTCGCCGTTGGTCTCGTTCAGGGCCGACTTGCAGTCCATCATGCCTGCGCCGGTCATCTCGCGCAGTTCCTTGACCATCTGGGCGGTGATGTTCGCCATGGGTCCGTCCTCGAATTGAAAGTGGGGATGGGAAACGGCCGGTCCGCGGGAGCGAACCGGCCGGAACTCAAAAACCGATCCCTGCCCGACACGTCTTTCGTGTCAGGCAGATGACGGAATGGCCGATCAGGCGGCTTCGGCGTCGACCAGGGTCTTGGCCTGGTCGATCCAGCCCTGGACGCGGCCCGGCAGGCCGACGCTGTCGCCGATCTCGGCGGCGTCAGACGGCGTGAAGCCGGCGATCTGCCAGAAGTGGAAGATGCCGAGATCGTTGAGCTGCTTCTCGATGTCCGGCGACACGCCGGTCAGCTTGATGAGCTCGTCGGCCGGGCCACGCGGGCCGGCCAGACGCTCGACACCGGCGGGCGAGGCGGCCTGCGGCAGGTCCTCGATCATCGGCTTCTCGGAAGCGCCGAGGTCCATGCCCGACGAACCCTGGGCGCGGCCGATGCCGTCGATGGCGGCGCGGGCGATCAGGTCGCAGTAGAGGGTGATGGCGCGGCCGGCGTCGTCATTGCCCGGGATCGGATAGGTGATGCCGTCCGGATCGCAGTTGGTGTCGACGATGGCGACGACCGGGATGCCGAGGCGACGGGCCTCGAGGATGGCGATCGCTTCCTTGTTGGTGTCGATCACGAACATCAGGTCGGGAACGCCGCCCATGTCCTTGATGCCGCCGAGGGCGCGCTCGAGCTTGTCCTTCTCACGGGCGAGCGTGAGGGCTTCCTTCTTGGTGTAGCCGGCGCCGCCCGAGGCGAGGGCCTCGTCCAGCTTGCGCAGGCGCGAGATCGAGCCCGACACGGTCTTCCAGTTGGTCAGCGTGCCGCCGAGCCAGCGCGAGTTCACGTAGTACTGGGCGCACTGCTTGGCGCCGGCAGCGATCGACTCCTGCGCCTGGCGCTTGGTGCCGACGAAGAGGACGCGGCCGCCCTTGGCCACCGTGTCGGACACGGCGACGAGCGCGCGATGCAGCATCGGCACGGTCTGGGCGAGGTCGAGGATGTGGATGTTGTTGCGGACGCCGAAGATGTACTGGTTCATCTTCGGGTTCCAGCGATGGGCCTGATGGCCAAAGTGGCAGCCAGCTTCCAAAAGCTGACGCATGCTGAAATCGGGCAGCGCCATAAGTCTTCTCCGGTTGTGCCTCCGCGGACAATGGCCGACCCCGAACTGGGATCCGTCACCACCGGAGCGGCAAAGGACAATCGTCCTCAGCCGCGGGTCCGCGTGTGGAATGGCCGGGGCACTACACGATCAGGATGGGAAGCGCAAGCCGTGGGACGCGCTACGAGGTCTCACCAGCTTGCGCCCGAAGACTCCCCGGCCGAGCCTGCAAGGATGTATTGCCCGGTCGATCGCGCTCCGATGACCGACAGGAAAGCCCTGTGGACCGTCGAACGATCATGCGCCGCGTCACGAAAGTCTTGGGACTAGTGGCCGCGGGCCTGCTGGCGGCCGTAGGCGGGGCTGGCGCCTGGCTCTATCTCTTTCCCTCCGACGGCATTCTGTCCTCCACGTCGATCGCGGCCAAGATCGTCTGTTCCAACGTCTTCATGGCGCGACGCGATCCCGCGGACGTCATCGGCACAGATGTCGCGTTCATGCTGCCACGCGCGGCGCGCCACCTGACGATCCGGGTATCGACCTCTGAAAGCCGCGTCGATGCGACCTATCTCGGCCTGTTTGCCCGCCGGAGCGCGCTTCACGTGCCGGACCGCGGATGCACGCTTGCCGTTGACGGCAGAACGGCTCACAGCGCTCCTTTGCCGCCGTCGACCCCATCGGCAGCCCTCTGGCCGGCCGGCGACCGCGTCGAGCCGCCGACGAATGCCCGTCTGATGGCGGCTCTGAACGACACGGCGCTGCAGGGCCCAGGCATGCGCGCCATTGTCGTGGTGCATGAGGGACGCATCGTGGCGGAGACCTATGGCTCTGGGTTCGATGCGGGGACACCGCTGCTTGGCTGGTCGATGACGAAGACCGTCAATACGGTCCTTGCCGGGATGGCAATCGCCGACGGGCGCCTGTCGCTGGACCGACGGAACCTCTTCGCGAAGTGGTCCGGTGATGAGAGAGCGGACATTTCAGTTGCCGACCTTATGGCGATGACCACCGGTCTTGCGTGGAACGAAGACCAAGGGCCTGAACCGGATCCGGGCCTCATGGAATTCGTTGCGAAAGATGCCGCGGCATTCGCGCGGGATCGCAGGCTCGTCGCGCGCGCCGGCTCCCGTTTCAGTTACTCAAGTGGCGCATCCCTCCTCCTGTCGCGTGTCTGGCAGGACGCCGTTGGGTTGGAGGCATCCGATTACCCTCGCGCGAAACTGTTCCGTCCACTCGGCATGGCCAGTGCGGTTCTGGAGGCAGATCCAACCGGCACGTTCCTCGGCGATGCATTTCTCTATGCGACGGCGCGCGACTGGGCACGCTTCGCCGAGTTCTTGCGTCGCGGCGGCGAGTGGAACGGGCGCCAGCTCCTGCCGGCCGACTTCATCGACTACATGCGCTCGCCCGTTCTGCTCTCTGACGCGGGACGTGGCCCGGTCTATGGCCGCGGCAGTGTCTGGCTCGCGAGGGGACTGGGCTTTCGGCTGCCGGCGGACACCTATCTGATGCAGGGTCATCTGCGTCAGGTGATCGCGATCATCCCGTCTCGGAAGCTGGTCATCCTGCGCATGGGGCTGACCCGCGAGGATGTCGGCTACAGCACGGCCCGCCTGCTGACGGCCATCGTCGCGGCGCTTCCGGAAGCGCCCTGAGACGAGGAACGGCAACCGGGAATGCCGGCCAGCAGAGATGTGGCGCTCAGGCCACCTTCATCGCCTTGACCATCTCAGGCAGCGCCCCTGGCCGCTCGCACAGCACGCTCGCCCCGGCCTCTGTCAGTTCCTCCGCCCCGCCATAGCCCCAGGTGACGCCGATGGAGGCCATGCCGTGCCGGCGGGCTGCGAGGATGTCATGCTTGCGGTCGCCGATCATCACGCTGCGCGCCGGGTCGACGCCGCGCTCGGCGATGATCTTGGCGATGATGTCCGCCTTGTCGTCCAGGCTGCCGTCCAGCGCCGCGCCATAGATGCCGTCGAAGAAGCCGGCGAGACCGAAGCGCTCCAGGATCGGCACCGCATAGGGCTCGGGCTTGGCGGTGCAGACGAACATGCGCTCCGAAGCGCCGCGCAGGGCGCCGAGGGCCTCGATCATGCCGTCATAGACCGTGAGGTCATACATGCCGCCCGCCCCGTAATGAACACGGTAGCGGGCAAGAGCCGGCTCCGGATCGGCGCCCTCCCCCATCACCCGCGGAAAGGACAGGCGCAGCGCCGGGCCGATGATCCAGCCGAGGCTCTCGAAGGGCGGCGGCTCGTGGCCGAGGTCGACCAGCGCCTTGCGGAACGAGCCGATGATCCCCGGCGCGGGATCGGTCATGGTGCCGTCGAGGTCGATGAGCAGGGTCGGGCGCATCCGGCCGTCCTAGGGCGTCGCGCGGCCAGCGTCCACCCGCCCCGGCGCAGATGCGCCGCGCGGATCCCGGCGCGTGACAGCCTCCCCCGCCTCCGGCAGAAGGGCGGCAAGGGAGGATCTCCATGGCCCGCGTGATCTCCGTCAGCCTCGACCGCCGCCACCGCTTCTCCAAGGAGACGGTCGAGCGCATCCGCCTCATCGCCGGCGAGGGCGTCGAGGGCGACGCCCATCGCGGCGTCACGGTGAAGCACCGCTCCCGCGCCCGCTTCAACCCGACCCTGCCCAACCTGCGGCAGGTCCACCTCATCCATGCCGAACTCTTCGATGAACTGGCCGGCAAGGGCTTCACGGTGAAGCCCGGCGAGCTCGGCGAGAACGTCACGACCCGGGACATCGACCTGCTCGGCCTGCCGACCGGCGCGCGGCTCGCCATCGGCGGCACGCTGATCGAGCTCACCGGCCTGCGCAATCCCTGCATCCAGATGGACCGATTCCAGGACGGCCTGATGCAGGCGACGCTCGACCGCGACGCCGAAGGCAATCTCATCCGCTCGGCCGGTGTCATGGGGATCGTGCTGGAGGGCGGCGACATCGCCATCGGCGATTCCATCGCCGTGACGCTGCCCGAGGGCCCGCATCGTCCGCTGGAGAAGGTGTGAGCGCTGCTCCTCCCGCCCTCCCAAGGCCCGGCAATCTCGTCTAGAACGACGAACCATCCCATCAGCAGGAGAGCATCATGGGCGCACTCGACGGCAAGGTCGCCATCGTCACCGGCGCGGCGCGCGGCATCGGCAAGGCCATCGCCCAGCGCTTCGCGGCCGAGGGCGCCAGCGTGGTCCTCTCCGACATCGACGCCGTGGCCGGAAAGGCGACGGCCGACGAGATCGGCAAGACCGGCAAGACGGCCTTCGTGCCTTGCGATGTCGGCGATGCGGCCTCCGTCGCAGGCCTCGTCGAAGGCGCCCGCAAGGCCTTCGGCGGTGACATCGACGTGCTCATCAACAATGCCGGCATCGTCCATTCCTCCGATTTCCTCGACCTCGCCGAGGCCGATTTCGACAAGGTCCTGCGGGTGAACCTGAAGGGCTCCTTCCTCGTCGGCCAGGCCGTCGCGAAGCGCATGGTCGAGCAGGTGAAGGCCGGCAAGGCGCCGGGCACCATCGTCAACATGAGCTCGGTCAATGCCCGGCTCGCGATCATCAACCAGATCCCCTATTGCGTCTCGAAGGGCGGCGTCAGCCAACTGACCAATGTCATGGCCCTCGGCCTTTCCGAGCACGGCATCCGCGTCAATGCGATCGGCCCCGGCTCCATCGCCACCGAGATGCTGGCGAGCGTCAACACCGACAAGGCAGCCCGCCACCGGCTGTTCTCGCGCACGCCGCTGCGCCGCCTCGGCGATCCCGACGAGATCGCCAAGGTCGCGGTGTTCCTCGCCTCGGACGCTTCGAGCTACATCACCGGCCAGACCATCTATGCCGATGGCGGCCGCCTCGGCCTCAACTACACGGTGCCGGTGCAGGATTGAGCCCGGCCCTTCCGCCCGCCCTGCGCGCAGCTCTCGAGGACCTTGCCGGCCGCTTTCCGGGCAAGGACCTCGCGGCGGCCAGCCTGCGGCTGACGGAGGACTACAAGGCCGGCCGCGGCTCCCGCCTGCCCGCGCCGGTCGACGTGGCGGCTTATGCCATCGCCAGGATGCCGGCGACCTATGCCGCCTGCGCCAGCGCCCTCGCCGAGGCGCGGGAGCGCGTGGACGCGGCGCCGCGGACGCTGCTCGATATCGGCTGCGGTCCCGGCACGGCGGCCTGGGCGGTGACCGAGGCCTATCCGGACCTCGAGTCGGCCACTCTCGTCGACACGCATCCCGGCATGATGGCGCTCGGACGGGACCTTGCCCGCTCGGGTCCTCCGGCGCTCCTGGCCGCCGGCTGGCACCGCGGCGGCTTCGGCGAGGTCACCGCCGGGGCCGACATGGTGGTCGCGAGCTATGCCCTCAACGAGGTCGCGCCCGCCGAGGCGGCGCGGATCGCCAGGCGCCTCTTCAGCCTCGCCGGACAGGTGCTTATTCTCGTCGAACCGGGCACGCCGAAGGGCTTTTCCGGCCTCTCGGCGGCCCGGTCAGCCCTTGTCGACGCTGGCGCGCACATCGCCGCCCCCTGCCCCGGCGCAATCGCCTGCCCGGCCCTTGCCCCCGACTGGTGCCATTTTGCGGTGCGCCTGCCGCGGCTGCGCGCCCACAAGGCCGCCAAGGGCGCCGACGTGCCCTTCGAGGACGAGCCCTTCAGCTATCTCGTCGTGGCAAAGCCGGGCGTGACGATCATGCCGGCCCCGGCGCGCATCCTCAGGCCGCCGCGGGCCGACAAGGCCGGCACGGCCTTTTCCCTCTGCACCCCCACCGGCGCGCGGACAACAACCGTCCCGAGCCGCGATCGCGACGCCCATCGCTTGACGCGCAGGCTCGGCTGGGGTGATGCCTTCATGCTCAGCCCGGAGGATCCGCCATGATGCGCCTGCTCCCTGCCCTTCTCGCCCTCGCGGCCCTGTCCGCGCCCGCTCTCGCCCAGAACGAGAACCTCTCCTTCTCGCAGCGGATGAGCATCTACCGTGCCTGCAAGCCGGATCTCGATGCCAAGTGCCCCAATGCCGGAACCGATTCGGCGCGGGTCTCGGCCTGCCTGCGCACCAACCAGTCGCAGCTGTCGGAAGGCTGCGTCACCGCCATCCGCCAGGCTGGCGTGAGGTAGGGCCGGCACGAGCCGCCCGATCAGCACTGCCCTGCGCTGCCGGCAATTGACCCTGCGGGCGTCCCCGCCCCAATAGCGGGACACCGGGAGGGGACCGATGCTTGTGATGCCCTGGCTTTGGGCGGTCTTCACCGTCATCGCCGCCGCAGCCCAAACCGCGCGCAATGCCATGCAGCGCAGCCTGACCGAGCGCCTCGGCACGATCGGCGCGACCCATGTCCGCTTCCTCTACGGCCTGCCCTTCGCGCTGGTCTTCCTCGGCGTGGTGCACATGGCGGTCCCGGCGCCCGCACCGGCCGTCTCAGGCACCTTCCTTGTCTGGACCCTGTTCGGCGCGCTTTCCCAGATCGGCGCGACGGCGCTGATGCTGGCGGCGATGCGCGAGCGCTCCTTCGTCGTCACCACCGCCTACACCAAGACCGAACCGGTGCTCGTGGCGCTCTTCGGCGTCGTGCTGCTCGGCGACCATCTGAGCCTGACCGCCTGGCTCGCCATCCTCGTCGCCACATCGGGCATCCTGCTGATGTCGTGGAAACCGGGGACCGAGCAGTCGCTGCGCCCAGCCCTGCTTGGGCTCGTCTCGGCAGCGCTGTTCGGCATGGCGGCGGTCGGCTTTCGCGGCGGCATCCGCACGCTCGACACGCCGAGCTTCGTCATGGCCGCGACGACCACGCTCGCTGTCGGCCTCGCCATCCAGACGGCGGTGCTGACCGCCTATCTGGCGGTGACGGACAGGGCCGGGCTCCTGGCGATCCTCAAGGCCTGGCGCCCCTCGCTGGTCGCCGGCTTCCTCGGCGCCTTTGCCTCGCAGTTCTGGTTTCTCGCCTTCGCGCTGGAGACAGTGGCCAAGGTCCGCACCCTCGCCCTCGTCGAGGTGATCTTCGCCGGCCTCGTCTCGGGCGCGATCATCAAGCAGGCGACGAGCCCGCGCGACGGCCTCGCCATCGCGCTCATCGTGATCGGGGTGGCGATCCTGCTCAGCTTCGGCTGAGCGGGGACAGCCGCGTCAGGTGGCCCATCTTGCGGCCGTCGCGCTGGTCGCGCTTGCCGTAGAGGTGCAGCACCGCGCCCTCTTCCGCCGCGATCCGCCGCCAGTCCTCGACATCGGCGCCGATGAGATTGTGCATCACCGCGTCGGAATGGCGGAGCGTCGAGCCGAGCGGCAGGCCGGCAACCGCCCGCATGTGGTTCTCGAACTGCGAGCAATGACAGGCCGCTTCCGTCCAGTGGCCGGAATTGTGGACGCGCGGCGCCATCTCGTTGAGGAGCAGCCGGCCGTCCTCCGTCACGAAGAGCTCGACCGCCAGCACACCGACATAGTCGAGCTTCTGGGCGAGCACCGTGCCGACCAGCGCCGCCTTGGCGGCCAGCGACACGTCGATCAGGGCCGGCACTGTCGAGGTGCGCAGGATGCCGGCGCGATGGACGTTCTCCACCGGGTCGTAATGGCGGATCTCGCCGTCATGGCCGCGGACGATGAGGATCGAGATCTCGCGCTCGAAGGGCACGAAGGCCTCAAGAATGGCCGGCTGGTTGCCGATCGCTGCGAGCGCCTTGGCTGGATCGTCGCCCTCGCGCATCACCACCTGGCCCTTGCCGTCATAGCCGAAGCGGCGGGTCTTCAGCACCGCCGGCAGGCCGATCCGCTGCAGGGCCGCCTCGAGGTCCGCCACCGTGTCGATGGCGGCGAAATCCGGCACCTCGATGCCGCAATCGCGGGCGAAACTCTTCTCGATCACCCGGTCCTGCGACACGGTCAGCGCCATCGGACCGGGGCGAACCGGCAGCCGGCTCGACAGGAAGTCCGCGGCCTTGGCCGGCACGTTCTCGAACTCGTAGGTGACGATGTCGACGTCCTCGGCGAAGCGGGCGAGCGCCATCTCGTCGGAATAATCCGCCTCGGTGATGCGGCGGACCACGTCGAAGGCCGGGCTTTCCGGCTCCGGCGCATAGATCTGGCAGCGCAGGCCGAGCCGCGCGCCGGCAAGCGCCAGCATCCGCCCGAGCTGCCCGCCGCCGAGAATGCCGATGATCTGGTCGGGCCCGACCGAACGATCAGATGTCGTCACGGGGATGCTCCGCGATCGCCGCCGTCTGGCGGGCGCGATAGGCGTCGAGGCGTTCGGCGAGCGCCGGATCGTTCAGCGCCAGCACGGCGGCCGCCAGCAGCGCGGCATTGATCGCGCCGGGCTTGCCGATGGCGAGGGTGCCAACGGGAATGCCTCCGGGCATCTGGACAATGGAATGGAGCGAATCGACGCCCGACAGCGCCTTGCTCTCGACCGGCACGCCGAAGACCGGAAGAGGCGTGAGCGCCGCCGCCATGCCAGGCAGGTGGGCCGCGCCGCCGGCACCGGCGATGATGATCTTGAAGCCGTTGTCACGGGCCGACTTGGCGAAGCTGTAGAGCCGGTCAGGCGTGCGATGGGCCGAGACGATCCGCGCCTCGAAGCCGACGCCGAGCCCGTCGAGGATATCGGCGGCATGGCGCATGGTCGCCCAGTCGGACTGCGAACCCATGATGATGGCGACGGGCTTCATCCCGTTCGCGGCCGTTCCCGGCATCGACGCCTCCCCCGCGCGTCGGGGACCGACGGCATCCAGAAAGAAGCGCCGGAGAATAGGCAGAGCCGGTGCGGCGGGCAAGATGGCCCGGCTGCGACCTTGGTGGGGAGTTTTGAGCCCCTCGCGAACCCGCCTCAGGCGATGATGTCGGGGGTCAGGAGGTCTTCGAGATAGGCGATCCGGTCGCGAAGCACGAGCTTGCGCTTCTTCAGCCGCTGGATCTGCAGGCGGTCGGCCACCTGCATCCGCGCCAGGGCGTCGATGGCGGCGTCGAGATCGCGATGCTCCTGCCTCAGGCGATCCAGCTCGCTGAGGACTTCGCTCTCGTCGATTTCGCCGGATGCCATGATTGTGACCGCATGCTCTGCCGGCGGCCAGGGACCCTGTCGCCTCGCACCATTATGCCGCCCGGCAGCGTGGATCGGCAAGGCGGTGCCCGGCTCCGCCGGCCGTAACACAGCGTGATTTTACTTTGCCGTCGACAGGTCCACACTCCCCTCCCGTCCGATGCGTTTCGGACTTTTTCCGAGGCCGTCGGCGTTCTCTGTCAGAAGGAGGAGTGGATGAGCCTGCAGTCGCATCTCGCGGAACTCGTGAAGCGCCACGAAGCGCTCGACCGGGAACTGGCGGCCATTGTCGCCCGACCGTCGGCAGCGGATGAAGAAATTGCTGCGTTGAAGCGCCGGAAGCTGCTTCTCAAGGACCAGATCGAGCGTCTGAAGGGGTCCTCGGTCCACTGAGGCCAGCAGTCTGAAGAGGGAATTCGGATGGCGGGTCCGGCGCGTGTATCGCCGGGCCCGCCATTCTGTTTGGGCAGGCCGCTCAGCCCCACATGCGCCGGAACACGCCGTCCTTGATGACGACGAGGTGCATGAGCGCCGCGCCGATATGCACCAGCACCAGGGCGCTCATCAGCAACGCGCCGCCGAGATGGACCTTGTAGATCGCCGTGCAGGTCGCCTCCGCCCCCCGGAAGGGCAGCGTGACATCGATCGTCCAGAAAAGGTTGACCGGCCCGTAGCACATGGAGGTCGGCAGCCATCCGGTGAACGGAACGAGGAAGATCAGGAGGTAGAGCAGGTGGTGGACGGCGGCCGAGGCCGCGCGCTGGAACCGCGTCAGGCTCGCCTCGGGCGGCGGCGTCCCCTGCGAGACCTTGAGGGCCACGCGCGCGATCGCCAGCAGCAGCACGATGAGGCCGAAGGACTTGTGCCACTCGTAGAGGCTATCCTTCAGCGCGGGATTGGCGCCGGGATTGGGCGGATAGGGAATGCTCGCCATGAACAGCCCGACCGGCACGAGCCCGATGATGAGGGCCGCCGTGAGCCAGTGGACGATGCGATGCGGCGTGGAATAGACGTCTGACTGCGCCATGGCGACCTCCTGCCGGGGCCGCAATCATGGGCGGTTCGGAGGCGAAAGGGCAAGGGGCGAGGATCCCGACATCATCCGGTAACCTCCCAAGATCGGATGAGGAGACATCGGACCCAATTGCTGCCACGATGAAGTCAGACGATTTTTTAGGCTCGCCTGATCCAAAAGGGCGAGACGGTACATACATGGATCGTGTCGTCGGCCGAATGCACGGCCTGTCGCGAACCAGGGCATGAGAGGCCCAATCTGACAATGGTAACTTCCGGAATTCTCGGCAGCGACGCCGATATCGTCCGGGCCCAGGTCGAGCGGGCCATTTCCGAAATGCGGGCGAGCCGCCCCGTCGTCGTCCGGCGCGGTGACCGCGCGGTCATCGCCTTCGGCGTCGACGGTATCGACATCGCCTCTGCCGAAGCCGCTGCGGCGCTCGGCACGGCCATGCCGCATCTTCTGCTGCCCGCCGCCCGCCTGCGCCGCCTCGGCCTCGACCGCACCCAGCCGGCGCGCGTCGCCCTGCCGCAGATCGCCGCAGCGCGGATCGAAGCCCTCGCCCTGACGATCGAGTCGCGCATCGACGCGCCGGTCTCGCCCGTTGACGACATCGACGAGGCCGCCCTCGAGCTCGCGCGCCTCGCGCTGGTCGTGCCGGCCGTCGTCATGGTGCCCGTGCCGGCCGATGCCGTGCCCGCCCACGTGCTCTCCGTCGATGTTGACGGCGTGATGGCCTATCGCCGCCTCGAGGCGAAGGCGATCCGCATCGTCGGCCGCGCGCCGGTGCCGCTGGAAGGCGCGCCGGAGACCGAGTTCGTGGTGTTCCGCGGCGGCGAAGGCCTGCGCGATCAGGTCGCCATCGTCATCGGCAAGGTCGATCCGGCCAAGCCCGTGCCGGTGCGCCTGCACTCGGCCTGCCTCACCGGCGACCTCTTCGGCTCGCTGAAGTGCGATTGCGGCGACCAGCTGCGCGACACCGTGCAGTGGATGGCGCGCAATGGCGCCGGCATCCTGCTCTATCTCGATCAGGAAGGCCGCGGGAACGGCATCGCCAACAAGATGCGCGCCTATCGCCTGCAGTCGCAGGGCTGGGACACCTACGACGCCGACGAGGTCCTCGGCTTCGACCTCGACCAGCGCCGCTTCGACTTCGCTGCCGAGATGCTGAAGCAGCTCGGCATCCGCTCGATCGACGTGATGACCAACAATCCCGTCAAGATCGCCGCGATGACCGAGGCGGGCATCGAGGTCCATGCGGAGCGCCGCGTCATCGGCCGCGCCACCGACGAAAACGTGCGCTACCTGACCTCGAAGCGTGACCGCGCCGGCCACGCCATCGACGCCGACGCGCTGCTTGCGAGCCTGACCGCACGCAAGTGACCGTCGAGACCTGACGTCTCGAAGACTGGCGGCGCCGGGGAGGCTGGGCTAAGACCCTGTCTCACCCACCGGCGCCGTCCATGCCCCCTGCCCCGCCCGCGCCCTTCCGCCTCACCGCCGCCCTGCTGCTCTTCGCGGCCGGTTGGCTGGTCCTCGGCTGGCCCTGGCTCTCCGGCGCCGTGACGATCCCCTGGGACGCCAAGGCCCACTGGTACCCGCACCTCGTCTTCGCAGCTCGCGCCATCCATGGCGGCCTCGGCCTTGCCTGGACGCCCAACATCTTCGCGGGCTCGCCGGAAATCGCCGATCCGCAATCGGTACTGTTCATCGCGCCGTTGATTGCGGTCGCCGCGCTCCTGCCGCGCCCGGGCCTCCAGGCCATGGACATCGCCGTGTTCGCGATGCTCTTCGCCGGCGGCACGGGTGTCATCCTGCTCTTCCGCGACCGCGGCTGGCACTGGGGTGGCGCGGTCATTGCCGCACTCGCCTTCGCTTTCGGTGCGGCAGCGAGCTGGCGCATCCAGCATCTCAGCCAGGTTTTCTCGCTCTGCTGGTGGCCAATCGCCTGGTGGCTGCTGGGACGGGCGCTGGACCGCCGCTCCGTAACCTACGGGCTCGCGACCGGGCTTGTCGCCGGGCTCATGGTCCTCGGCCGCGACCAGGTGGCGATGCTCATTGCCTATCTCCTGGCCGCGACGGTGCTGGTCCACTGGCTCTCGGCCGAGCGCAAACTGCGAGCCTTCGCGGCGAGCCTGCCGCCGTTGATCGCCGCCACCCTGGTCGGCCTCGCGGTCGTCGCCATTCCCGTGCTCATGTCGGCCCTCTGGGGCGGAGAATCGAACCGCGTCGTCATCGACGAGATCGGCGCCGGCCGCGGCTCGCTCCACCCGGGATCGCTGCTCACCTGGGCCGTCGGCAATCTCTATGGCGCCGCCGGCCCGCTGGTGGAGCACTGGGGGCCGCCGAGCCCGACCTGGGGTGACACGGGCCTCTTCCTCGCCCGCAACATGGGCGTGCTCTATGCCGGCGCCTTGCCTCTGCTCCTCGTCCTCGGGCTTGTCCGCACCGGCGCCGCCTTCGACCGCGAGATCCGGTTCGTCACGATCGCGCTGGCGGTGATGCTCCTCTACGCCCTGGGCTGGTACACGCCGGCCTTTCGGGCCTTCTGGCACCTGCCCGGGGTCGATCTCTTCCGCCGTCCGGCCGATGCGGTCTTCGTCATCGGCGGCCTCTTTGCGATCCTCGCGGGCTATGGCGCGCACCGGCTCATCACCGGGTCGCTGGCGACCACCTGGCGGATCGAGGCCCTGCTGGCCGCCGCGCTCGTCACCGCCGCGAGCGGGCTCATCGTCGCCAAGGGCGCGCCGGCCTCGGCCTGGATGGCGCTCGCCATCGCCGCCGGCTCCATTGCCGCAAGCCTGCTTTTGCTGGGGCTCTCCCGCCGCCTTCCAGCGCTCGCGCTCGTCGCCCTGCTGGCGCTCGTCCTGACCGCGGACCTGCGCGTCACCAACGGCCCGAGCGAGTCCACGGCCCTGCCGCCTTCGAGCTACGCCAGTCTCACCCCCGGCGCGGACGATCCCGCGCTCGCGCTCATCCGTCGTCTCACCATCCGCGACGGCGAGCGGCGCGACCGCGTGGAGCTCATCGGGCTTGGCTATGAATGGCAGAACGCCGCGCTGTCGCACGACCTTGAGGATGTGCTTGGCTTCAATCCCGTACGGTCGGCGGCCTATGCCAATCTGGTCGGCGCCGAGGACATCGCGGCCCTGCCCGACCAGCGCCGCTTTCCCCCCGCCTTCCCGTCCTACCGGTCGGATCTCGCCAACATTCTCGGCCTGCGCTTCATCGTCACCCGCGGAGCCCTGAGCGCTGTCGACCGCCGCGCCAGGGAGGCCGATTTCCCGCTGGCCGGCACAGCGGGCGACATCTGCATCTACGAGAACCCGCGCGCCCTCCCCCGCGTCTGGATCGCGCCGACGGCCATGGAGACCCCTGCCGACCTCGCATCATCAGGCTTTCCGGCCGGCCTCGACCCGCGCCGCACCGTTCTGCTCGAAGGACCTGTGCCACGGGCCCGCTCCGCCGGCGGCACGGCGCGGATTCTCGCCTATGGCCATGACCGGGTGCAGATCGAGGCGCGGACCACCGAGGGCGGCATTCTCGTGCTCGCCGACGCCTGGCATCCCTGGTGGGTGGCGCGGATCAACGGCCGCGAGGCGCCGATCCGGCGCGCCTTCGGGCTGGTGCGCGCCGTGGAGGTGCCGGCGGGCCTCGCCGAGGTCACCTTCACCTTCGAGCCCCTGCAGGGACTTGTCCGGCAGATCCGCGAGCGCCTCGCCGCCCGCGGCCAGCCGCAGGCGCCGTAACGGCTCAGGCGCCGTAGACCTTCGCGCCCTTCGGCGTGACCAGCCCCTCGGCAAGGTCCTTCTCGACAGCCTTGCGGTCGCGCTTCACGGGATCGCCGATGCCGCCGCCGCCGGGCGTCATCACCACCAGACGGTCATCGGGCGGGATGAGCTGGAAGCCCTTGCCCTTCAGCACCTTGCCCGATTTCAGCGCCACCGCGCCGGCGGCGCCGTTCTTGCCGCCATCGCGGCCGCGCGGCGGATGGTCGATGCGGTCATAGGCCGCGAGCAGGTCGAAGGGCTTGCCGATGCGGCTGCCGACCTCGATGACCTGGCCGAGGCCGCCGCGGGTGGCGCCGGCGCCGCCGGAATCGACCCGGAACTCCTTGCGCCAGAAGATCAGCGGCGTGATGGACTCGGCGATCTCCACCGGCGTGCCCTTGACGCCTGAAGGGTAGGCGGTCGCCGACAGCCCGTCCTTCATCGGCCGCGCGCCGGTGCCGCCATTGGAGGTCACGGCCATCATGAACCCGTAATTGCCGAGGCCCGCCTCGTCTGTCTGGCCGCGCACGTTGAGGTTCCACAGGCATGACGTGCCCTCGGCCGGCACCCGCTCCGGGATCGCCTGGCGCAGCGCGCCGAACACGACGTCGGGCAGCATCTGGCCGATGATGTGGCGCGAGGCGACCGGCTTCGGCTTGAGCGCGTTGACGATCGTGTCCGGCGGCGCGGAGACCGTCAGCGGGCTCAGCGAGCCGGCATTGTTCGGGATCTCCTTGCCGACGATGCAGGCAAGGCCGAAGACAGTGTAGGCGGTGGTGTAGGCGAGCGGCACGTTGATGCCGCGCTTCGAGGCCGCACCCGTGCCGGTATAGTCCACATGGATGCCGGACTTGGTCACCTCGACGGTGCAGGCGAGCGTCACCGGCTCGTCGTAGCCGTCCACCGTCATGGTGTTGGACCACTTGCCCTTGGGCAGGCCGGCAATGGCCTCGAGCACCGCGGCCTTGGACCGCGACAGGATGTGCTTCGACAGCACGTCGAGGTCCTTCAGGCCGAACTCCTCCATCATCTCCGACAGGCGCTGGCAGCCGACATCGTTGCAGGCGGCCAGGGAATAGACGTCGCCCTCGGTGTCGATGGGCAGCCGCGTATTGGCGCGGATCATCGCCATCAGCGTCTCGTTGAGCTTGCCCTGGTCGGCGAGCTTCAGCAGCGGGATGTAGAGCCCCTCCATGAACACGTCCGTGCCGTCCGGCCCGAAGCCGATGCCGCCGATATCCATGATGTGGCTGGTGCAGGAGAAGAGGCCGACCAGCTTGCCGCGATGGAAGGCGGGCGTGGTCAGCACGAAGTCGTTGAGGTGACCGGTGCCCATCCACGGATCATTGGTCACGTAGATGTCGCCGGGCTTCATCGTCTCGACCGGGAAGGCCTTGATGAAGTGCTTGACGCTTTCGGCCATGGAATTGACGTGGCCGGGCGTGCCGGTCACCGCCTGGGCCAGCATGTTGCCCTCGCGGTCGAAGACGCCGGCGGAGAGGTCGCCTGCCTCGCGGACGATGGGCGAGAAGGCGGTGCGCAGCAGCACCTGCGCCTGTTCCTCGACCACCGCGATGAGGCGGTTCCACATGACCTGCAGTTCGATCTCGGTCAGCTTGGCCATGGGTCAGGCTCCCTTGGAGGGCGAGCGCTTGGCCGGGGCGGCCTTGCGGGCAGTGAGGACGAGGCCGAGACCGGCATCGATCGAGGCGTCGAAGCTCGCGGTGACGAAGGTGGACGTGCCGGCCTCGACGATGATGGCGGGGCCCTCGACGCTCGCGCCCGGCGCCATGGCGAGGCGGTCATACATCGGCACCTTCACGGTCTTGCGGGCTTTCGCGTCATAGACCGGCCGCGTGCCGATCGGCTTCGGCGCGGCGCGCTTCTTCGGTTTGGGCAGAACCGGCGGCCGAGCCGTGTCGGTGGTCACCAGCACGGCCCAGGACAGGATCTCGATGGCGGCGCCGGGAATATGGCGGGCGAAGAGCTGGCGATAGCCCGCCTCGAAGCTCTCGCGCATGGCCGCGAGGTCCTTCGTGGCCAGCGCCCGGTTGGGCAGCGACACGGCGATTTCGTGGCCCTGGCCGGCGTAGCGCATGAAGGCGGTGCGGGTCTCGGTCAGCTTGCGGGAGCCGGCGGCCGCCTTGGCGAGACCGGTTGCCTCGGCGCTCATCGACGCCAGCAGCGCATTCGCCTCCTTCAGGTCGAACCGGTCGAGCCGCATGAACTTCGAGTGGACAAGTTCATAGGCAGCCGGTGCGCGAAGGAACCCCACCGCCGAGCCGACGCCGGCATCGGCCGGCACGACGACGCGGGCGATGCCGAGCTTCTCGGCGAGGCGCGCGGCATGGAGCGGCGCGGCGCCGCCGAAGGCCACCATGGTGTGGTCGGCGACGACGACGCCGCGCTCCACCGAATGGACGCGGGCAGCGTTGGCCATGTTCTCGTCGACGATCTCGGCGACGCCATGGGCCGCCATGGCGGTGGAGAGTGAGAGCGGCTGGCCGACGCTGGCGTCAAGCGCCGCAACCGCCTTTTCCGGATAGAGCGTGATGGCGCCACCGGCGAAGCGCGCCGGCTCGATCTTGCCCAGCGCCACATCCGCATCCGTGACGGTCGGCAGCGCGCCGCCGCGGCCATAGCAGGCCGGGCCCGGCACCGAGGCCGCCGAATCCGGGCCGACCGTGATGCGCTTCAGGCTGTCGACGCGGGCGATGGAACCGCCGCCGGCGCCGATCTCCACCATCTCGATGACGGGAATGCGGACGGGCAGGCCCGAACCCTTCATGAAGCGCGACTGGCGGTCCACCTCGAAGGTGCGGGCCTTGTAGGGTGTCGCATCGTGGATCAGGCAGATCTTGGCGGTGGTGCCCCCCATGTCGAAGGAGAGAACCTTGGCCTCGCCCCGCTCGGCCGCGACGTGGGCGGCAAGGATCGCCCCGCCCGCCGGACCGGACTCGACGAGGCGGATGGGGAAGCGGGCGGCCGTCTCCAGCGTCGCCAGCGACCCGCCTGACGTCATGAGGTGGATGGGCTTCGCATAGCCCTCCGCCGCGAAGCGCGCCTTCAGCCGGCCGAGATAGCCGGCCATCAGCGGCTGGACATAGGCGTTCGCGACCGCCGTCGAGGTGCGCTCGTATTCGCGCATTTCCGGGCAGACCTCCGAGGACAGCGTCACGGCAATGCCAGGCGCTTCCTTCGCCAGGATCTCCCGCACCCGCTGCTCATGCGCGTCATTGGCATAGGAATGGATGAAGGCAACCGCGACCGCCTCGACCTTTTCGGCCTTCAGCTGCTTGGCGACCTTGGCGACGGCCGCCTCGTCGAGGTCGATCCAGACCTTGCCGGTCACGTCGATGCGCTCGGGAACGGTGTAGCGCAGCTGGCGCGGCACGAGCTGGCGCGGCTTGTCGATGAAGATGTCGTACTGGTCGTAGCGCCCCTCGTCGGCGATCTCGATCACGTCGCGAAAGCCGTCGGTCGCGATCAGCGCGGTCTTAGCGCCTTTGCGCTCGATCACCGCGTTGGTCGCGAGCGTCGTGCCGTGGACGAAGATGTCGAGGTCGGCGAAACCGATGCCGGCCTGCTTGAGCACGAGGCGCGTGCCCTCGACCACCGCCTCCTCCGGCGCATGCGGCGTCGTCAGGACCTTGGTGGTGAAGCGGGCCTCGCCACGCTCCAGCACAATGTCGGTGAAGGTGCCGCCGATGTCGGTTGCAAGGCGCGTGATGGTTCGCTGCTGGGCCATGGATGCCGGTCCGATCCCCTCTGCCGGCGGTCACAGCCCCGTTGCGTGACCGCCCTATCGACGCCGGAGTGCCGACGCCCTGGTTGTCGCATGGCACGGCACCTGCCGCGATCCCCAAGCGCGCCGGACCTGACATTCCGTGGGACTATTCCGCATGTCAACAATTCATCGACAATTCGTCTGCGAATTGGAGACATGCGTGCGCCGCACGGTCGGCGGGGATCGACCCGCGCGTGACCGGCTGTCACCATGGCCGGCGCAGAGGAGAGAGCCCATGGCCGCGACATCCACCCCGACCGTCGAATGGTCGAAGCTCACCGCGCCGGAACTGAAGGCCCTCGCCGCGCTGGAGGCGACCGTGCTCCTGCCGGTCGCCTCGACGGAACAGCACGGCCCCCATCTCGGCACCGGCGTCGACACGACGCTCTGCGGCGCGGTGTGCCGGATCGCTGCCGAGAAGGCGATGGCGCAACGGCCTGTGGTCGTCGCGCCGACGCTCTGGGTCGGCATGGCCGAGCACCACATGGCCCATGGCGGAACCTTCACCCTGGACATCCCGACCTATCGGGCCGTGCTGATCTGCCTCGTCCGCTCCGTCGCGCGTCATGGCTTCAAGCGGGTGCTGATCGTCAACGGCCATGGCGGCAACATGACCGCGCTCAATGCCTTCCTGCCCGACATCGAGCGCGAGACCGGGCTCGTGGTGGCGGCAACCACCTATTTCGAGCTGGCCCAGCCGGCCTTTGCGCCGATCCTCGAGGATCAGACAAGCGTCCTCCATGCCTGCGAGGCCGAGACGGCCATGATGATGGCGGTCGCGCCCGAGGCGGTGCGGGAGGACAAGCTCACCGAGGCCGTCGGACCGCATTTCGGCGATCCGCGGGCGGTGCTGGCGCCGCCCGCCCAGCGCTTCCGCTCGTTTGCCACCCTGACGGCCTCCGGCGTCCTCGGGGATGCCCGCAAGGCGACGCGCCAGAAGGGCGAGCGCCTGCTGGCTGCCGCCACCGACGCCCTCGCCGATCTCATCGCCCGCGGTGAACCCTGGGAGTGAGGCTCAGCGGATCTTCGCCAGCCACTTCTTGTCGAGCATGACATGGATGCCCTTGTTGCCGTTGACGACCTGCGTCACGCGCACATCGGCGACCAGCGACATCAGCGCGAAGGCCTCCTCGCGCTCCAGGCCCGACCGCGCGGACAGCAGGTCGATCATCGATCGCAGGGCGATCTGGACAGCCGTGTCGAGGTCGGGATCGAAGGCCATGGTGAGGACATGGGTCGGCGTCTCCGCCATCGGCCAGGCCAGGCTCATGTCGTCGCGGACGGTGAGCTTGAACGTGCCGATGAGGCCGGTCTCGACCGCGGTGATGCAGACCTCGCCATCGCCCTGGGCGCCATGGGCATCACCCACGGAGAAGTTCGCCCCGTCGACGAAGACCGGCAGGTAGAGCGTCGTGCCGGCCACGAGCTCCTTGTTGTCGAGATTGCCGCCGTTGCGGCGCGGCGGCAGCGTGTTGACGCGGCCCCATTCGGCCGGCGGGGCCACAGCCATCACGCCGAAGAACGGCCGGTCGAGCGACACTTCATGGCCCCAGGGGAGCTTCGCCACCTTCCGCGCGCGGTCGATGCGCGAGTGGAAGACGCGCTTCGCCTTGAAGTCGTCCGGCAGCGCGCCGACGAGGGGCGCCACGAAGGTGTAGCCCCAGTCGTAATGCAGTTCGATCGCCTCGATATCGACCTGCAGGACCTGGCCGGCCTTGGCCCCGGCGACCGCGACCGGACCGGTGCAGATATGGCCCGGCAGCGTCGGCCCGCCGAAACGGCGGTGGATGTCGAGGAGCCCTTGCGGATGGCCCCAGTCCGCCGGCGGCAGCATCTCCGGCCCGCCGGAGACGGTGGAGATGGTGATGCGCTCGCCTGAGGCGATGGTGGTGCGCGGGGCAAGCGTCGCGTCGAAATAGCCCCAATGGGCAGTGTCGGCGCCGGCGTCGAGGCGGTGGGTCATGGGCAAGGTCCTTCAGCTCCAAGCCTGAGTGTAGCGCGGCCGTGCCCCCTGCCTAGCCGCAGGCACTGCAGGACCCGCGATCAATTTCGCCGGCCCTGCATCCGATCGGGACGGTTTCGGCGTATGCTCGGTGAGAAGCGCAGGAGCCCCGCCATGCCGACCCGTCGCAGCCTCCTTTCCGCCGCAGCCGCCCTCCCCGTTCTCGCCAGCACGCGCCTTCCGGCCACCGCGCAGGGCGTCTCGACCGCCGCCAGCTCGTCCACGGCCTATGCCTTCTCACTCGAAGGCCTCGATGGGAAGACCATCCGCCTCTCCGACCATGCCGGCCGCGTGCTCATGGTGGTGAACACCGCGTCCTCCTGCGGCTTCACCCCCCAATTCGCCGATCTCCAGACGGTCTATGCGCGCTACCGCGAGCGCGGGCTCACCGTCATCGGCGTGCCCTCGGACGACTTCAACCAGGAACGCGGCACGGCCGCCGATATCGCGGCGGTCTGCCAGGGCATGTATGGCGTCGCCTTCCCGATGGCGGCCAAGCACCGGGTGACCGGCCGCGAGGCCCATCCGCTCTTTCGCTGGCTCGCCAGCCAGAAGCCGACGGACATTCCGACCTGGAACTTCCACAAGTTCATCATCGGCCGCTCCGGCCGCGTGGTCGGCGCCTTCCCGGCCCGCGTCCGCCCGACCGATCCGCGCATCATCGCGCTCATCGAGGCAGAGCTCGCAAGCGCCTGATATCTTTCGCAACGGCGCGAGACTCCTGTAAGGAGGATGGTGATGCTCATCACCACCTCCTCTGATCTCGCTGCCGTCTGCGCACGGCTCGCCAGGCACCCCTTCGTCACAGTCGACACGGAGTTCCTCCGCGAGACGACTTTCTGGCCGAAGCTCTGTGTCATCCAGCTCGCCAGCACCGACGAGGCCGTGGCGGTGGATGCGCTCGCGCCGGGCCTCGACCTCGGCCCCTTCTTCGACCTGATGATCGATCCGGCCGTGGTGAAGGTCTTCCACGCGGCGCGGCAGGACGTGGAAATCATCTGGCACCTGTCGAAGCGCATCCCGACGCCGCTCTTCGACAGCCAGGTCGCGGCCATGGTTCTCGGCTATGGCGACTCGATCTCCTACGACCAGCTTGTCCAGCGCACCAACGGAACGCAGCTCGACAAGACCAGCCGCTTCACCGACTGGTCGAAGCGTCCGCTGAGCACGGCGCAGATCGACTACGCCATCGCCGACGTCACCCATCTGCGCGACATCTACGTCAAGCTGACCGGGGAGCTCGAGAAGCGCGGCCGCACCGACTGGGTGGCCGAGGAAATGGGCGTGCTCACCTCGCCCGACACCTACCGGCAGGAGCCCGAGCGCGCCTGGGAGCGCTTCCGCAACCGCGTGCGCAAGCCGCGCGAGCTCGCCGTGCTGATGGAGGTTGCCGCCTGGCGCGAGCGCGAGGCCCAGGGCCGCAACGTGCCACGCTCGCGCGTGCTCAAGGACGATGCGCTCTTCGACATCGCGCTGACCGGGCCGAAAACGCCGGAAGCGCTCGGCGCCATGCGCTCGATCCCCAAGGGCTGGGAGCGCTCACGCGACGGCCTCGCCGTGGTCGAGGCGGTCAATGCCGGTCTTGCCCGCGATCCGCGCAGCCTGCCGCCCATCGAGAAGCACCGGCCGCAGACCCAGTCCCAGTCGGCGACGGTGGAACTGCTCAAGGTGCTGCTGAAGATGGTGGCGGAGAAGCACCATGTCGCCGCCAAGGTCGTCGCGACCTCCGACGACCTCGACCGTATCGCCGAGGACGACGAGGCCGATATCGGCGCCCTCAAGGGCTGGCGCCGGGAGATCTTCGGCGACAAGGCGCTCGCCCTGAAACACGGGCGCCTTGCGCTCGCCATCGAGCGCGGGCGGGTGACGACCGTCGAGCGCGCGCCCACCGTCGTCATCGCGGAGGCCTGAGCCGATGAGCCGTCAGGACCCTGCCCTCGCCAAGGCGCTGGATCTCCTCGACCGGTTCATCCTCTTCGACGGCCATAACGACCTGCCCTTCACCATCCGCCGCGCCGCGGATGGCGACGTGAAGGCCTATGGGCTCGATCGCGTCCACCAGGAGAGCGACACCGACATTCCCCGCCTGCGCGAGGGCCGCGTCGGCGCGCAGGTCTTCGCCGCCTTCGTCCCGACATCAGTGCCCGATCCCGGCCGCTTCACGCTGGAGCAGATCGCCATCGGTCTCGATATCGAGACCCTGCACCCCGATGTGTTCCGCCCCGCCCGCCGCGCCGCCGATATCGCGGCGGCCCGCCGCGCCGGCCGCATCGCCTCGGTCATCTCGGTGGAGAGCGCCGTCGGCCTTGGTGGCTCGCTATCGCCGCTCCGCGTCTGGTATGCCGCCGGCGTGCGCATCCTCACGCTCTGCCACAACGAGACCCTCGACTGGATCGATTCGGCCACCGACACGGCGCGCCACGGCGGCATCACCGCCTTCGGCCGCGCCGTCATCGCCGAGTGCAACCGCCTCGGCATGATCGTCGACCTCGCCCATGCCTCGCCCGCCGCCCAGAACGCCGTGCTCGACGTGACGACGGCCCCGGTCCTGTGGTCGCATTCCAATGCGGCGGCGCTCTGCCCGCATCCGCGCAATGTCACCGACGACGTGCTCGACCGGGTCAAGGCGAATGGCGGCGTGGTGATGGCGACCTTCGTGCCGAACTTCATCTCGCGGAAGAGCCACGAATGGATGTCGCCGCTGCAGGTGCACGGCAAGACGCCGCCCGGCGCCGACATCGATGCGGCCGTGGCGAAACGCGCGAACGAGGCGGGGCCCTGGCCGCGCGGGTCCATCGGCGAACTCTGCGACCACATCCAGTACATCGTCGGGCGCACCGGCCTCGCCCATATCGGCATCGGCTCGGATTTCTACGGCGGGCCGAATCCGCCTGACCTCGCCGACGCCTCGCGCTTCCCCCACCTCATCGCCGAACTGGTGCGGCGCGGCTGGTCGGACGCGGCGCTGAAGGGGCTGCTCTCCGGCAATGCGCTGCGTGTCTGGCGCAAGGTCGAGGCTGAGGCAAAGGCTCGGCGCAGCGGGGCGCCGGGGATCGCAAGGGTGGCCGCCGAGACGATCGGCCGGCCGCGCCGCAAGCCGGCGGGCTGACCCGCCGGCCCTGGGCCGCCCCGGTCAGTGCGCCATCAGCACCGGCACGGGCGAATACTGCAGCAGCGTCGTCGTCGTGCCGCCCAGCACCATCTGCCTCAAGCGAGAGTGGGCATAGGCACCCATGACGATCATCTGCGCACGGGTGTTCTGGGCGTGCTCGACGATCGTCTTGCCGACATTGCGGCTGTAGGGAAGGTTGGTCACCGTCACCTTCACCCCATGATGGGCCAGCATCGGAGCAAGGTCCGCGCCGGCCACAAGCTCATCGGCATGGCGGTCGCCGAGGACCGAGACGATCTCCACCTGCCCGGCCTTGTCGATGAAGTCCGAGGCCGAGCCGATGGCGCGGGCTGCGACCGCCGAGCCGTCCCAGGCGACGACGATGGAGTTCGAGGCGCGCGCCGGGTCGAAACCGTCGGGCGCGAGGATGGTGGGCCGTCCCGTCGAGAGCAGCAGGGTCTCGGCGAGTTCGGTGGCCCAGACATCGTCGGGGCGCGGGCGGCCGCAGACGCAGAAGTCGTGCAGCCGGCCGCGCTTGCCGATCCGCGCGAACAGCGGATCGATGGCGTCGGTGATGACCTCCACCGAGGCGGCGACGCCGGCCCGGGTGGCAGCACTGCGGACCTCCTGGCACACAGCGTCGGCCTTGTCGGTGCGGCCGTCATTCTCGTCGGCGACGATGGCCTGGACCTCGGCAACGCCGGAATAGACAACGACCGGCACCTTGATGGCGCCGACCACGACGGAGAGATGGGCGCCGTTCGAAGCCGCGAGCGAGACGGCGTAGTCGATCGCCCCCTGCGGCTTCGAGCCGTCACCGGCGATGAGAGCGAGCAGAACCGACTTGATCGACATGATGGGCTCCTTGTTCTGGACCGAACCGGCGAGACCTTCGCCCGTTCCCGATCATGCCGCCTTGAGGCGGATCAGACAAAGCCCCCTTGCGCCGGAGGGCGCGGCTCCCAACGGGAGCGGGCCCACCGGCATGGAGTCACCGCCTCACAGCGGGATGTTGTCGTGCTTCTTCCAGGGAATGTCGGCCGTCTTGTGCCGCAGCAGGGCGAGGGCCCGCGCGACGCGCCGCCGCGTCGAATGCGGCATGATCACCTCGTCGATATAGCCGCGCTCAGCCGCGACGAAGGGCGACAGGAAGCGCTCCTCGTATTCCTTGGTGCGTGCGGCGATCTTCTCAGGATCGTTCATATCGGCCCGGAAGATGATCTCCACCGCGCCCTTGGCGCCCATCACCGCGATCTGCGCCGTGGGCCAGGCATAGTTCACGTCGCCGCCGATATGCTTGGAGGCCATGACGTCATAGGCGCCGCCAAAGGCCTTGCGGGTGATGACGGTGACCAACGGCACGGTGCACTGGGTGAAGGCGAAGAGCAGCTTGGCGCCGTGCTTGATGAGGCCGCCATATTCCTGCGAGGTGCCGGGCAGGAAGCCCGGCACGTCGACAAAGGTGACGATCGGGATCGAGAAGGCGTCGCAGAACCGCACGAAGCGGGCCGCCTTGCGGCTGGCATCGCTGTCGAGCACGCCGGCCAGCACCATGGGCTGGTTGGCGACGATGCCGACGGTCCGGCCCTCCATGCGGGCAAAGCCGGTGATGATGTTCTGGGCGAACTTGCCCTGGATCTCGAAGAAGTCGCCCTCGTCGACGGTCTTCGCGATCAGCTCCTTCATGTCATAGGGCTTGTTCGGATTGTCCGGGACCAGCGTGTCCAGCGACATGTCGATGCGGTCGGGCTGGTCGAAGGACGGGATTTCCGGCACGCCCTCGGTGTTGTTGGACGGCAGGAAGTCGATCAGCCGGCGCATCTGCAGCAGCGCCTCGAGGTCGTTCTCGTAGGCCCCATCGGCGACCGACGACTTCACCGCATGGACAGAAGCGCCGCCCAGTTCCTCGGAGGTCACCACCTCGTTGGTGACCGTCTTCACGACGTCCGGACCGGTCACGAACATGTAGCTCGTGTCCTTGACCATGAAGATGAAGTCCGTCATCGCCGGCGAATAGACGTCGCCGCCGGCGCAGGGACCCATGATCAGCGAAATCTGCGGAATGACGCCCGAGGCGGTCACATTCCGCTTGAAGACTTCGCCATATCCACCGAGCGCATCGACACCTTCCTGGATTCGCGCGCCACCCGCATCGAACAGGCCGATGATCGGCGCACGCGCCTTCAGCGCCATGTCCTGGATCTTGGTCATCTTCGCGGCATGGGCGCCCGAGAGCGAGCCGCCGAACACCGTGAAGTCCTTGGAGAAGACGAAGACCGTGCGGCCGTTGACCGTGCCCCAGCCTGTGACGACGCCGTCGCCGGGGATGTGGCTCTTCTCCATGCCGAAATCCGCGCAGCGATGCTGCACGAACATGTCGAACTCCTCGAAGGAGCCCTTGTCGAGCAGCAGTTCGATGCGCTCGCGCGCCGTCAGCTTGCCGCGGGCATGCTGGGCGTCGATGCGCTTCTGACCGCCGCCGAGGCGGGCGTCGGCGCGACGCTGTTCCAGCTTCTCGAGCACGTCCTTCATGAACTCCCGGGGTGTGCCCCCGCCCCTCGCAGGCCTTGGTTGACCGCTGCGATAGCACGCAAGTTGTGCGCCAACCAATGAGACTGTCGGCGGATGCGGCGGCGCGTCAGGCGGCGATGGTGCGGCCCTGGTTGTATTTCCAGATGCCGACCGCGAGAGCCAGCGTCGTGACGCCGGCGACGAGGACGCTGAGCGGCGTCGCGCCGAGCTTCTCGAACCACTGGGTGTAGAAGTGGATGGCGCCGAAGACGGCGGCGAGGTTCAGCACCCAGGGCCGGTTCGCCCGCGCCGCCCAGATGCCGGCGCCGACGATGGCGACGAGCCAGGCAATGGAGAAGGTCCAGCTAGGAATGACCGGTGCCCAGCGCGACGTGGTCGACGGCTCGACGAACCAGGTCAGCCGGTCGCCCCAGAGCGAGCCGATCCAGAAACCGAAATTGACGAGCAGGAGCGCCGTGCGCGCCGCGACGATGGCGAGGCGCGACAGATCCGCCTTGAGCCACTTGGAGGCCTCGTAGGCGGCGATGGCGAGCCCTGAGAACAGCGCCACCGTCACCGCCGGCTGGCTGATCGCGAGGAAGTAGGTCGCGTGCATGTAGCCGGTCCTGGCCCCGATCGTCGCGGACAGCGCGAGAACGGCGAGGGCTATGAGCAGCCCCGAGCGCGCCACGACACCGGCGCCGACGAAGATCGCGGTCACCGCGAAGAGGGCCGGCACCGACCCCTTGGTGAGGAACATGACGCCGCCGGCGAGCAGCAGGGCGCCGGCCAGCAGCACGATCTGGGCGAGCACCGACCAGGCCTTCTCGCCCTTCAGCACGAAGCCGAGGCCGACGCTGCCGAGCAGCGCGCCGAGGACCACCGCCACCATGGGTTCCGGCACCAGCCCGAGCGCGCCGAGGGCAACGGCCACCACGCCGAAGCCGATCAGCATGTTCATGGCGAGGGAGCCGGTGCCTTCGGCCGCCAGTGCGATGAGGCGCTTGGCCTCATCGGGGGTGAGCCGCCCCTCCTCCACCAGCTTGCCGACGTCGAGCGTGATCTTCATGGCGCAACTCCCGGCCGGTCGGATGACCGGCGAGCATGGCGAAGGCATGGCGCCCCGCCGTTTCGCCGTCATGTCACAGACGGGCGAGCACCGTTGCCGCGGCGTCGAACTCGCGGCGGCGCTGGGCGCGGCGCTCGCTCGCCTCGGCGTCCTCGCCCCATTGCGAGATCTGGAAGTCCTCGTCGACATGGGCGGCCGTCCACACCGCATCACGGTCGCGGAAACCGTGGAGCAGCGCCAGGGCTAGGAGCGCCGAGCCCGTCAGGGTGGTCACGACATGCGTCGCGCCGATCCGCCAGCCGTCGCCGGCCGGAAGCGCCGCCGCAACGGCTGCAAGGGCGGGCGCGGGCTGCTCCACGAACATGACGCCCTGCGACAGGATCAGGCGGGCGCCGCGCTCGTCGCGGAACCAGGAGAGCACCGGGTCCCAGGCGGCCGCCTGCTGCTCGACGAGCCCCCGCGGCCCATCGGCGCGATAGCAGAGGAGATCCGAGCTCGCGAAGCGGATGATTTCGGTCGCAACCGGCGCCGGGTCAGGCAGGACGCCATCGATGATCGAATTGGCGATCCGGGTGATGGGCATGCGCAGCGGCTCGATGAACTCGTCCAGCGCGGCCCACTCGTCGGCGATGGCTTGGGCCAGTGGCTCGGTCGGAAAGGCGAGCGCGTTGCGGCCCGGCGTCTTCGCCGCGCGGCCATCGAGCAGCAGGCGGAAGCCCTCCTCCGACGGGCCGACCGACGCCTCCTTGTAGAAGCGCTTCGGATAGGTCGGCTTCATCGCCTGGCGCGCGGCCGCCACCGGGTCATAGGCGGCAGGATCCATGTCCCGCGCGAACCAGTCGTCGAAGATGCTCTTGCTCATGGGGGCGATGTAGAGGCTGGAGGCGGCGATTTCAAACCGGCGGCGCGACGAAGCGCAGGAAGACCTCGCGGGCATCGGGCATGGGGACGCCCCGCGGCTCGAAGACGTGGCGGGCGAGGAAAAAGCCGGTAAGGCGAAAGCCGGCCGCGACATCCCCGGGGCCGACATCCGTCTCGCCCCGCAGGAAGCCGGGCAGCGGCAGGAGCCGGTCCTTCCACGGCTCGCCCGCGGCGCGCGACACGGCGCGTCCCGATTTCGGCGAGACATAGACGAGGTCCTCGGTCGCACCGGTCGAGGCGCATTCCGACAGGTCGACGCCGAAACCGAGGAGCCGCAGCACCTCCAGCTCGAAGCGCACCAGCAGCGGCGCCGCCAGCTCGACCGCTGGCAGCGCGTCGGCGATGAGCTCGATCGCCTCATAGAGGCCCTCGTGGCCCTCCCGCTCCGGCATCAGCCGGGCAAGGGCAGCCAGGAGCGTGATCCCCGCGACACCCTCCCGGCTCTCCATCAGCCGCGCGGCGCGCGAGACCGAGGCCTCGATCGCATAGGTGCCGAGATGCTCGTCGAGCCGTGCAGACCACGCGGCATGGACGGTGTTGCCGGGCTGGATGACCGGCTGCTGGCGGCGGGAACGCCCGCCGCGCACGAGGCCGAGATGGCGGCCGTGATGGCGGGTGAAGAGTTCGAGGATGACGCTCGATTCCCCGTAGGAGCGGGCGCCGAGGACGATCCCGTCATCCACCCACTGCATCGGTCAGAAGTCGGAGAGCTTCAGGTCCGGCGAGTATTCCACGTCCTCGACCTCCTTGACGATGGCCTGGCCGCAGATGACCCGTCCCTGCGCCGCATCGAAGGTCAGGGTCGGATGACCGTAGAGCTGCCAGCCCTTGTTGATCGCCGCGGAGATGCGGTGACAGAAGGCGGAATCGTCAGGACCGGTGATGTAGCGATAGAGCGTGGTGGTCTTCTTCGGTCTCACGGACAGCATGGTTCACCTGCCTTTTGGATAGTCCAGCCCCATGCGCTCGTAGCGCTCGGGGTCGTCGCCCCAGTTCTCGCGCACCTTCACGAACAGGAACAGGTGCACCTTGGTCTCGAAGAGCTTGGAGAGCTCCTCGCGCGCGGCGGTCGAGATGCGCTTGATGCTGTCGCCGCCCTTGCCGAGCATGATCTTCCGCTGGCCCTCGCGCACCACGTAGATCGTCTGCTCGATGCGGATGGAGCCGTCCTTGCGCTCCTCGTAGGACTCGGTCTCCACCGTCGCGTCATAGGGCAACTCGTCGTGGAGCCGGTGATAGAGCTTCTCGCGGGTGATCTCGGCGGCGAGCATGCGCGCCGGCACGTCGGAAATCTCGTCTTCCGGGTAGTGCCAGGGTCCCGCGGGGAGCGCCGTGGCGAGATGGCGCTTCAGATCCATGACGCCGGAGCCGGTACTGGCCGAGATCATGAAGGTCTTCTCGAAGCGGGCGCGGCCATTGAGGTCGGTGGCAAGGTCGAGGAGCTTCGGCCGCTCGACAAGGTCGACCTTGTTGAGCACGAGGTCCTTGGGCTGGCGCACGTCGCCAAGCTTCTCCAGCATCGCCTCGACCGGCTCGTCGACGCCCTTCTTGGCATCCACCAGCACGATGACGCGGTCGGCATCCGCCGCCCCGCTCCAGGCGGCCGTGACCATGGCGCGGTCGAGCCGGCGGCGGGGCGCGAAGAGGCCGGGCGTGTCCACGAGGATGATCTGCGCGCCGCCTTCCATGGCGATGCCGCGCACCAGCGTCCGGGTCGTCTGCACCTTATGCGAGACGATGGTCACCTTGGCGCCGACGAGCGCATTCACCAGCGTCGACTTGCCGGCATTCGGGGCGCCGATGATGGCGACGAAGCCGCAGCGTGTGGTCTCGTCGGTCAAAGGCTGGCCTCCTCGTCGCGCGCGCCGCCCCAGACGCCCTCGCGCAGCAGCACGGCGGTCGCCGCGGCAATCTCGGCCTGGCGCTTCGCCGATCCCTCGCCGACACCGTCGGCAAGACCGGGAATGACGACAGCCATGGTGAAGACCGGCGCATGGTCCGGGCCGGTGCGGCTGAGGACCCGGTAGACCGGGGTGGCAAGGCCCCTGCCCTGCGCCCATTCCTGCAGCGCGCTCTTGGCGTCGCGGTGGTAGGCCGGCAGGGCGGTCAGCCGGTCGCTCCAGTTGCGGGCGACGAAGGCTTCCGCCGCCGGCCATCCCGCATCGAGATAGATCGCTCCGATCACCGCTTCGCAGAGATCGGCGAGAACGCCGCCGCGTTTCGCCACGGCCGTCTGGCTCTCGGAGGGCCCGACCTTCACGCCCTCGCCAAGCCCGAGGATCGCGGCGATCTCGGCGCAGGTCTCGGCTCGGACGAGGTCGGAGAGGCGGCGCGACAGCGCCCCCTCGTCCTCATCAGGCATGGCCCGGTAGAGCAGCGCCGCAACGGCGAGGCCGAGGACCCGGTCGCCGAGGAACTCGAGGCGCTGGTAGGAGCCGCTGCGCTTCTCGATCCCATTGACGGCGCTCGGATGGGTGAGCGCCCGGGCGAGCAGCGTGCGGTCGGCGAAGACGTGCCCGATCCGGGCCTCGATCTCCTCGAGGCTGGCGCGCTGTGCCTTCGCCTTGCGTCCCGGCGCCACCGTCGCGTTCACCTCACGAGGCTTCCGAAGCGGTTCCAGCGGATCGACCAGGGCCAGCGCCAGAAGGCCCAGGCGCGCTCGCCCTCCTCGATGGAGAAGAACAGGATCTGCGCCCGGCCGATCAGGTGGTCGAACGGGATCGGGCCGACCTGGCTGAGCACGCGGCTGTCGGTGGAATTGTCGCGGTTGTCGCCCATGACGAAGACATGGCCGGCCGGCACCTCATAGACGGGCGTGTTGTCGTAGAAGCCGTTCTCGTAGAGGTCGAGGGTCGTGTAGCTGACGCCGTTCGGGAGCGTCTCGCGGAAGCGGCGGGTGCGGACGGTGCGGCCGTCCTCGTTGTCCATGAAGTCCTCGATCCGCTCGCGCGGCACGGCGGTGCCGTTGATATGCACCTGGCCGTTGATCATCTGGATCCGATCGCCGGGAAGGCCGATGACGCGCTTGATGTAGTCGACGTCCGGTTCGCGCGGCAGGCGGAAGACGACGACGTCACCGCGGTTCGGCACCGACCCCATGATCCGGCCCTGGAAGAGGTCCGGCGAGAAGGGGAACGAGTATTTCGAATAGCCGTAGGAGAACTTCGAGACGAAGAGGTAGTCGCCGACGAGCAGCGTGTCCTTCATCGATCCCGAGGGGATGTTGAACGGCTGGAACAGGAACGTGCGGATCACGAAGGCGATGAGCAGTGCGTGGATCACCACGCGGACCGTCTCGCCCAGTCCGCCCTTGTTGTCATCGGCCACGCGCGTCGAACCTCATGTCGCAGGAGCCCGCCCTATAGCCCGCGGCGGGCCCCAAGCGCAACGACGACGGGGGTCAGCTGCAATTCGTGACCTGGTTGGCGCAGATGCCGCGCCACCAGCCGCGCTGCCCGCCGATCTCGACAAGCCCCCAGGAACCGGAGCAGGCAAGGAGCCGCTGGACGGGGTCGCCGGTCGAGATGGGGCTGTCCTGCCGCTGGACCGGCCGGGTGGCCGCCAGGGGGCTCGGCGCCTGGTGCAGGCGGCCCTCGGGCAGGCCGCCATTGGCCAGCGCCGCACCGACGAGCCGCGCCGACACCCAGCCCTCCCCGCGCGGGGCCTGAGGACGGCTGCGGGGATAGGGCTCGCCATAGGCAACGCCCGGCGCTGTCACGTCACGGACGAGGAACCAGCCGTTCTGGTAGCCCACGACCCTGAACTGGGAGCGGTACATCTCGACATCGGCGTCCGGGTTGGCGGGCTTCCAGGGCGGCGGAATCTTGCCGACCACCCGCGCCGTGCTGCTGGGCTCCGCCCGCATGTTCAGGCCCGACGGATCGGTGTCGATCGACCAGGCCCCGATCGAACAGGGCTCCGTGCCGGCGGGAAGCCGCGCCCGGGCAGCCTTGGCCTCATCGCTCTCCTGGACGAACTGTTCCCAGTCCTCGGAACTGCGGGCCAGCTGCGGCTCAACCATCCTGACCTCGCGGGCGGCGAGGCGGTCCCCCTCCAGCACCAGCGAGACCTCGACGCTGCGGCCGGGATCGAAGGCGCTGGCCGCGCGGGTGGGATCGTCAGCGCCGTCGCGGAAGAAGGTCATGGCGCCCCGCATGTCGAGGATCGACACCCGGCCCGGCGCGCCCGGCACCCATCCGGGACCAACGGCAGCGGCTGCCGCGGCAACCCAGGCATGGGCATCGATCCGCCGCGCGGCGTCGCCAGCGACGAGATAGGCGACGGGAACGCGCGGCCCGAGTTCGATCACCGTTCCCTCGTCACGGTCATAGACGAGGGTGTGAAAGGTCGGCTGGTCGCGATGCGCATCATAGCGCTCGAAGAAGCGGCCAAGGACCGTCGTGCCGGCAGCCGTCTGGCGGCTGACCTCGAACAGCACGACGTTCTGCTCGAGCTCGTCGCTGCCGCGCGTCTCGAACACCTTGGCCCGCGCGATCCGCAGGGTGCCCCCGGCAATGGGGAAGCTGGACTGGTCCACCGTCCGGCACACCAGCGGCCCAACCGGGCGGCCGGCATCGGCATGGTGGCGCCCGGCGATAAGGACGGGATCGGTGCGCCAGGCCGGTTCGGTCAGGGTGCAGGGCGGCAGGGGCCGCGCGTCCTGAGCCGCGGCCGGCAGGGAGGCCGTGGACAGCAGCGCGAGTGTCAGTGCGGCAGCGAAGCGGATGTGATGAACGGCACGGGCCATGGCGGTTTCCTCCCGCCCCGTCCTATCGGGCCGCCATGCTGCCCGCCGATCCCACCGCGATACCGGCTGTGTTTCAGTCCGTCAGAACTGGACTTCCTGCCGGTTGCGGATGGTCCGACCGGTTGTGTCCCGCAGCTCCGGCGCGATGATGGGCGGCGGCGTGCCGGGACCGGTCGGATCGCGCGCGACGTTGGAGCGCACCCGCGTCGGCTCACGGTTCCGGTCGACCGTCGTCGGGATGACGCCGGCCGACTGGCCGCTGACGATCGTGCCGCCCAAGGCATTGCCGCCGGTCGGGGCGCCGGTCGAGACGCGCGAGACATTGGTGAGGCTGGCGCTCTCCCGCGCCCCCGGCGCGGTGCGCATCCCCTCGGTCTCGAACCGGGTCGGCCCGGCGGTCGGCCGCACCGTGGTCCCCGGAGCCGGGGCTGCGGCAATGGCCGTCGTCCCGGTCGCCGGCAGCGGCGCCGACTGGACCTGCTGCACCGGAACCGGCTGGACAGCGGGAACCTGGGACGCCACGGGGGCGTCACCACCACCCATGCAGCCGGCCAGCGGGACGCTGGCGGCCAGCATGGCGACAAGGGCGAAACGGGAAATTCGGCGGGTCATGGATTGTCCGTCGGATCGCTCAGGCCGTGGGGGCGCTGGGCATCATGGCATAGGGCGGCTTCCAGCCCGGCAGCGCGGCGATCCGCTCGCGCCAGGCGTGGATGTTCGGATGCGAGGCGGCGAGGTCGTAGCCGGTTTCCTCGAGGGGATAGAACATGTAGCCGGCCAGCGACAGGTCGGCGATGGTCGGTGCGGACCCCACCATGAAGTCCCGTCCGGCAAGGTGCCGTTCGACGATGCCGAGAGCGCCGTCGACACGACCGCGGAAGAAGCCCAGCACCGCGGGATCAGCTGGCTTGCCGGACAGCGACAGCATGAAGCGGTGGGTGGCGAAATAGCTGGTGAACTTGTGATTGTCGAAGAGGATCCAGCGCAGGATCTCCAGTTCCTGGTCCTCGTCAGCCGGGCCGAACAGGCCGGTGCGCCGCGACAGATAGGTGAGGATCACGCCCGACTGGGTCAGGCGCTTGTCGCCATGTTCGAGGACCGGCACCTCACCCATCGGATTGACGTCCGAGCGCCAGGAGGGATCGCGCGTCGCTCCGCCGAAGAAGGGCACGAGCACCGGCTCCCAGTCCAGGCCGGCAGCCGACAGCATCAGGGCAACCTTGTAGGCATTGCCTGACTGGGCGAAGCAATGCAGGCGGTAGTCAGCCAAGGGATCCTCCGGAGGAGCGTTACGGCGCCGCATTCAACGGTGGCGCCGTGTCGAAAAGGAGGCGGCTCAGCGGTTGCGCTGGCGGCGTCCCTGCTGGCTCTCGCCCTGGTTCTGCGTCGCATGCGCGCCGAGGGCCGGATCCGGCGGAAGCGGCGGCGGCGTGGCATTGACCACGGGCGGCCCGGGGGGCGGCGGCGGCGCGGTCTGGGCGCAGGCGGCGAGGCCCACGGCTGCGGCGATGGTCAGGCCGCGGATGAACCAGGCGGTCATGGCTGTCTGTCTCCCTGCCAACGAAAGCCCTTTACCGGCGCGGGCGGGGTTTCGGCAAGTCGTCCGCAAAGCCGCAAGGCGGCGGCAACCTTAAGCAACTCTTAGGTGGCTGCCGTTACCATCCAGCACAGTTCGCGCGCATCGTCGGAGTGATTGATGGATATCGGCACAATCCTGGGGCTGGTTGGAGCCGTTGCCGTCATTGTCATCCTGATCATGATCGACGGCGGCAACTTCGCCCAGTACTACGACAAGCACGCGGTCATCGTGATTTTTGGCGGCGCCTTCGCCGCCACCCTGCTGCGCTATCCCCTCGGCGTGGTGATGCACGGCATCCCCATGGGCTTCAAGGCGGCGCTCGGCATGCGCTCGATCAGCCCGCGCCAGCTCGTCGAGGAGATCGCCAACATCGCCGACGTCGCCCGCAAGCAGGGCCCGACCGCGCTGGAAAAGCTCACCATCTCCGATCCGGTCCTTGCCCAGGGTGTCCGCTACATCGCCGATGGCTATGACGCCGACTTCATCCGCCAGACCATGGAGACCGACAAGGACAAGGTCTATGCGGAGCTCGACGAGGCGCAGAAGATCTATCGCTCCATCGGTGACTGCGCCCCGGCCTTCGGCATGATCGGCACGCTGCTGGGCATGGTGAACATGTTCGCCAACATGACCGACCCGTCCAAGCTCGGCCCCATCATGGCCATGGCGCTGATCGCGACCCTCTACGGCGCCGTCGTCGCCAACATGGTCTGCATGCCCATCGCCGACAAATGCCATCTCAAGATGGCCGAGGAGGATATCTGCCGGTCGATCATCATCGACGGCGTCATCCAGATCCGGAACCAGAAAAGTCCGCAGGTCGTGAAGGAGATGTTGCTCGCCTACCTGAACGAGCACGACCGCCACGAACTGGCCGAAGCGGCCTGAGGCGACCATGGCGAAGCGCAAGGCAGACGGTCACGCGGGTGGTCACGGCTGGTTCGTGACCTTCGCCGACCTCATGGGCCTGCTCATGTCTTTCTTCGTCGTGCTCGTCGCGACCTCGAACCAGGACGAGCGCAAGAAGCACATGATGACGGGCTCGTTTCGCGAGGCCTTCGGCACGACGAGCAACACCCAGCTCACCGGCATGATCGAGCTGCACGGCATCCCGACGCGGCCGTTCATCCAGAACCTCTCGGCCAATGCCGATTCGCCAACCGACCGTCCGGCCCCGCGCACCGACGAGCGCAACCCGGACGCGCTCTCGGCGCTCGCCGACCGCCGCATGGCGCTCGCTGCGGCCAGCCTCCGGCAGGCCCTTCAGGCCTTTCCCGAGATCGCCGAAATCTCCAAGAACATCATCATGGAAGAGCGCCCGGACGGTCTCGACCTGCAGATCGTCGACCAGGACGGCCGCGCCATGTTCCCGCCCGATGGCCGCGAGCCTTACGAGCGCACCCGCCGGCTGATCGCCGCCCTCGCGCCGGCGCTGCGCCAGCTGTCGAACCGCATCACCATCACCGGCCACACCTCGGGAAGCCGCGTGCTGGGTCGGCCCGGCTACGGTCCGTGGGACCTGACCGCCGACCGCGCCAATGCCGTGCGCATGGTGCTGGAGGACAATGGCTTGCCCTCCGATCGCATCTTCGCGGTCACCGGCAAGGGCGACACCGAGCCGATGTTCCCCGACGACCCCTATCTCGCGGCGAACCGGCGCGTTTCCATCCTCATCATGAAGGAATCGCCGGTCGCGCCGCGCTCCTTCCTCGGCAACTGATCAGCGCCAGCCGATCTCGCCGAGGAAGCCGTCGACCAGCGCGTTGAAGATCGCCGCGCGCTCGAAATAGACGGAATGGCCGGACACCGGCACCCGCACAAAGCGCCCCTTCGGGAAGGTGCCGGCAACGAGCTCGACGCCGCGCGGGCAGATCAGCAGGTCCTCCTCGCCACTGACGAACAGCACCGGACAGGTGATCCGCGCCGCATCCTCCGGCCGGCGCGTCCGCATGGCGCGGATGCGGTTGCCGATCTCCACCTTGTCGAGGCCGAGCGACAGCCGGTCGACCGCCTGGTAGAGCGCATGGAGGCCAGGCTGCTCCTCCGCCATGCGGGCACCCGCGGCGCGATGGATGCCGCGCTTGGCCAGCGCGTCGATGGCGGCGGGCGCGGCCTTGCGCCAGGCCGCGACACCCTCGTCGCCGAAATGGTCGTAGTCGAAGGAGCCTGACGTGCAGGCCATCACCAGACCCGCGACGCGGTCCGGGGCGGCGAGCGCCGTCTCGGCGCAGGTCCAGCCGCCCATCGACTGGCCGACGATCACCGCCTTGTCGATGCCGAGCTGGTCGAGCAGCGCCACGACATCGCCCGCATAGAGCTGCGGGTCAGGCACGCCCGAGGCGACCGTCGATGGCCAGAAACCGCGATGGGAGAAGGCGACGACACGGTGGCGCTCGGCAAAAACCGGCGCCGACTGCCACCAGCTCAGGTGATTGCCGCCAAGGCCATGGGCAAAGACCACCGCCGGTCCCTCCCCGCCCGTCTCGTAATGGATGACGGCGCCGTCGGGCCGCGTCAGGCGGCCGGCAGTGAGGGCGGGGATCGACGTGACCATGGCGGACTCCTTGGGGGTGCCAGAGCCTAGACCCGCCGCTTGACGAATTGGAAGCGCGGCCCGTGCAAGGCCACTCCCCCGCCCGCGCGCTAGGCGCGGGACGCGACGCAGGCCATGATCGCGCCAACGATAAAGGAGGATCCCATGGCTCTGGTCGATGCCGATCGGCTCAAGGCGCTCGTCGCCACCATCTTCGAGAAGGCGGGCTGCGATGCCGACGAGGCGCGGCGCATCGGCAACTACCTCACCGAGGCCAACCTGACCGGCCATGACAGCCACGGCGTCGCCCGCGTGCCGCGCTATGTGGACTGGCTGAAGGAGGGCCGGGTCGAGGCCGGCAAGAGCGTCACGGCGGTCGTCGACACGCCCGCCATCACCGTGCTCGACGGCCATTACGGATTCGGCCAGACGGTGGGCCCGCAGGCCGTGCGCATCGGCATCGAGAAGGCCAAGAAACATGGCCTCTCCGCCGTCGCCCTGCGCAAGGCCGGCCATCTCGGCCGCATCGGCGATTTCGCCGAAATGGCCGCGGCCGAGGGCCTCGTTTCCATCCATTTCGTCAATGTGGTCGGCTCGATCCTCGTCGCGCCCTATGGCGGCGTCGACAGGCGGCTTTCCACCGCGCCCTATTGTGTCGGCGTGCCGCGGCCGGGCGCCCCGCCGCTCCTGCTCGACTTCGCCACCTCGCTGGTGGCCGAGGGCAAGGTTCTCGTCGCCTCGCTCGGCGGCAAGCCGATCCCCGGCGATGCGCTGATCTCGCCGGACGGGACCAAGAGCAACGACCCCGCCGTGCTCTACGGGCCCTACCCCCAGGGCCCCGGCCCGCGCGACCCGATGAACGGGCCCGGCGCCATCCGCGCCTTCGGCGAGCACAAGGGCTCGGGCCTTGCCTTCATGTGCGAGATCCTCGGCGGCGCGCTGACCGGCGCCGGCGCCACGGGGCCGGACAAGCGTTTCTGCAACGGCATGATGTCCATCTACATCGACCCGAAGGTGGTCGATCCCGACGGCTTCTTCCCCGGCGAATGCGCGGACTACGTCGCCTATTACAAGAGCGCAAAGCCGGTGGAGCCCGGCGGCGAGGTGCTGGTGCCGGGCGAGGCGGAGACGCGCGCGCGGGCGAAGAAGCAGGCGGAGGGCGTGCCGCTCTCCGATGGCACCTGGGACGCCATCGCCGCCACCGCCGCGTCGCTGGGCATCGGCGACAACGTCATCAAGGCGGCGCTGCGCTGAGCCTCAGATCGCGCCGAAATCGCCACCGCGGCCCTTGCCGGACGCAAAGCGCCCGGCGCCTGCAATCCCCTCCTCCACCGCCATGGCGGCGGAGGTGCGCCATTCGTTCCGCAGAGCCTCCGGCATCGGCAGGTCCCACTGGGCGAGGGCGGACGAGCGGTCCGCCCTGAGGCACCCTTGCGGGAATCGCGCGATGTCATGGGCGAGCGCTTCCGCCGCCTCGCGCGACTGGCCATGCGGCACCACCCGGTCCGCCAATCCGATACGCAGGCACTCCTCCGCCTCGACCTTGCGGCCGGTGAGGATCAGGTCCATCGCCCTGCCCTGCCCGACGAGCCGCGGCAGGCGCACCGTGCCGCCGTCGATCAGCGGCACGCCCCAGCGCCGGCAGAAGACGCCCATATAGGCGTCCTCCTCCATCACCCTGAGGTCGCACCACAGGGCGATCTCCATGCCTCCTGCGACGGCCGGCCCGGCGATCGCGGCGATGACCGGCTTGGACAGGGAAAGGCGCGTCGGCCCCATGGGGCCTCGCGGCCAGTCGGCATCGCCCTCGGGAATGTCGAGGTCGCCGCCAAACGGCGTGCCGCCGGGAGCCTGGGCCGCGTGCTTGAGGTCGAACCCGGCGCAGAAGGCGCCGCCCGCGCCCCAGATGACACCGACGCTCGCCGTCTCATCCGCCTCGAAGGCGAGCAGCGCCTCGGTCAGCGCCACCGCCCCTTCCGGGTTCATGGCGTTGCGCGCGGCCGAGCGCGTGCGGATGAAGGTGACGACGGGGCCGGAGCGTTCGACGATCAGGTCGGTCATGACGGGGTCCTTCAGTCGACGATGCCGGGGCTGTCCACCACCATCATGGTGGCGGTCATCAGGGCGACGAGCTTCCGCTCGCCCTTGGTTTCGGCAAAGCACTCGCCGAGCGTCACCATGATCGTCTTGCCGGGACGAATGACCTTGCCGACGCCGAGGAACCGGTCGCCCTTGCCCGGCGACATCAGGTTCATCTTGAACTCCACCGTCAGCACGCCGGTGCCCTTCGGCATCAGGCTCATGGCGGCAAAGCCGCAGGCATTGTCGACGAGGGCGGTGAGCGCACCGGCATGGACGAAGCCGTGCTGCTGCAGGATATGCGGGGCGAAGGGCATGGCCATGGTAACCTCGCCGGGCGCCAGCGCCTCAAGTGTCACCCCGAGGGTCTGCATCAGCGGCTGCCGGGCGAAGCTGGCGCGTCCCCGCAACTCCCAGTCGGGATCGCGAGGCTGATGTGCGCTCCGGTGGGCAGCCATGCACAGGTCCTTCGTTACAAAGCCCTCGGACCATCGCAGACTGCGTCAAACCGCCACAAGCCATCCGGTCGGTTGAGGTCCCCCGTTGTTCCACCTGTATTTCCCCCGCTTCACCGAAGCCGCCTTCCGGGCCTCGGCCGTCTCCGCCACCACGGCGGTCGCCGCTTCCGTGACGATCGCCCACCGCATGATGCTGATGTCGGACCCGACGGCCTGGACGGCGGGAACCCACAGGGAAGCCCTGCGGATGGTGTCGGAGAAGCTCGACGCGATCACCGAGGGGAGCCTCGAGGCCGCCGCGGAGGCTGGCCGTCTGGCGCTGCGCGGCGCCACCGGCGCGCTCACCTCCGACGATGTTGCCCATGGCCTGCTCGCCATCGGCGTCGCCGCCACCAAGCCGGCAGTGCGCGCGGCCCGCGCCAATGCCACGCGGCTGAGCCGCCGCTGAGACTTTAGCTCAGGAGGTTCACCAGCCAGAGCGCCAGCGCCGGGAAGGCCACCACGAGGCCGAGCCGCAGCACGTCCGCCATCACGAAGGGGATGACGCCGCGATAGGTCGACAGGACCGGCACGTCACGGGCGATGGCGGAGATGACGAAGACGTTGAGCCCGATGGGCGGGGCGGTGAGGCCGATACCCACCACCATCAGCACGAGGATGCCGAACCAGATGGCGATGTCGTCGGGCATCATGCCGAGGTCGAGCGCCGTCACGATGGGGAAGAAGATCGGCAGCGTCAGAAGGATCATGGCGAGCTCGTCCATGACCCCGCCGAGGATGATGTAGAAGACCAAGAGGCCGACGATGACGCCATAGGGCGGCAGGCCGGACTGGGTGACAATCTCGGCGGCCAGCGTCGGCAGTTGCGACAGGGCGAGGAAGCCGTTGAACACCTCGGCGCCGAGCAGGATGATGAAGATCATCGCGGAGGTCTCGGCGGTCTGGATGAGCGACTCGCGGATCTCCGCCCAGCCGAGGCTGCGCTGCAAAATCCCCACCGCCAGCATGGCGATACAACCGACCGCAGCGCCTTCGGTCGGCGTGAAGATCCCGCCATAGATGCCACCGACGACGGTCACGGCGATGAGCATGACCGGCCAGACGCCCACCACCGCCCGCCAGCGCTCGGCCCAGCCGACCCGCTCCACGGCAGGGCCGGCCTTCGGATCGAGGCGGACCATGATGGCGATGACGATGCAGTAGAAGACGGCGGCCATCAGGCCGGGGATCAGCGCCGCCATGAACAGCTTGGCGATGTTCTGCTCGGTGGTGATGGCATAGACGACGAGGATGACCGAGGGCGGGATGAGGATGCCGAGCGTGCCGCCCACCGCGATCATGCCGGTGGCGAAGCCCTGGTCGTAGCCGTAGCGGCGGAACTCGGGGAGCGTCGCCCGCCCGAACGTGGCGGTGGTGGCGACCGACGAGCCGCAAATGGCGCCGAAGCCCGTGCAGGCGCCGATCAGCGCCATGCCGAGCCCGCCGCGACGATGGCCGAGGAAGCTCGCCGCCGCCCGGAACAGCGCCGTCGACAGGCCCGATTTCTCCGCCAGCGCCCCCATCAGCACGAAGAGCGGGATGACCGACAGCGTGTAGTTGGCGAAGAGGTGGTAGGGCGTCGTCTTCATGTAGTTGAGGAAGATCGGCACGCTGGTGAACCAGACATAGCCGAGCGACCCCGCCGTCAGCATGGCGAGCCCGATGGGCATGCGCAGGACGAGGAGGACCAGCATCCCGGCAAAGCCGAGAGCGGCGACGGCAGCTCCGCTCATGACGGCTCCTCCGACAGGCGCCTGGCCGAGACCAGGGTCACGCCCGCCAGCACGAAGGCCATGAGGCCGGTGGCGAGGATCGCCCAGCCGATGGGAATCGCGAGCACCATGGAACTGGTGCGCGAGGCGATGGCGTCGAGGCCGCCGACGATGAGCCGCCAGCCGATCAGCAGCGCGAAGGCGGCGTAAAGCACGTCCCAGAGCCGGTCGAGGCCGCGGTTGAACCATGCCGGCGTGCGCAGGGTGAAGGTGTCGACGAAGACATTGCCGCGCTTCAGCTGGCAGAGCGGCAGGAAGGCGAAGACCGCCACGGCGGTGGCGATCTGCACCATCTCGAAATCGCCCTTCACGCCGGACGTGAACAGCCAGCGCAACACGACGGAGGTGGTGACCATGGTGGCCGCCGCCAGCATGAACAGCCCGCCGAAAATGGCGAGCCCGCGCGCCACGCGATCGACCAGCGCGGGCGGCGGTGCCGCGCCGCCCGTCATGTCCCCGTCCCCCGCCACAGCGTCACGCCGCCATGTGCTTGGCGACGGCGGCGCGCACGTCGTCGACGATCTTCTGGCCGTCGAGGCCGCGATCCTTCACGGCGCGGATCCAGGCCTCCTCGACCGGCTTGGTCGCGGCCCGCCACTTGGCGGCCTCGTCCTCGGCGAGCACGGTGATGGTGTTGCGCGAGCGGCCCTTGACCATCTCGCTCACCGCCCGGCCGCGCTCGTCCCACATCTCGCCGGCCATGACGGCCGCGGGCATGCCGGAATTGTCGTCCATGACCTTCTTCAGGTCGGCGGGCAGGCCCTCGTACTTCGCCTTGTTCATCGCGAGGATGAAGGTCGCGGTGTAGAGGGTCGGCGATCCCGGGATCTCCGTGTGGTGGTTCACGAGCTCGTGCAGGCGGAGCGCCGGCACGACCTCCCACGGCACCACGGCGCCGTTGATGACGCCCTGCGCGAGAGCCTCCGGCACCTGCGGGATCGGCATGCCGATGGCGGTGGCGCCAAGCGCCCGCAGCGCCTCGCCCGCCTGGCGGGTCGGGAAGCGCAGCTTCAGGCCCTCGAGATCGGCCTGGGTGCGCACCTGCTTGTTGGAGTGGATGAGGCCGTGGTCATGCGCCCAGAGGCAGAGCGGCTGGACCTCGGAATATTCCTTGTAGAAATGCGTCGGCCCGAGCTCGGCCATGACCTTGGAATTGGTGACGCCGCGCTTGCCCCCGATGAAGGGCAGTTCCATGGCCTCGGTCGCCGGGAACCGGCCGGGCGTGTTGCCGGGAAGCGTCCAGACGATGTCGGCGACGCCGTCGCGGGCCTGGTCGAAGAGCTGGGGCGGCGCGCCGCCGAGCTGCATCGACGGGAAGATGTCGATCTTGATGCGGTTGCCCGAGGCCTCCTGCACCTTGCGCGACCAGGGCAGCAGAAAGCGCTGGTGGGCATTGGAGACCGGCGGCAGGAAGTGGTGCAGGCGCAGCGTCACCTGCGGGGCCTGGCCCCAGGCGACCCGCATCACAGCGGGGGTGGCGACAGCGGCGCCGATGGCGGTGAGGGCATGGCGACGCGTCAGCGTCAGGCGGCTGGATGTCATGGGCATTCCTCCTCAAATCGTCCCTGGAAGGCCTTGCGGCCGGCGCCTTGGCGGCGTCTTGGTCAATCAGTTGGGACGATAGCGACAGGCGTGCACCGCCCGCAACCGATTTGGTTGGATATCCAACTCAATCGGCCTTCGCAGGAATGCGGATGCCAGCGGGTCCGCCCTGGCCGTCACATGGTCGCGCCGATCTGCCACGGGACAAACTCGTTGTCGCCGTAGCCGAGCAGTTCCGACTTGGTCTTCTCGCCCGAGGCGGTCCTGAGGATCAGCTCGAAGATCGCCTGGCCCTTCTCCTCCAGCGACACGCCGTCGAGGACATCGCCGCAGTTGATGTCCATATCGTCGGTCATGCGGGCATAGATGTCGGAATTGGTGGCGAGCTTGATGGAGGGCGTCGGCTTGCAGCCATAGGCCGAGCCGCGGCCGGTGGTGAAGGTGAGCACGTTGCAGCCGCCGGCGACCTGCCCCGTCGCCGCGACGGGGTCGTAGCCGGGCGTGTCCATGTAGACAAAGCCATTGCGGTCGATCTTCTCGGCATAGTGATAGACGCCGCGCAGCGTCGTCGAACCGCCCTTGGCGGCAGCCCCCAGCGACTTCTCGAGGATGGTGGTGAGCCCGCCCGCCTTGTTGCCGGGCGAGGGATTGTTGTCCATCGAGCCCTCGTGCTTGGCGGTGTAGCCCTCCCACCAGTGGATGATGTCGACCAGCTTCTCGCCGACCGCCCGGCTTTCGGCCCGCCGCGTCAGCAGGTGCTCGGCGCCATAGATCTCCGGCGTCTCCGAGAGGACCGCCGTGCCGCCGTGGCGGACGAGAATGTCGACCGCCTTGCCGAGCGCCGGATTGGCGGTGATGCCCGAATAGCCGTCGGACCCGCCGCATTGCAGGGCGAGGCAGAGTTCGGAGGCCGGCAGCGTCTCGCGCTTGGCGGCATTGACCAGCGGCAGCATCTCGCGGATCCGCGCGACGCCGGCCTCGATGGTCTTCGCGGTGCCGCCGGTCTCCTGGATCGTCATGGTCTGGAAGCGCGGGCCGGGCGCGATGCCGTAGTCCTTCATCAGCCTCGGGATCTGGAAGACCTCGCAGCCAAGGCCGACCAGGAGCACCGCCGAGACATTGGGGTTGGTGGCATAGCCCCAGATGGTGCGCTCGAGGATCTCATAGCCAAGCCCCTCGCCCGCGAGGCCGCAGCCCGTGCCATGGACGAGCGGGATGACGCCGTCGACATTCGGGAATTCCGCCAGCATGCCCGACCGGTTCACCGCCTCCGCCATGAACCGCGCGACGGAGGCCGAGCAGTTCACCGAGGTGAGGATGGCGATGTAATTGCGCGTGCCGGCCCGGCCCTTTTCGCGCCGAAACCCCTGAAAGGTCGCGCGCTCGGCCAGCGGCAGCACATCCTCGGGGCGTGCATCCGCGGCAAAGGCGTAGTCGCGCTCGAAGGCGGCGAAGGCGCAGTTGTGGGTGTGGACCCAGTCGCCCGGCGCGATCGGCACCGAGGCAAAGCCGATGATCTGGCCATATTTGACGATGGGCTCGCCGACGGCGACGGGCTTCGTCGCCATCTTGTGGCCCTTCATGACCCGCGCCGCCGCCGTCACCCCGTCGACGCGCTTGCCGGCATCGATCATGTCGACCGCGACGACGACATTGTCCTCCGCGGCGAGGCGGATGAAGCGGGGTTGGGTGGTCATGGGGCGCTCCCGGCAGTGCGGCCCTTGGGGCCGTCATGGCCGGGGATCATGGCCTTTCAAAGGACCTAAGAAAAGGCCTGGACGCGCCGCCTCCCCTCACCGTTCAGCGGGAGCCAAGACCGCCCTTCTCGCGCACGAAGCGCGCCACCGCATCGACGCCGTCGCCGGTCTTGATGTTGGTGAAGACGAAGGGCCGCTGGCCCCGCATCTTCTTCGAGTCCCGGTCCATATTGTCGAGATTGGCGCCGACGAGCGGAGCAAGGTCCGTCTTGTTGATGACGAGGAGATCGGAACGGGTGATGCCCGGCCCGCCCTTGGACGGGATCTTCTCCCCCGCCGCCACGTCGATCACGTAGATGGTGATGTCGGCAAGCTCGGGCGAGAAGGTCGCCGCGAGGTTGTCGCCGCCCGATTCGATCAGGATCAGGTCGAGCTCAGGGAACTTCTGCCGCATCTCCGCCACCGCCGCGAGATTGATCGAGGCGTCCTCGCGGATGGCGGTGTGCGGGCAGCCGCCGGTCTCGACGCCCATGATGCGCTCGGTCGGAAGCGCGCCGGAGCGCATCAGATATTCGGCATCCCACTTGGTGTAGATGTCGTTGGTGATCGCAGCGATCTCGTAGTCCTGCCGCAGCGTCTTGCAGAGCGCATCCATCAGCGCCGTCTTGCCGGAGCCGACCGGTCCGCCAATGCCGACGCGAAGGGGGCCGTGGGGAGAGGGCATGGTCATGTCCTTGTTTGATGGCACGATCTGATCCGAAAACCGGTATCCACTTTTCGGGATCGTGCCTCAGCTCCTGAAAAGACGAGTGTACTGGGTTTCATGGCGCATGGACGCAAGGTCCGAGCGCAGCGCATGGCCGCCGATGGCATCGAGCGCGAGACTGCGGGCAACGCCCGCCGTTGCGCCGACGACAGGCTCCAGCGCCGCAAGCGCGCGCTGCCCGTCGGTCTGGCCGAGCGGCACGAGGCGAACGGCCGCGGAAATGAGATTGGCGGCCACTGCATGGAGAAAGGCATGCACGGCCGTCGCCTCGGCGATGCCATGGGCCGCAGTCGCGGCGCCGACGGCCACCGGATAGGCCACAGGCCCGTCCCAGGCGCCGCGGACGAGGGCGAGCGGCGCGGCCGGCCAGGCGGCTTCCGTTGCCGCCATGAAGGCATTGCCCTGCGCCGTGGTCTCCAGCCGCCGCTCCTTCGAGGGCTGGAAGGCGAGCGCCAGTTCCGCCACCGCGGCGAGGGCCGCAGCATCGCCCGCCGACACGGCGCGGTGGGCATGGGCGCAGAAGGTCGCGTCGGCCACGCCCGACCCCTCCTCCAGGACGACGGTGAGCCAGCCCACGAGGCTCTTGAGGTCGGTGATGTCGCCCGTCTCCACCGCCCATTCGAGGCCATGGGAATAGCTGAAGGCGCCCACCGGATAGGCGGGCGACATCCAGGCAAGCAGGCGATAGAGCGCCGCGGCGGCGGCCGTCTCAGCCATGCTTGTGGTCGTGGCCGTGGTGATGGCCATGACCATGGGCATGGTCGTGGTGGTCGTCGTGATGATGGTCATGGCCACAGCCGCAGGACTCGTCATGGACGTGGCCCGGGCTGGTCACCGCCAGCACGTCCCGCGGCTTGGGGGCATGGGAGTGCCCGTGATCGTGGGAATGACCATGATCGTGGGAATGGCCGTGATGATGATGGCCATGGGAATGGCCATGGTCATGCCCGTGGTCGTGCGCGTGCGAATGACCGTGACCGTGCGAATGACCATGGTCGTGGCCGGTCACCGGGCCGTAGCCATAGGCCCCGCCCTCCGGATCAAACGGCGCCTCGATGGCCACCACCCGCGCGCCGAGACCCCGCACCATGTCCTCGATCACGTGGTCGCGGCGGATCCTGAGGCGATTGCCCATGATCTGGGTGGGCAGGTGCCGGTTCCCGAGGTGCCAGGCGACGCGAACCATGTGGTTGGGATCGCTGGTGCGGATCTCTGCCAGCGGTTCGGCGGCGGCGACGACCAGCACGACGCGGCCGTCCTCGAGCTTCAGGCCGGCATCCGAGATAAGCGGTACGGCCTCGGCGAGGTCGAGCAGGAAGGCGGTGCCCTCGACGCCTTCCATCGCCATGCGGCGGCGATGGCGGTCGTCGTAATCGAGCACGACGCGGTCGATGACCGCGGTCTCGGGAAAGGATTTCGGCGGCAGGACGTCGGTGGCGCGGATCATGGCGCAGTTGTCCTGCATCCCGGCCGCCGTCGTCAACCATCCGGACTTGCGGCCAAAGCGCTGCAGGAGCAGCTTTCCACCGCGGGAGGATAGGCCATGCAGGACTTTCCCCAATCGATGAAGGCCTATGAGGCCTGGCTGAAGCAGGCGCTCGGCGGCGTGGTCGATCGTTCCGGCTTCACCCGCAAGCGCAAGAAGATGGCGGAGGGGCCCTTCCCCTTCCTGCGCGGCACCTATTGGCGCTACGCGGAGACCCTTCTCGTCGATTGCCCCGAGATCGCCAAAGCGCCGCCGATCCTCGCCGTCGGCGACATCCACGCGGAGAATTTCGGCACCTGGCGCGACGCCGAGGGTCGCCTCGTCTGGGGCGTCAACGATTTCGACGAGGCGGCGCGGATGCCCTATGCCGCCGATCTCGTGCGCCTCGCGACCAGCCTGGTCCTTGCCGGCCATGAGAGCACCCGCGGCGTGAAGACGGTCTGCCGTGCCCTGCTCGCGGGCTACCGCGAAGGCCTGGATGACCCGCAGCCCATCGTCATCGAGAGCGACTATGGCTGGCTGCGCAAGGCGGTGATGCGCAGGCGGGGCGAGCGCAAGGCCTTCTGGGAGAAGATTGCGGGGCTGCCTTCGGGCCGCCCGCCCGCCGGCTGGCGCGAGGCGCTCGCCGCCTCCATGCCCGAACCGCGCCTGCCCATGACAATCGGTCCGCGCCTTGCCGGAACCGGCAGCCTTGGCCGCCCGCGCTATGTGGCGGTTGCGACCTGGCGGGGTGGCCCGGTCGTCCGCGAGGCCAAGGCGCTCGTCCCCTCCGGCTGGTCCCTCGTCCACAAGCCGCGCGACACCACGCTGAATCTCAATACGATCGCCGGCGGCGCCTACCGGGCGCCCGACCCGCATTACGGCGAAACGAATGGCGTGCTGGTGCGCCGGCTCTCGCCCAACAACCGCAAGATCGAGGTGGAGACGGGCCTCGCGGTGATGCTCAGCCCGCGCCTCATCCACCTGATGGGGCGGGACCTCGCCGCCTGTCACGCGGGCGATACGGCCCGGACTGGCGCCGTTCGCAAACACGCGGCAACACTGGAGGTGGCGGTCCTCGCCGCCTGGGTCGAGGCGGCCAAGGCGCGGGTCATGGACGACCACGCCGCCTTCATGGCGGCGCTCGCCCGGCGTTCAAAGACGGCTCAGAAGAGGAAGTAGCGCTGCGCCATCGGCAATTCCTTTGCCGGCTCACAGGTCAGCAGCTCGCCGTCCGCCCGCACCTCGTAGGTCTCGGGATGGACCTCGATATGCGGCGTGGCGCTGTTGTGGATGAGGCTCTTCTTGGAGATGCCGCCGCGCACATTCTCGACGGGGAGCACGATGCGCTCCAGGCCGAGCTTCTCGTGCACGCCGCGCTCATAGGCCGCCTTGGAAACGAAGGTGACCGAGGAGGCCGTCATCGCCTTGCCGAAGGCACCGAACATCGGCCGGTAGTGCATGGGCTGCGGCGTCGGGATGGAGGCGTTCGGATCGCCCATGGGCGCCGCCGCAATCGTCCCACACTTGATGACCAGCGCCGGCTTCACGCCGAAGAACTTCGGCTCCCACAGGCAGAGATCGGCGAGCTTGCCGACCTCGATCGAGCCGATGTGCTTCGACAGGCCATGGGCGATGGCCGGGTTGATCGTGACCTTGGCGATGTAGCGCTTCACCCGGAAATTGTCGGCGCCGGTGCCGACATCCTCAGGCAGGGTGCCGCGCTGCACCTTCATCTTGTGGGCGGTCTGGAAGGTGCGGATGATCACCTCGCCGATGCGTCCCATGGCCTGGCTGTCGGACGCCATGATGGAGAGCGCGCCCATGTCGTGGAGGATGTCCTCCGCGGCGATCGTCTCCTTGCGGATGCGGCTCTCGGCGAAGGCGACGTCCTCGGGGATCGAGGGCGACAGGTGGTGGCAGACCATGAGCATGTCGAGGTGTTCCTCGATCGTGTTCACGGTGTAGGGCATGGTCGGATTGGTCGAGGACGGCAGCACGTTCTCGACCATGGCGACCTTGATGATGTCCGGCGCATGGCCGCCGCCCGCGCCCTCGGTGTGGAAGGCGTGGATGGTGCGGCCCTTCAGCGCCGCGATGGTGTCATCGACGAATCCGCTCTCGTTGAGCGTGTCGGTATGGATCATCACCTGGATGTCGTGGTCGTCGGCAACGCTCAGGCAATTGTCGATGGCCGCCGGCGTCGTGCCCCAGTCCTCGTGCAGCTTGAGGGCGCAGGCGCCCGCCTCGATCTGCTCGACGAGAGCATCGGGCAGCGCCGCATTGCCCTTGCCGGCAAAGGCGAGGTTCATCGGGAAGGCTTCCGCCGCCTGGAGCATCCGCGTGATGTGCCAGGGGCCGGGCGTGCAGGTGGTGGCCGTCGTGCCGGAGGCCGGGCCCGTGCCGCCGCCGAGCATGGTGGTGAGGCCCGCCATCAGCGCGTCGTCGATCTGCTGCGGGCAGATATAGTGGATGTGGGTGTCGATGCCGCCGGCGGTGAGGATCTTGCCCTCGCCGCCGATCGCCTCGGTGCCCGGCCCGATGATGATGTTGACGCCCGGCTGGACGTCGGGATTGCCGGCCTTGCCGATGGCGTGGATGCGGCCTTCCTTGAGGCCGACATCGGCCTTCACGATGCCCCAGTGGTCGATGATCAGGACATTGGTGATGACCGTGTCGACGGCCCCCGCCGCATTGGTGATCTGGCTCTGGCCCATGCCGTCGCGGATCACCTTGCCACCGCCGAACTTCACCTCCTCGCCATAGATCGTGAAGTCCTTCTCGACGGCGACGAAGAGCTCGGTATCGGCGAGGCGCACCCGGTCGCCGACCGTCGGCCCGAACATGTCGGCATAGGCGCCGCGGGTCATCCTGTAGGGCATGGAATTCTCCTGAAGGGACCGCTCAGAGCTTGCCCATGACGGATTGCCGGAAACCGTAGACGGTGCGCGCGCCCTGGTAGGGCACCAGCGTCACCTCACGGGTCTGGCCAGGTTCGAAGCGCACCGCCGTGCCCGGCGGGATGTCGAGGCGCATGCCCCTCGCCTTCTCGCGGTCGAAGGACAGGCCGGGGTTCGTCTCGAAGAAATGGTAGTGCGACCCGACCTGGACGGGCCGGTCGCCGGTGTTGGAGACGGTGAGGACGATCGAATTGAGCCCCTGGTTGAGCTCGATCGTGCCCTCGGCCGGGATGATCTCACCGGGTGTCATGGCGTAGCTCCGGCACAGCCCTGGGGCTTGAAGACGCGGGTGGTGGAGGCGGGAAAGCGGGCGAGCTTGGCGGCAGGCCGGATGGGCCGCCGCACCAGTTCCCCGCCACAGTTCGGGCAGGCCCCGCCGAGCTTCTGCGTCGCGCAATCGGCGCAGAAGGTGCACTCGAAGGTGCAGATCATCGCATGGGTCGTGTCCGGCGGCAGGTCGCGGTCACAACATTCGCAGTTCGGGCGAAGATCCAGCATGAGGGCCTCCCGGCGAGATCGCGTCAGAACAGGCGGACGGCGAGAACGACACCGGCGACGGCCGTCAGGCCGCCTGCCGCCCGCACCACCAGCGGCTGCGTCATCCGGCCGGCCATGACGGTGAGGCCGAGGCCCGCGCCGTGGAGCAGCACGGTCGCCAGCGTGAAGCCGCCGGCATAGGCAAGCCCCGAGGCCGCGGCCGGGATTTCCGTGCCATGGGCATGACCGTGGAACAGGCCGGCCAGCGCCGCGAGCCCCATGCCGACCGCAAGGCTCGGCCGCACCGCCAGGGCCGCGGCAAGACCGATGACGATGACCGAGGCGACGATCCCCTGCTCGACCAGCGGAATGGAAAGGCCCGCCATGCCGAGTGCGCCGCCCAGCACCATGGCGGCGACGAAGCTCGCCGGCCAAAGCCACATGGCGCGTCCACCGGCAAGGCCGGCCCACAGGCCGATGGCGACCATGGCCAGGAGGTGATCGAGGCCGCCGAGCGGATGCAGGAAGCCGGAGGCGAAGGCGTGGCTGTGCGGCAGGCCCGGATGGGCCTCCGCGACACCTGCGAAGGCGAGGACGGCGGGAAGTGCAAGAGCGATGGCGCGGCGCATGGCAGACCTCGTGGAGACAGGCATCAGCAGATAGGCATCAACGAATGGGATCATGGACGGTGACGAGCTTCGTCCCGTCCGGGAAGGTCGCCTCGACCTGGATGTCGTGGATCATCTCGGCGATGCCCGCCATCACCTGGTCGCGGCGCACCACATGGGCGCCGGCTTCCATGAGATCGGCGACCGAGCGGCCGTCGCGGGCGCCCTCGACGACGAAATCGGTGATCAGAGCGATGGCCTCGGGATAGTTGAGCTTGACGCCCCGCTCGAGCCGGCGGCGCGCCACCATGGCGGCCATGGCGACCAGCAGCTTGTCCTTTTCACGCGGCGAGAGATTCATCGGCCTTCCTCAGCAGGACCACACGCGCGGCAGGGGGCCGTGCAGGTGCTCCAGTATGTCCACAAGTCCGGTACGCATGGCAAAGGGGTCGCGGGCAAGCAGCCGCAGCGACAGCATGCCGTCGAAGCCGCTGACCCCCGCCTCCACGCCACGCTCGCAGAGAGCCTCGGTCCGTTCGCGCACGGTATCGACCCGCTGCTCCGCATCGGCAGCCACCAGAACGAGGCTCGCTGCGGCGATCGCGCCGGCGGCACAGGCCTTGGCATCGAGCCTCGCGGCGACCGCCCCGTCGAACCGGAGCCCCTCGGCATAGACGAGACGCCCGCCGCGGCGGATGCGCCAGCGGTCGAAGAGGCGGCCGGTGGCGACGCTCTCGCCGCGGGCGAGCCGTCCGAACACCACGCTCTCCACCGCGAGCACGGTTGAGTCGGCGGCCATGGTGATGTCGAGGCTGCGGTCGAGGGCCGAGCCGTCGAAGAGGATGGCCTCCTGCGGCAGCCAGGCCATAGAGGCGCCCTGCCCCACGCGGATCGCGGTCGAAAAGGTGCCGACGGCGCCGGAGGAGCGGTAGACCTTCTCGGCCGCCTGGCTGGTGACGACGGCGCGCGTGCCCTCGCCGGCATCGATGTCGAGCGTGAACCGGTCGCCGCCGGTGATGCCGCCCGCCGTGTTGATGACCACCGCCTCCAGCGGCGCTCCGGGCTCCACCCGCGGCATGCGGATGCGCAGGCCCGCCTCCTGGTAGCAGGTCATGACCGCTGTGCGGCCGTCACGCAGGGCGAAGCCGAGGCGACCCACGCCATGCGCCCGCTGCATCGTCGCGCCCGCGGACCGCCAGGCGAACACATCCCCCGCAGCCGCGGAGGCATGGTCGGCCAGCATCGACGGATCCCCCTTGGAGCACCGATCTTGAAGAGCGGCCCCGGCCCTCGCAAGCACAGAAAATGGGCAGATCGGGCATCGGCCTGAACAAAACTAAGGCCAGCCAGAATCACCGAAAAACAGCATGTTTTCTGTGGGAACTGGCAGGTGGTTACCGCGTATTAACCTCAGCCAGGGACGATCGTCGCGTCACGTGCATCGCATCCCCCCGGGAATCGTTTCCGTCCCGATGGCGCGGGTCCTCCCTCGCCGCGGCGGAAACCAGGAGACGACGATGATGCCACAGCCCGCCCTTGCCGATCCCGACCTCGCCCGCAGGCGAGCGGACATGGCCGATCCCATGGTGGCGGTCCTCGGGACCGATCGCGCCATCACTGATTCCGAAGCGCTGGCGTTGCTGCGCCGCCGCTACCCCCATGTCGCCCTGTGCGAGCGGGTCGCAGCCGTCGGCCGCTGGCGCCGCGGGTAAGGCTCAGGCCGGCGGCGGGGCCGAAGAGGCCTCTGCGGCGGACGCACGCTTCGCCTCTTCCTCCTCGCGGGCAAGGCGCCGGGCCTGCATCGCCACCGGCGCCAGCGAGACGAGATAGGCGATGGAGCCGACCGCCAGCACTTCCCAGGGATAGCTGAACAGCAGCGCCACCAGGGCGATGGCGATGACGAAGAGCGGCAGCACGCGTTCACGCGGGATTTGGGCGCCGAGCTTCTTGCCGGAAAAGACCGGGACCCGCGACACCATCAGCAGTGCGATGAGCACCGTATAGGCGGTCGCCACGATCGGCGGGCTGAGCAGGTTCGGCAGGCCGCTGCGCTCCAGATAGATCGGCAGCAGCAGCAGGATGGCCCCGGCCGGGATCGGCACGCCCGTGAAGTAGTTGGCCATCCAGGCCGGTGCGTTCGGATCCTCGATCTGCACATTGAAGCGGGCGAGGCGCAGGGCGCCGCAGATGGAGAAGACCAGCACCGCGATCCAGCCGATCGGGCCAGCCTGGTGCATGCCCCAGAGATAGAGGATCAGCGCCGGCCCTGCGCCGAAGCTGACGAAATCGGCGAGGCTGTCGAGCTCGGCGCCGAATTTTGACGTGCCCTTCATCAGCCGCGCGATCCGCCCGTCCATGGAATCGAGGATCGCCGCCAGCAGGACGAGATAGACCGCGAAGTCGAACTTCCCCTCCAGGGCCATGCGCATGGCGCTGAGGCCAGCGCACAGCGCCAGCAGCGTGATCAGGTTCGGGATCAGCAAGCGCAGCGGCACCGGCCGGAAGCGCCGGCGCGGCGGCTCGTTGTTGTCCGGGGTGAACGTCTGGAAAAGCGAGGCCATGCCGCCAGCCTAGTGCAAAGGGACCGCCGCGTCAGCCGATGCGGACGATGCGCTGCGGTTCGCTGGAGGTCATGTCGGCGAGCACGGTCTCGCCGGCAATGGCGCGCTGGCCTTCGGCGACCAACGGCTGCGCCCCTTCCGGGAAATAGACATCGACGCGCGAACCGAAGCGGATCATGCCGAAGCGCTCGCCGGTGGCGAGCGGCTGGCCCTCGCCAACCCACCAGACGATGCGGCGGGCGAGCAGGCCGGCGATCTGCACCACGCCGAACGTGCCATAGGCGGAGCGGATGACGACGCCGTTGCGCTCATTGTCCTCCGACGCCTTGTCGAGGTCGGCATTGATGAACTTGCCGGGGCGATAGGCGAGCTTCTCGATCGTGCCGCCGATCGGCGCGCGGTTCACGTGGCAGTCGAAGACCGACATGAAGATCGACACCCGCAGCATCGGTGCGGCCCCGAGGCCGAGCTCCGCCGGCGGAACGACGCGCTGGATCATCGAGACGCGGCCGTCGGCGGGCGAAATGACAAGGCCGTCACGCGCCGGCGTGACGCGCACGGGGTCGCGGAAGAAATAGATCACCCACACGGTCAGCGCGAGCATCGGCCAGGTGAGCCAAAGGCCCCACCAGGCGAAGACGAGCGTTGCCACGGCGGCGATGGCGATGAAGGGATAGCCCTCGCGATGGACGGGGACGAGAACCGTCGAACGGACGCTGTCGATGATGGACATGGGGTCTCCCCGGAACGGATATGCCGCCGCAGGGCGTCCCCGGCGGCGGCGAGAGGAATGGGTGTCGCGTCAGGCGGCCGGCGCTGAGGTGCTGCCGTCGTCCTCCGAGGCCGGATTCTCGGCGGCGCGCTTCTTCTCGATGCGGCCGACGATCAGGATGCCGATCTCGTAGAGCCCGATGAGCGGAATGGCCAGCGACAATTGGCTGATGACGTCCGGCGGCGTCAGGACCGCGGCGACGACGAAGGCAATGACGATGAAATAGCGACGCTTCTCGCGCAGAAATGTCGTGTCCACCACGCCGATCTGGCCCAATAGCGCGATGATCACCGGCAGCTGGAACGAGATGCCGAAGGCGAAGATCAGCGTCATGATGAGGCTGAGATAGTCCTCGACGCGGCCGAGATACTGGATGGCCGTAGCCGTATCGCTCGGCGCCTGCTGCATGCCGAGCGAGAAGAGCATCAGCGCCCGCATCACGAAGACCAGCACGAAGATGCCGCCGGTGAAGAAGCAGATCGGCGTCCAGATCAGATAGGGCCGGAACGCATCCTTCTCGTGGCTGTAGAGGCCGGGCGCGACAAACTTGTAGAACTGCACGGCGATCAGCGGGAAGGCGAGGAAAGCCCCGCCGAACATGCCGATCTTCAGCTGGGTGAAGAAATACTCCAGCGGCGCAGTGTAGATGAGCTTCACCTCGGTCCGCGGGATCTTCAGGTAATCGGCCGCCCATTCGTAGGGCAGCACGAGGATCTGGAAGATCTGCTTGGAGAAGATGAACGAGATGATGAAGCAGGCGATGAAGCCGAGCATGGCCTTGATCAGCCGCGAGCGCAGCTCGATCAGATGCTCGATGAGCGGCGCCTTGGAGGCCTCGATGGCCGCCTCGTCCGCCTTGATCCTGTCGTCGGACGTCGCGGTCATGCGTCGGTCTTCTTGGCGCCGGGCTCGCTGGCCGGCGGCGCGGGGGGCGTTGCAACGGCTTCAGCCGGCGCGGCGGGCGCCGGCATGGCCATGAAGCCGGACGGCGGGTCCACCGGCGCGGCGCCGATCACCGGCGATGCCGCCGGCGGTGCGGCCGAGGCGGGGGCCGGCGAGGCGAAAGCGGCAGGCGGGTCGGCAGGCTTGAACGCCGCCTGGATGGCGGCGGGATCGGCGGTGTAGCTCGGCGGCGCAGGGATGGCCTGCGCCAGCGGATCGGGCATGGTCGGTCCGATCGTGCCCGGTGCCGGCTGGCCCTTGAGCTCGTCGACGGTCGACTTGATCTGCTCGCGGGCATAGTCGATCGGGTTGAAGGTCGAGGTCGGCGTCGTGTTCACCGCCTCGGTGACGCTGTTGATCGACGACTTGACCTTGTCGACCTCGGCTTCCTGCAAAGCCTGGTTGAACTGGTACTGGAAGTCGGACGCCATGCGCCGCATCTTGGCGAGCGCCTGCCCGAGGCCACGAAGGACGCCGGGAAGCTCCTTCGGGCCGATGACGACCAGCGCCACCACGCCGATCAATGCGATTTCGCCCCAGCTCAGATCGAACATGGCCATTCACCGTGCGCGTGACGCGGGTTACCGGAACCGGTCCCCCGGCGCCGCGGACGCTGCTAAAGATGCGTCAGCCGACCTTCGGGGCCGGAGCCGGATTGTGGTCCGGAGCGGGGGCCGTCGGGGCAGGCTGCGGGGCGACGGGAGCCGGAGCAGGCTGCGGCGCGGTCGCCGGGGCAACCTGGTGGTCGATGGTCGAGGCAGGCGTCGTGACCGGCGGCGTCTCGGGCTTGTCCTCCTCGGCGAGGCCCTTCTTGAAGGCCTTGATGCCCTTGGCGGCGTCGCCCATGAACTCCGAGATCTTGCCGCGGCCGAACAGCAGCAGCACCACGATGGCGACCAGAATCCAGTGCCATGCGCTAAACGTACCCATCATCAACTCCTCAAGCCCTGTGGCGCCGACGTTTCCCCTGGGGTCCCGTGGCACTCAGCGTTCCGTGCGGCCCAGAACCGTCCGTTGGCTGCGAAACTATGCGCCGGGTGCGGCAAAAACAAGGACCTCAGCCGCGGTAACGTCGACACCAACGTCGCGCCCCGGGGCGAGCCCCTCGCCGGAGCGGACGCGCGCCTTGAGCGGCGCATCGAGCCCCTGCACCGCAATTTCGAGCAATTCCACCTCGCCGAGGAAGCGGCGAGAGACCAGACGGCCGGGAACGCACATGCCGGCGGGCTTCGGCGTGATCGATTGCGGCCGGATCGCGGCCACGGCGGAGGCCCCTTCCGCAAGTCCGGGCGCGGCGAAATATCCCACCGGCGTGACGAGCCGTCCGGCCCGCACGACGCCCGGGACCTCGTTGACGTCCGAGAAGAAGCGCGCCGTGTCGAGATCGGCCGGCGCGCGATACAGGTCGGAGGGCGTGCCGATCTGGGCGATGCGGCCGCTGCGGAGCAGCACGATCCGGTCGGCCATGCGCATGGCCTCTTCCGGATCATGGGTGACGACGATGCAGGTGGCGCGCGTCTCGCGCATCACCGCGAGCGTTTCGTCGCGGATCGCGTCGCGCAGGCGGCTGTCGAGCCCGGAAAAGGGCTCGTCCATCAGCAGGATGCCCGGCCGCGGCGCGATCGCGCGCGCGAGCGCCACGCGCTGCTGCTCGCCACCCGAGAGCGTGTGCGGATAGTCCTCGGCATGCTTGTCGAGCCCGACGCGGCTGAGCGCCAGGCGCGCCGCCTTCTCGGCCTCGGCCTTTGGCAGCGCCTTCAGGCCGAACATCACATTGGCGAGATTGGTGAGGTGGGGAAACAGCGCGAAATCCTGGAAGACCAGGCCGACCCCGCGCCGCTCCGGCGGAATGAACGCGTCGGGCCCCGCCACCTCGCGGCCGTCGATGGTGACCCGCCCCGACAAGGGCCTCTCGATGCCCGAGGCGATGCGCAGGAGCGTGGTCTTGCCGCATCCGGAGGGGCCGAGCAGGCAAACGACCTCGCCGGGCGCCACCGCCAGCGAGATGCCGTCCAACGCCCTCACCTTCCCATAGCCGTGCACCACGTCCTCGAAGGCGAGCGAGGCCGCGATCGACGTGCCGGCAGTGCCGCGGCGTCCCCACCGCGACACGGTCTCCATGAAGGAGTTGCTCATCGGCTCTCCTGGTCGGGGACCGGCGGCAGGCCGAAATCGAGCTCCGGCCCGTCGTCCGGCTCCTCATCGTCGCGCAGGCCGACATCATCGTTCGGAACCGGCACGCGGAAGTTCGGCGGCAGACGGCCGTCGAGCATGCCGGCGGCCTTGAGGTCGTCGAGGCCCGGCAGGTCGGCAATGGCGTCGAGGCCGAAATGGTCGAGGAAGGCGGGCGTGGTGCCGAAGGTCACGGGACGGCCGGGCACCTTGCGGCGGCCACGGATGCGCAGCCAGCCGGTCTCCAGCAGCAGGTCGATCGTACCCTTGGCGACCGTGACACCGCGGATCTCCTCGATCTCCGCCCGCGTCACCGGCTGGTGATAGGCGACGATGGCGAGGGTCTCGAGCGCGGCGCGCGACAGCTTGCGCTCCTCGGTCGTCTCCCGGTGCAGGAGGAAGGACAGGTCTTCGGCCGTGCGGAACGCCCATTTGCCGGCGACGCGCACCAGATTGACGCCGCGCGAGGCGTAGAAGGCCTGCAGCGTCATCAGGATGGATGTGAGATCGGCGCCGCGCGGCAGCCTTTCGGCGAGCGCCGCCTCATCCAGCGGCTCGGCGGCGGCGAAGAGCAAGGCCTCGACAATGCGCAACTGTTCGACCGGCCCGTCGACGATGCCGACGGGGGCCCCCAGTTTCAGCTGGGACGGTTCGGGACTGTCGCGCTCCTCGCCCATGGGCCGCTTCTATCACGTCCCCGGCGGGTTGGAAGGCGGCTCGCCGCGGCGCTTTCGCATCATCAGCGGGCCGAGCGGACGGTCCTGGTGGACCTCCAGCACGCCCTCGCGGACGAGTTCGAGGCTCGAGGCGAAACTCGAGGCGAGCACTGTCGCACGCTTGTCGGGGGTGACGAGGTAGTCGATCAGGAAGGCGTCGAGCGGCGTCCAGTCGAGTGTCGCGCCGATCAGCCGCTCGAGGATCTCGCGGGCCTCGGCGAGCGACCAGACCTTCCGGTGCTCCATCCGGACATGCGACAGCGCCGTCTTCTGCCGCTGCTGCGCATAGGCCGTGAGCAGGTCATAGAGCGTCGCGTCCCAACGCTTCGCCGCCAGCGCCACGATCGGCTCGGGATCGCCCCGGCCGAAGACGTCGCGGCCGAGCCTGTGGCGCGTCATCAGCTTGGAGGCCGCATCGCGCATGGCCTGGAGGCGCTGCAGGCGGAAGGCGAGAACCTCGGCGAGCTCCGTGCCGGTCGGCTCGTCGCCCTTGCCCGTCTCGGGGATCAGCAGGCGCGACTTGAGATAGGCGAGCCAGGCGGCCATGACGAGATAATCGGCCGCAAGCTCGAGGCGCATCTTCCGCGCCTCCTCGATGAAGCCGAGATACTGGTCGGCGAGCGCCAGGATGGAGATGCGCGACAGGTCGACCTTCTGGCTGCGCGCCAGCGCCAGCAACATGTCGAGCGGCCCCTCGAAACCGTCGACATCGACGACGAAGGCAGGCTCCGAGGCGCTGCGCTCCACCGCCCCCTCGAAGGGCAGGACATTGTCGCCGAAGCTCTGGGGAGGTCGCGCCATCACCTGATCCGCGCCGGCCCGGTGCCGGCTGGCCCCATCCTAGCCCAGGTCACACGCTCAGCGCATGGTCCGCGGCAAAAGCTGTGGACGACGCCGCGCTCGCGCGCGCGAGGACGTCGGTGAACCGCGCCAGCGCCTCGGCGCGGTCGAGAGGCTCCGGGGCGTGGCGGATCCTGGCGAGAGCGGCCCTGGCGCGGCGGGCGGCGAGCCCTGACAGCGCCCTCGCCTCCCCGGCGATGTCGCGCATCTCGTCGAGCTTGCCGTTGCAGTGGAGGACGACGTCGCAGCCGGCCCGGTACGAGGCGCGCGCCCGCTCGGCGAGGCTGCCCGCCAGCGCCTTCATCGACAGGTCGTCGGTCATGACAAGGCCGTCATAGCCGATGGCGCCGCGCACGATCTCGCGCATCACCCGGCGGGATGTCGTTGCCGGGCTCTTCGGATCGACGGCCGTGTAGACGACATGGGCCGTCATCGCGAGCGGCATGTCGGTGAGCGTCGCGAAGGGCAGGAAGTCGGAGGCGGCGAGCTCCTCGCGCAACGCCGTGACCACCGGCAGGTCGAAATGGCTGTCGGCCCCTGCCCGCCCATGCCCGGGAATGTGCTTCACCACCGGCAGCACACCGCCGGCGAGGAGCCCTTCGGCCATGGCGCGGCCGAACTGCGCCACGGCCGCCGGGTCGGTGGCGAAGGCGCGGTCGCCGATGACGTCATGGGCGCCGGCCACGGGCACGTCGAGAACCGGCGCGCAGTCCACCGTGATCCCGACATCCAGGAGATCGTGGGCCAGCAGCCGCCCGCCGAGCCGCGCCATCTCGCGGCCGACCAGCGGATCATTGGCGGCGATGCGGGAAAAGGCACGCGCGGCCGGGTATTTTGGCCAATGCGGGGCGGTGAGCCGCTGCACGCGCCCGCCCTCCTGGTCGACGAGCACCGGCGCATCGGCCCGGCCGACGGCCGTCCGGAAGTCGGAGGTCAGGCGGCGGATCTGGTCGGGGTCGGCGCAGTTGCGCCGGAAGAGGATCAGCCCCCAGGGATCGAGGTCACGAAAGAACGCGGCCTCTTCATGGGTCAGCTCCGTCCCGGCGCAGCCGAGGATGAGGGCCGTGGTGGCCATGCCCGGATCAGTTCAGGACGCAGGAACCACCGGAGCCGCGCAGCTGCTCGCAGAAGCTCTGCGCTTCGGACCGCGAGAAGGGACCGACGCGGACGCGATGCCAGGTGCCGCGACCGGGAATCTCCGCGGACCGGATATTGAGGCTCTGGCCCTGGAGCAGCGGGAAGCGGCGCTGGGCGGAGGCAAAGGCGGACCGCGCCTCGGCCTCGGACTGGTGCGAGGAAATCTGCACGAAGGTGCCTCCGGAGCCCGCAACGGCGGCCGGCGCCGGCGAAGCGGTGCTGGCGGCGCGGACCGAAGCGGTCTGCTGCGGCCCAAGGTCCAGCGGACGAGCGGCAACCGGCGCCGGCGGAGCGGCGCGGACCGGCTCGACCGAGGTGGTGGTGGTCGCGGCAGGCTCTGCCCGGGCGACGCGGATCGTCTGCACCGGACGCGGCGGCGGCATCGGCGTACCGGCCGAGGCGGGAGCGGCAGCCGGGCGGCTGTCGGCCGCGGCAAGGCGCGGCGGGGCGGCAGGCACGTTGGACACGGGAACGACCGAGAGCGAGGTCTCGGAGGGACGCGGCGCGGGCGCCGCCGACGGCGTCATGATGCTGCCATCCGGGCCGACCTGGACGGTGCGGACGCGGCGCGGCTCCTCGGCACGGGCCGCCGGAGCCGGGACCGGCGCAGGAGCGGCAACGGGAGCCGGCGCAGCGGCGACAGCCTGGCGGGCCGCCGCATCGGGCGACGGCACCAGCGGAATGATGCGGGCGGGAACCGGCGGCTCCTGCACCTGGGCGGCCTGCTCGCGGGCGCTGACCGGACGCTCCTCGCGCACAACGACGCGCTCGCCCTGGGCCACGCGGTCGGTCACCGGCTTGGGATCCTGGGCCTGCTGGGCCGCGACACGCACCGGCGACTGGTCGGCGCGGATGACGCGCGGTTCGCCACCGACGCCACCGCCGCCGGACATGGCGCGGTAGCCGTAGACACCGCCGCCGCCGAGAACGGCAAGACCAACGATCGCGGCGATGGCCGTGACGCCGGCGCGGCGGCGCCGCGGCGGAGCCTCGTCGACTTCGTCGGCATAGGCGTAGCGGCCATCGGAGGCAGCCGGCGCCGCCTGTGCGGGAGCAGCATAGGAGGACGGGGCGGCGGAGGCCTCCTGACGGGCGGCCTGCTGGCCCGGCCGCATCGCGTAGGCGGCAGCCCCGAGGGCGACAGCCGCACCGGCGCCGGCCGCCACATAGGCACCGGCGGGCATGCGCCCGTTCTCGTCCGACGCCGCGAAGGAGCGGCCGAATTCTTCGTGCAGGCGACGGTCGAGCTCGTCGTGGGCGGCCGCCTCGCCATGCCACAGCTCGTGCGAGCCGCGCAGCTCGTCGATGGGCTCCTCGGCATAGTCCTCGTCGGCCGCGGCCTCGCGATGCTTCGCCAGCTCCGCCTCGAGATCCTCCCAGTCGATGCCCTCTTCCGCCGCAACGCCGCGCAGCGGCATCGCCGGCAGGTCATAGGTCTCGTCAGCCTCGGCCTGCTCGTCGGCGGCCTCGGCCTCCGGCGCCTCAAAGACCGGCTCGGCGCGGGTCCGGGCGATCGACTTCAGGAGATCGGAATAGGTGTCGTCCTGCCCCATGATGCGGGCGAGGTCGGCAAGCGGATCACCGCCCTGACGGCCCACAGCGGCAGGCTCGCGATCGCGGGCGTCGCGGTCATAGGCGTCGTAATCGCGATAGCTACGCAGACTGGTCTCGTTGGCCATGGGCCCCGCCGTCGGTGGGCGCCGCTGGAACGCGCGGCGCGATCAACGCATTTCTTCGACGGCCTCGACACCGAGGATCGCAAGACCCGATCTGAGAACGGTCACGATACCCTGGACCAGCGCAAGGCGCGCCGCCGTCATTTGTCGATCATTTTCCATAATGAAGCGTAAATGCGACGAATCCTTCCCGCGATTCCACTGCGAATGGAAGTCGGACGCAAGCTCGTACAGGTAGAAGGCCACACGATGTGGCTCATGCGCCTGAGCCGCCGCCTCGATGAGCCGCGGATACTGGGCGATCCGCTGGATGATGGCGACTTCCCCCTGGTCGTCGAGGCGGTCCAGCGCCGCAGCCGAGAGCGCGGCGGCTCCGAGGTCCATGTCGGGCACCGCGGCCGCGGCGTTCCGCAGGATCGAGCGGCAGCGCGCATGGGCGTACTGGACGTAGAAGACCGGATTGTCCTTCGACTGCTCGACGACCTTGGCCAGGTCAAAATCGAGCGTCGCGTCGTTCTTGCGGTAGAGCATCATGAAGCGCACCGCATCGCGGCCGACCTCGTCCACCACCTCGCGCAGCGTGACGAAATCGCCCGAGCGCTTCGACATGCGCACCGGCTCGCCGTCGCGGAACAGCCGCACCAGCTGGACGAGCTTCACGTCGAGCGCCGCCTTGCCACCGGAGATCGCCTTCAGCGCCGCCTGCATGCGCTTCACATAGCCACCGTGGTCCGCACCCCAGACGTCGATCTGGTTGAGGAAGCCGCGATCGGCCTTGTCCTTGTGATAGGCGATGTCGGAGGCGAAATAGGTATAGGTGCCGTCCGACTTCATCAGCGGACGGTCGACATCGTCGCCAAAGGCGGTGGAGCGGAACAGGGTCTGCTCGCGCTCCTCCCAGTCGGCATCGTCGGCGCCCTTCGGCCGCTCCAGAACGCCCTCGTAGATGTTGCCCTGGGCGCGCAGCGCCTCGATGGAGGCGCGCACCTTGTCGACCGGCGCCTGCAGCGAGCGTTCCGAGAAGAACACGGAGTGGCTGACATTGAGGGCTTCGAGATCGCCGCGGATCTCCGACATCATCGCGTCGATGGCCGCATCGCGGCAGAGCGGCAGCCACTCGGCCTCCGGCGCCGTCATCAGGCGGTCGCCATAGGCGGCCTTCAGCGCCTCGCCGACCGGCTTCAGATAGTCGCCGGGATAGAGCCCCTCGGGAATGGTGATCGTCTCGCCATTGGCCTCGCGGTAGCGCAGATAGGCGGAGCGGCCGAGCACCTGCACCTGCGCGCCGGCATCGTTGATGTAATACTCGCGGGTGACGTCGTAGCCGGCGCGGTCGAGGAGATTGGCGAGCGCATCGCCGAACACCGCGCCGCGGCAATGGCCGACATGCATCGGGCCGGTCGGGTTCGCCGAGACATACTCGACATTGACCTTGGCGCCGCCGCCGATGGCGACCCGGCCGAAGGCCTCGCCCTGGGCCACGGCCGCGGACAGGATGCGCGGCCAGACCTCGGCCTTCACCGTGAGGTTGATGAAGCCGGGACCGGCAATGTCCACCTTGGCGACATCAGGCACGGCGGCGAGCCGCGCCGCGATCTTCTCGGCGAGGTCGCGCGGCTTCATGCCGGCGTCCTTCGACAGGACCATGGCCGCGTTGGTGGCGAGGTCGCCATGGGTCGGATCGCGCGGGGCTTCCACCACGACGCGGTCGAGCGCGGCTTCCGGCAGGACGATGCCGTCGGCGGCGAGCGCGGAGACCGCCGCACGCACGTGCTGGGTGAAGAGAGCGAAGATGTTCATGCCGATGACCTGATGGGAGGCGGTCGCCTCTAGCGCAGATCGGGGGTCTGGGCAAACAGGCGGCGATGTTCGTCGAGGGCATAGCGGTCGGTCATGCCGGCGATGTAGTCGGCGGCACGGCGGGCGCGACGGGCCTCATCGAGCAGTTCGACATCGGCAGACCATTGCGGCGGCATGGCGGTGGGGTGCTCGAAGAAGGCGGCGAAAAGGTCGCGCACCACGCCCGCCGCATCGCGCCGGATCGGCACGACCCGGGGGTGGCGGTAGACGTTGGCGAAGAGGAAGCGCTTGATCCCGTCATCATAGTCGCGGATCACCGACGAGAACTGCACCAGCGTGCGACCGGCGGCGCGGATGTCCTCCACCGAGGCCGGCGCCAGCGCGGCGATGGCCCGGCCCGCCTCGCCGATCACGTCCTCGACCAACCGGGTGATGACGCGCCGCGTCAGCTCGTTGATCTCGCGGCTCTTCTCGAGCATCGGATAGCGCCCGCGGATTTCGGCGAGGAACTCGGCGGCCAGCGGCACCTCCGCGGCAAGATCGTCGAGGGTGAAGAGCCCTGCCCTCAAGCCATCGTCGATATCGGCCGCGTCATAGGCGATGTCGTCGGCGATGGCGGCCGCCTGCGCCTCGGCGCTGGCGTGGGAGGCAAGGTCGAGCGGCTGGAGCGCGTCATATTCGAGGATCGCGACGGGAATGCCGTGTTTCGCGTAGCGCTCTGTCGGCTTGCCATCGGCGCCGATCAGCGGCCCGTTATGCTTGACCAGGCCCTCCAGCGTTTCCCAGCTGAGATTGAGCCCGTCGAAGCCGGCATAGCGGCGCTCCAGCCGCGTGACGATGCGGAGCGACTGGGCATTGTGGTCGAAGCCGCCATAGGGCCGCATGACCTCGTCGAGCGCGTCCTCGCCGGTATGGCCGAAGGGCGTGTGGCCGAGGTCGTGGGCCAGCGCCAGGGTCTCCGCGAGATCCTCGTCGAGACCGAGAGCACGGGCGAGCGAGCGGGCGATCTGCGCCACCTCGATCGTGTGGGTCAGGCGGGTGCGGTAATGGTCGCCTTCCGGAGCGACGAAGACCTGAGTCTTGTGCTTCAGACGGCGGAAGGCCGTGGCATGGACAATGCGGTCGCGGTCACGGTGGAATTCGGTGCGCGTCGGCGATGAGGGCTCGGCGACGAGCCGGCCTCGACTCCGCCGGGAATCGGAGGCGTAAGGGGCCAGCGGCGGATAAAAGTAGCTCGCGACGGCCATGCGGGTTCAGGTCCCCTGCCCGGCCTGCCCCAGCGCGTCATCGGCGGGTGATTGACCGGCACCAGGGGCGCACATACCTATGGGACAGGCGCGCCGCAAGGCTGCGCTTCCCTTCCATGTGTTTCCGGCCTTGAACCGGGGAGACATCTCATGACCACCGAGACGCTCGACACGCCCGTCACCGTCACTGACCGCGCCGCGGCGCGGATCACGAAAATCATGGCGACAGAGCCGCCCGGCACGATGCTGCGGATTTCCGTTGAAGGTGGCGGCTGCTCCGGCTTCCAGTACCGCTTCGACTTCACCACCGAGCGCAATGCCGACGACCTCGCCATCGAGAAGTCCGGCGCGACGGTCCTCGTGGACGAGGTGTCCCTGCCCTACATGGCCGGGACAGAGCTCGACTGGGTCGATGACCTCATCGGCTCGGCCTTCAAGCTCCGGAACCCCAATGCCGTCGCCAATTGCGGCTGCGGCACCAGCTTCTCGCTCTGATCGATCAGTAGAGCGTGGTGGCGACCCGGCCGGGCAGCGCCTGGTCATAGGCTTCCGCGTCGAAGCTCTCCTTGGCGCTCTTCAGCATCTGCCCCGGGCTCGGCAGCTCGCCGCGCGGCCGCTGCGCCGCCGGGTCCCACAGGCGCGAGCGGATCAGCGCGCGCGAACACTGGAAATAGACCGTCTCGATGCTGATCACGAGCCCGGAGACGGGAGCCTTGCCGTCGATGGCGGTGGGTCCGAGCAGCGCCGGATCGGTGGTGATGCGGCCGCGGCCATTGATCCGCAGCGTCTCGGCAACGCCCGGCACCATGACCAGCAACGCCACGCGCGGGTCACGCACGATGTTGAGCAGGCTGTCGATCCGGTTGTTCCCGCGCCGGTCGGGAATGAGGATCGTGCGCTCGTCGAGCACCCGGATGAAGCCCGGCGGATCGCCGCGCGGCGTCGCGTCGAGCCCTTCGGGGCCAGCGGTCGCCAGCACGCAGAAGGGCGAGGCCTTCACCAGCGCCCGGTAGGCGGGCGTCAGGTGGGGAACCTCCTTGGCGATCGAGGCTTCTCCCACCGGACCGTAGAGAGCCTTCAACGCCGCCTCGTCGTCGATCCACATGGCCCTCTCCGTCTCGCTGCTGCCGTCGCCGGGGGCGACCGCGGCCGAAGCTGGCGCTACAGTGCGCCGGCCGCAGAATCGCAGGACCCGTCATGATCGTCGCCACCTGGAACGTCAATTCGGTCAAGATCCGGGTGGAGAACACGCTCGCCTGGCTGAAGGAGCGCGATCCCGACATCGTTTGCCTGCAGGAGCTGAAATGCGTCGACGAGGCTTTCCCGCGGGAGGCCTTCGAGAGCGCCGGCTACAATGTCGCGACCCACGGCCAGAAGACCTATAACGGCGTCGCCATCCTCTCGAAGCTGCCGCTGGAGGATGTGACGCCCCGCCTGCCCGGCGACGAGGCCGACGAGCAGGCCCGCTACCTCGAGGCGGTCGTCTCGACGCCGAGCGGCGCGGTGCGCGTCGCCAGCCTCTACCTGCCCAACGGCAATCCGCTCGGCACCGAGAAGTTCAGCTACAAGCTCGCCTGGATGGACCGCCTCATCCGCCATGCCCGCGCGCGGCTGGCGCTGGAGGAGCCCTTCCTCCTCTGTGGCGACTACAACGTCATCCCCATGCCGGAGGACGCCAAGAACCCCAAGGACTGGGTGAATGACGCGCTGTTCCAGCCGGAATCGCGCGGCAAGCTGCGCGAACTCGCGGCCCTCGGCTTCACCGATGCGCTGCGCGCCTGTGACGATTCACCCGGCCTCTATTCGTTCTGGGACTATCAGGCCGGCGCCTGGCAGCGGAACAACGGCATCCGCATCGACCACCTGATGCTCTCGCCGCAGGCCACGGACCGGCTCGTCACCGCTGGCATCGACAAGCATGTGCGCGGCTGGGAAAAGCCGAGCGACCACGTGCCGGTCTGGTGCGAGATCCAGACCTAACGGCGCTCCACCCGCATCGGCATGCCACCCTCGGGACGCAGCGTCAGCCGCGTCGTCGGCATGGGCCTGTGGCCGGGAAGCGGCACGAAGCGCAAGGACCGGATGAGGGTCGCCAGGATCGCCACTGCCTCGATCTGGGCGAAGGCCGCGCCGATGCAGATGCGCGGGCCCGCGCCGAAGGGCAGATAGGCGCCGCGGTGGAGCTGTCGTGCCTTCTCGGGGGCAAAGCGGTCGGGATCGAAGGCCGCCGGATGGTCCCAGATGAGCTTGTGGCGGTGAACGGCGTAGACCGGAATGTAGACCGGCGTGCCCTTGGCGAGCTGCCTGTCGCCGAGCGTGACATCCTCCGCCGCGATGCGGGGAATGATCGGCGCCGGCGGATAGAGCCGCATGGCCTCCTGGATCACCTGCTTCGTATAGGCGAGCCCCTCGATATGGGCGGCCTCGACCGGCCCAGCCCCGACGACACGCTCCACCTCGTCGAGAAGCCGCGCCTCGACCGCCGGCGCGTGGCCGATGAGCCAGAGCGCCCAGGTCAGGGCCAACGCCGTGGTCTCGTGGCCGGCGACGACGAAGGTGAGGAGATTGTCCGCAAGCTCCGCATCGGTCATGGCGCGCCCGTCTTCCGGATCAGTCGCGGCGATCAGCGCGTCGAGAAGATCGGGGACGGGGCTCGGGGCGATTCGGCGCTCGGCGATCACCCGCGCCATCTCGGCGCGCAGGAAGCGGTTACCGGCCATGGCCCGCCGACGCCCCGGATAGGGCAGCCAGTCCGGCAGTCGCAGCGTCGTATAGGCGGCGATCCAGCCGACCGTGTCGAAATAGCGGGAGATTTCCTCGCCGAAACGCTTGGTGTCGAAGCGGGTGCGGCCTGACAGCATGGTCTCGACGATGACGTCGAAAGTCGTCTCCATCATCGCCTCGGCCATGTCGACCGTGTCGCCGGACGAGGCCCCGAGGCGGTCGACCGTGGTAATGGCGGAGGCGGTGAAGGCCGGCAGGAAGGACAGGATCGTTCCGTGCCGGAACGGCGGCGAGGCGGCGCGGCGCTGCCAGCGCCAGGCGGCGCCCTCGGCGGTGAAGATGGAGTCATCGCCCACCGCGGGGCCGATCGTGCGGCGGATGATCGGCGCCTTGGGGAAGGCGGCGGCTATGCCGACCAGCACCTCGTCGACCAGCGGCGGGTCCATGACGAAGAGCAGGCCACGCTTGCCGAAGGGCACTTCGAGGGTCTTCTCCTCGAACACTGCCTGAGGCCAGGTGGCGAGCGGATTGTCGACGAGGCGGCGCAGGAACCGGAGAAGCCCCAAGGGCTCCACCGGATGGCTCAGGACCTCGGGCGTGAACAGCGCGCCGTCCGCCGCCGTCATGCGCCCCCGCCCTTCATCGGCGAACGGTCTTGATCCAGGCCTCGACCATGCGCAAGGCCACGCCGCGCTCGTCGTCCGAGGCCTGACGCATGGCCTCCTCGTACATGTCGGCGATCCAGGTCTCGTTCTCGTTCGCCGATTCCTTGGCGAGCGTCAGGAACATGAGGCCACGCGGGGCGGCGCGCGGCACGTCGCGGCCGGTGAACAGCATGTGGCCGAGCACGGCCTGCGCCTGGTGGTGGCTCTTCTGCGCGGCGAGCTGCAGCCAGCGGGCGGCCTGGCGCGGATCGCGCTGGGTACCCTTGCCTTCCAGCATCATGCGGCCGAGCCGGAACTGGCCATCGGCATCGCCGAAGGTCGAGGCGGCATAGAAATAGAGCTCCACCGCCTTGGACGGGTCCGGACGCACATAGGTGTTCGGAATGCCCTCGACGAGGTAGTTGCCCATGGCCACGAAGGCCGAGGAAATGAAGCGCGCGTCGGGCGAGTTGGGACCCTCGTCGCGGCGGGTGATGGTGATCTGGCGGAAGGTCTCGAAGGCCTTGAGATCGGAGCGGGCGACGCCGTCGCCCTCCATGTACATGCGCCCCAGGCGCCAGGCGGAGGCGGCATGGCCGCCGCTCGCGGCATACTGGAGGGCCGATACGGCATCGTCGGTGCGGCCGTCGCGCAGCGCCCGGCCATAGGCGCGGAAGGCGTCGAGCGCCGAGCGCGCGTCGCCGGCCGGCTGGCCGTCGAAGGCAAGCGCCTGCGCCACCGGGAGAGCCCCGGTGAGCAGCGTCGCGGCAACGGCGACGCGCATCAGGCTGGAAAGCTCAGATATCCGCATAGACGTGCTTTTCCCCGGCACCGCCCGGATGGGTCACGGCACCGTCAACCGCAGGTCCGACCTGCTGGGCATATTTCCAGATGGCGCCCGCGCCGTACTCCGTCGGCTTCGGGCCAGTCCATTCCTTCTTACGCGCCCGCAATTCGGCGGCCGTAAGGCGAACCTTGAGCGTTCCCTTGACCGCATCGATCTCAATCATGTCACCGTCGCGCAAGAGCGCGATCGGGCCGCCGACCTGGGCCTCGGGGCCGACATGGCCGATGCAGAAACCGCGGGTGGCGCCGGAGAAGCGGCCATCGGTGATGAGGGCGACCTTGTCGCCCATGCCCTGGCCGTAGAGGGCCGCAGTCGTCGCCAGCATCTCGCGCATGCCGGGGCCACCCTTCGGGCCCTCGTAGCGGATGACGATGACCTCGCCCTCCCGGATGGTGCGGTCGGTGACGGCCTTGAAGCACTCCTCCTCGCGGTCGAAGCAGCGGGCCGGGCCCTTGAACTTCAGTTTCTTCATGCCCGCGACCTTCACGATCGCGCCCTCCGGGGCGAGGTTGCCCTTGAGGCCGACGACGCCGCCGGTCTTGGTGATGGGCTTGGAGGTCGGATAGACGACGTCCTGGTCGGGGTTCCAGCGCACCTTGGCGAGGTTCTCCGCCATGGTGCGGCCGGTGACGGTCATGCAGTCGCCATGCAGGAAGCCGCCGTCCAGCAGCGCCTTCATCAGCAGCGGGATGCCGCCGGCCTCGAACATGTCCTTGGCGACATACTTACCGCCCGGCTTCAGGTCGGCGATGTAGGGCGTGCGCTTGAAGATCTCGGCGACGTCGAACAGGTCGAACTTGATGCCGCATTCATGGGCCATGGCCGGCAGGTGGAGCGCGGCATTGGTCGAGCCGCCCGAGGCGGCGACAACGGTCGCGGCATTCTCCAGCGACTTGCGGGTGACGATGTCGCGCGGGCGGATGCCCCGGGCGATCAGCTCCATCACCTTCTCGCCGGCGGCGTAGCAGAAGGAATCGCGGATGTCGTAGGGAGCCGGGGCGCCGGCCGAGTAAGGCAGCGCGAGACCGATGGCCTCGGAGACGGTGGCCATGGTGTTGGCGGTGAACTGGGCGCCGCAGGCGCCGGCGGAGGGCGCGCCGACGCGCTCCAGTTCGTCGAGGTCCTCGTCGCTCATGGCGCCGACCGAGTGCTGACCGACGGCCTCGAAGAGATCCTGGACGGTGACCTGCTTGCCGCGGAACGTGCCGGGCAGGATCGAGCCGCCATAGATGAAGATCGACGGCACGTTGAGGCGGATCATCGCCATCATCATACCCGGCAGCGACTTGTCGCAGCCCGCAAGGCCGACCAGCGCGTCATAGGCGTGGCCGCGCATGGACAGTTCGACCGAGTCGGCGATGATCTCGCGGGAGGGGAGCGAGGACTTCATGCCGGCATGACCCATGGCGATGCCGTCGGTCACGGTGATGGTGCAGAACTCGCGGGGCGTGCCCTGGGCCGCCTCGACGCCCTTCTTCACCGCCTGCGCCTGGCGCATCAGCGCGATGTTGCAGGGCGCGGCCTCGTTCCAGCAGGTGGCCACGCCGACGAAGGGCTGGTGGATCTGCTTGGTGGTGAGACCCATCGCGTAGAGATAGGAGCGATGGGGAGCCCGGGACGGCCCCTCCGTCACGTGGCGGCTGGGCAGTTTGGACTTGTCGAACGTCATACCACTCACCGCGCCACCACCCCGAGGGACGACCGGCGACAGCGAGACGAACCATTCACGGCGAACGACCCGAAGACCATCAACACGGCGCCCAGAAAAACGTTCTCCATCGACGATGGAAAACAGACGTTTGTCCCGAAATTTCTGCGCTTCGGCCTGTGGCGGGATTGCGGCGAAAGATGGTGAACGACCCGTTCCGCTTCGAGCCGTTCCAGCCTGTTGCGGAAATGACACGAAAACACCGGCGGGCCATGGCCGCGCCGGTGCTCTCATGCGACAGGATATGGGACCGCCGGCTCAGCCCAGCGCGGTCAGCCGCAGCAAGGCCGTCTCGATGCTGGCCTTGCGCTCCACCGCCTCGGCGCGCTTCTCGTGCTGCTCGGCGATGACGTCTTCCGCCGCGCGGGCCATGAAGTTGGCGTTGTTCAGCTTGCCGTCGCAGCGCGCGATGTCGCCCTCGGCCTCCTTCAGCGCCTTGGCGAGGCGCGTCCGCTCGGCTGCGACGTCGATGAGGCCCGCCATGGGCAGGGCGAGGGTCTCGCCGCGCACCACCAGCTGGACCGAGCCGGCGGGCGCCTCACCGGCCGAGGAGATGCCGGAGAGCCTCGCAAGGCGGTTGAGCAAATCGCCATAACGGCCTGAGACAGCTGTCGTCTTGTCCGATGGCGCGATGAGCACAAGCGGCACCTGCGTCGCTGGAGCGACGTTCATCTCGGCCCGCACCGAGCGGATCGCGCTGATCGCATCCACCAGCCAGCCGATCTCGGCCTCCGCGTCCGGGTCGACGAGGCCATCGAGGGCCGGCCAGTCGGCGAGCGCCAGCACGCTCGCCCGCGCCGGGCCCGCCTCGCCCGTCACCGTCCAGAGCTCCTCGGTGATGAAGGGCATGAACGGGTGCAGGAGCTTCAGGATCTGGTCGAGCGTCCAGGCGGTCGCGGCGCGGACCTCGGCCTTGGCGGCCTCGTCCGTGCCGGTGAAGATGGGCTTGGCGAACTCCAGGAACCAGTCGCAGAAGATGTTCCAGACGAAGCGGTAGGCCGCGCCGGCCGCCTCGTTGTACTTGTAGGCCTCGATGGCCGCGGCGGTCTCGGCGACGGCCTTGGCCGTCTCGCCGACGATCCACTTGGCGAGCGTCGTCTTCACCGCCCTGGGGTCGAAGCCCTCGACACGGCGGCACTCGTTCATCTCGGCGAAGCGGGCGGCGTTCCACAGCTTGGTCGCGAAGTTGCGATAGCCCTCGACGCGCGAGCGGGCGAACTTCACGTCCGAGCCCTGGCTCGCCTGTGCCACGAGCGCGAAGCGCAGCGCATCGGCACCGAACTCGTCGATGAGGCCGAGCGGGTCGACGACATTGCCCAGCGTCTTCGACATCTTGCGGCCCTTGTCGTCGCGGACGAGGCCGTGGATGACCACGTCGGAGAAGGGCTTCTCCCCCATGAACTGGAGGCCCAGCATCATCATGCGGGCGACCCAGAAGAAGATGATGTCGAAGCCGGTGACGAGCGTCGCGGTCGGGTAGAAGCGCTTCAGCTCCGGCGTCTCATCCGGCCAGCCCAGCGTCGAGAAGGGCCACAGGCCCGAGGAGAACCAGGTGTCGAGCACGTCGGGGTCGCGGGTGAGCGGCACCCCTGCCCGGCCGAACTGCGCATCGGCCTGCGTCTGCGCCTCGGCCTCGCTGGCGGCAACGAAGATCGTGCCGTCTTCGGCATACCAGGCCGGGATCTGGTGGCCCCACCAGAGCTGGCGCGAGATGCACCAGGGCTGGATGTTCTCCAGCCAGCGGAAATAGTCGCCCGCGAAGCGCTCCGGCACGAAGCGCGTCTCGCCCTTGCGGACCGCCTCCAGCGCCGGCTTGGCCAGCGTTGCGGCATCCACATACCACTGCTCGGTCAGCCAGGGCTCGACCACCGCGCCGCCGCGCTGGGCATGCGGCACCATGTGGGTGTGCGGCTCGATCTTCTCGACGAGGCCGAGCGCCTCGAGGTCCGCGACGACCTTCTTGCGGGCCTCGAAACGCGGCAGGCCGCGATAGGCCTCCGGCGCGTTCTCGTTCACCACCGCCGAGGCGTCGAAGATGTTGATCAGCTCGAGGTTGTGGCGCTTGCCCACCTCGAAGTCGTTGAAGTCGTGGGCCGGGGTGATCTTCACCGCGCCCGACCCCTTCTCCGGATCGGAATAGGTGTCGCCGACAATGGGGATCTCGCGGCCGACCAGCGGCAGCACCACCATCTTGCCGATGAGGTGCTTGTAGCGCTCGTCGTCAGGATGCACGGCGACCGCCGTGTCGCCCAGCATGGTCTCGGGGCGCGTCGTCGCCACCGTGATGAACTGGGTCGGGTCGTCCTTCAGCGGATATTTGAAGTGCCAGAGGTTGCCCTTCACCTCGAGCGAATCCACCTCGAGGTCGGAGATCGCCGACTGGAACTCCGGATCCCAGTTCACCAGGCGCTTGTCGCGGTAGATGAGGCCCGCCTTGTGCAGGTCGACAAAGACCTTGATGACGGCCTTCGACAGGCCCTCGTCCATGGTGAAGCGCTCGCGCGACCAGTCGCAGGAGGCGCCCAGCCGCTTCAGCTGGTTGACGATGGTGCCGCCGCTCTCGGCCTTCCACTCCCAGACCTTCTCCAGGAACTTCTCGCGCCCGAGGTCGCGCATCTGGATCTGCTTCTCGGCGAGCTGCCGCGAGACGACGAGCTGCGTGGCGATGCCGGCATGGTCGGTGCCCGGTTGCCAGAGCACGTCGCGGCCGTTGAGGCGCCAGTAGCGGCACAGCACGTCCTGCAGCGTGTTGTTGAGCGCGTGGCCCATGTGCAGCGAGCCGGTGACGTTCGGCGGCGGGATGACGATGCAATAGGGATCGGCGCCGGCGCGATCCGGACGGCCGGCGCGGAAGGCCTCGGCGGCCTCCCAGGCGGCGGCGATGCGGGCCTCGATGTCCTTCGGCGAATAGGTCTTCTCGAGCATGGCGTCCGGCGGTCCGTGGCTGGGGAGCGCACCAAAGCCGCGCCGCGGCGCGGAAGTCAACATTTCTGCCATGCGAAGCCGTGACTTGCCGCAATGCGAAATCAGTCCACAAACACGGGGATGACGCCGGAAACCGCCGCCCCCGCTGCCGAAGACGCCATTCCGTGGCGCTCGCTCATGATCCTGGGGTCGGCGAGCTTCGCCTCGTCGGCGGCGTTGCGCTTCTGCGATCCCCTCCTGCCGAAGCTCGCCAACGCCTTCTCCACCACGCCGGGCGCGGCGGCGATCGTCGTGACGACCTATTCGGTGGCCTATGGCGGCTTCCAGCTCGTCACCGGCCCGCTCGGCGACCGCTACGGCAAGGTGCGCCTCGTCTCGCTCGGCGCCATTCTCTGCGGCCTTTTCACCATTGCCTGCGCCTTTGCCGTCAGCCTCGACCAGATCGCCATCCTGCGCCTGCTCGCCGGCCTCACCGGCGCAGCCATCATCCCCAACTGCCTCGCCTTCATCGGCGACACCATTCCGGCCTCCCAGCGGCAGGCGGTGCTGGCCCGCTACATGATCTTCATGAGCGCCGGGGCGGTGAGCGGCCAGGCCATCGGCGGCATCATCGCCGACGCCTTCGGCTGGCACGCGGTCTTCCTGATGGTCGGCGCCTTCCTGGTCATCGCCGGCACGGTGCTGACGCTGCAATTGCGCACCAATCCCGTCCTGTCGAAGCGCTCGGCCCTGCCGCAGGGCGGCCTTGCCGGCTCGTTCCGCCAGATCGCCGCCAGCGGCCGCACGCCAATGGGGCGGCTGGTGCTGGCCACCGTCTTCATGGAGGCGTGCTTCTACATCGGCGCCTTCACCTTCCTCGGCGCCTATCTGCGGTCCGAATTCGCGATCAGCTACACCGCCATCGGCGCGCTGACGGCGCTGAGCGCGCTGGGAGCCGTGATCTACTCCTCCGCCGCGCCGGCCCTGCTCGCCCGCTACACCCAGGCGACGCTCTTCGTCGGGGCCGCCCTCGCCTTCTCGGCCAGCTTCGCGCTTCTCGCCGTGGCGCCGGTCCTCGCTTTGGTGGCGATCGCCATCGTCATCGGCGGGGCGAGCTTCGCCCTCTTCCACAACGCCCTGCAGAATCTGGCGACGCAGATGAACCCGGAGGCGCGCGGAGCTTCCATCGCCACCTTCGCCTTCTGCTTCTTCGCGGGACAGACGGCCGGCGTCTTCGCCTCAAGCTTCGTCTACGACCACTGGGGTGCCGTTCCGCTCTTCGCGGGATCGGCGATCCTCATGCCCCTGCTGATCCTGTGGTTCCGCGGACGGCTGGCCGCCCTGCGATCGGCCTGACCGGCCTCAGCGGCCGGGGCCGCGCGACACGCGCTCGATCTCGGCCCGCACCAGCCGTTCCACCAGCTGCGGCAGGTTGTCGTCGAGCCAGGTCTTGAGCATCGGCCGGAGCATGTCCTTCAGCAGGTCCTCGATGGTGCGGTTCGACCCGACCATCATCGAGTTTGCGAGGGAGCCAAAGGCGGCACCGACAGCGGCATGGGCCTCGGCCGACAGCAGCGCAGGCGCCGGACCCGCCGGCGGCGCATAGCTCGGCGGGGGCGGCGGCGGAGCCGCATCGACGAAATCGAGATCAGCGCGCTGGGCGATCGGCTTGATCATGCCCATCCGCTCGGGAACGGCATCCGCCTTGCTGAGCTCGAGAATCTCGGGCTCCGGCGGCGGGGGCGGCGCGTCCTGTTTCGGCGGGGGCGGCGGCGGTGGCGGGGGAGCGGGCTCCTCCTCCATCGCGTCGAAGCCGGCGAGCAGAGCGTCGATGTCGTCTTGCGACTTCGGCGCTTCCTCGGCTGCGGGCGCGGGAGCGGGCGGCGGTGGAGGCGGCGGAGCGGCTGCCTTGGCGGCCGCCGGCTTGGCCGGTTCGTCATCGGCGATGATGCGGCGAATCGAAGCGAGGATCTCCTCCATCGACGGTTCGTTCGCCTTGGCCGTCTGTGACATCCCCGCCCTACCCTGACGTCGCACGCTCGGAAGCGAAGGGATCGGATCCGGCCATCGGCCGAATCGCTTCCGAATCAACTGTGACGACTATGCACTCTCGCACCCTGTGTGGCCAACCGAGAGGCCGGCGATCCACAGCAAACGCAGCCGCTTTTAGCGACCGTCCGGCGTGCGCAGACCGATCCACTGGTCGCGCACCTGGTTGTAGTGCTGGGTCGGGTCGAAGATCTCGGTCTGCAGCGCCAGACGCGGGGCATTGAGACGACCCATCGCCGAGAGCACCGAATAGGACAGCACGACCCGGTCCCGCTGGGCGCGGACGAGCGCCACGCGGGCCTCGGTGAGGTTCTGCTGGGCATTCAGCACGTCGATGATGGTGCGCTGGCCGACCTTGTACTCCTCGCGGATGCCGTTGACGGCGATCTCCTGCGAGCGAACCTGAACTTCGGCAGCCTGGATCTGCGCACGGGCGGCCTCGAGGGCGGCCCAGGACTGCATCACCGCCTGACGGACGCTGGCTGCGGCCGTCTCGATCTGGATGCGACGCTGGCCGTAGGTCTCCTTGGCCTGGCGGATCGTCGCAAAGTCGCGACCGCCATTGGCGAAGATCGGGATCGTCAGCGTGACGCCGAGCGAGGCGGTGAGCGACTGGCCGCTGGTCACGGCCTGTTCGGCGGCGCGGGTCACGGTGCCGCTGAGGCCGAGCGTCGGATAGAGCGCCGATTCCGCAATGCGGACCTGGAGCATCTGCGCATCCGCACCGTGGCGGGCGCCGATGATCGAGGGATGCTCGGTCTGTCCGGCGAGAATGGCCGAATCGAGCGTGCGCGGCAGCAGCCGCTCGACTGTGCGGGCCGGAACCAGGCGAGCGGGAAGCACACCCACCTGCTGCTGGTAGACGGCGCGGGCATTGGCGAGATCGGATTCGGCACCCGTCGCCGTGGCGATGGCCGCCTGGAGCGACGATTCGGCCAGCGCCACGTCGGTGCGGGTGACTTCGCCGACATTGAAGCGGTCACGGGTCGCGCGCAGCTGCTCCCGCAGGACCTCGACGTTGCGGCGGCGCAGTTCCAGCACCGCCTGTTCGCGCAGCACGTTCATGTGCGCGGTGGCGGCGGACAGCAGCACGGTCTGTTCGGTGTTGCGAAGGGTCTCCCGCGCCACCAGAACGTTCTGGTCGGCCTGGCGGACCGTGTTGGTGGTGCGATTGCCGTCATACAGCGTCTGCGTCACCGACAGGGTGGCCGCGCGGGGCTCCAGGCGCGACGTGCTCCGCGACCCGGCGACCGTCACCGGCACGCCGTTGGAATTGGTCCCGCGTGCACCCACGCTGGATTCCGAATACTGGCCTGCCGCGGTGATCGTCGCGCTGACCGACGGACGATAGCCCGACAGCGCGGCCGGCACGCCTTCATTGGCGACGCGAACGCCCGCACGGGCGGCATTGAGGTCGGGGTTGTTGCGATAGGTCTGGACGAGCGTCTGCTCGATGGACTGCGCCCGGGCGGGGGGAGCAGTCAGGGAAAGGGCGAGGATCGCGACGGAGACTGCCGCCGCGGAGCCGGCACGAGACCTCGTGGCTCCGGTCATGGACACACCTGCATTCTGGCGCCCCCCGGAGCGTCCGCCACGACTCCAGGGCAATTGATAACGTTGGTTAAAGGGATTGGGCGCGGGAGGGAACCCCCGCGGCGGCCTAGACCGACGTTACCCACCGTGGTGCAGCATGAAGGCCACACCCCTTGCGTCAGAAGACGAAACCGCGCGGCTTCTCGAAGCCCGGAAGCGGCGGGATGGCGGCATCGAAGGCCTGCCGGATGCTGATCTCGGCACCGATTCGGGTGTGGACGAGACACTTGGCCGCGCGGCCATGGCCGACCACCGCAACGAGGCGGCCGCCCTCGGCGAGCTGGTCGAGAAGGGCCGGCGGCACCTGCTCGACAGCGCCTTCCACCACGATCACGTCGAAGGGAGCCTTGGCGGCGGCGCCGCCGGTGAGCGGCCCTTCCACCACCGTGACATTGGCATCGCCGGCCAGCGTGCCGCGGGCGACGCCGACAAGCGCGCCGTCCTGTTCGAGAGCCACGACCTCGGCTGCGATTCGTCCCAGCACGGCGCTGGAATAACCGGTGGCAGCGCCGACATCGAGGACGCGGTCCTGCTCGCCGACAGCGGCGGTCTGGATCATGCGCGCCAGCACCATGGTCTCGATGAGATAGCGCGCGGGCTCACCGCCCAGCGAGATGTCGTCATCGAGATAGGCCAGGGCCTTCAGCGAGTCGGGGACAAAATCCTCGCGCGGCACGGCCATGAGCGCATTGACGATGCGCGTGTCGGTGACGTCGTTCACGCGGATCTGGGTATCGACCATGGTGCGGCGCGCGCGGGCGAAGTCCATCACGGGATCATCCTCGGATCGCGATCGGCACGGCGAGCCCGCCGCGCCAGTTCTGTTCCGTCTTTACCGGTTGCGACGCGAAAAAGGCAAGCTGTCGCACCGCCCGGCAACCGGCCCAGGCCGTCAACGCTATCCCGCTGCCGGGTTGCGCGCGGCGCGGTTGCGGGGTCGGTGGCTCCATGCTAGAGCCACCGCACTCCGCGCCGGCTCGTCCGGCGGACCCCCCGGATGGCCTCGTGGCGGAGTGGTTACGCAGAGGACTGCAAATCCTTGCACCCCGGTTCGATTCCGGGCGAGGCCTCCACCTTCCCCCTCCTTACGCGCGTTTCGGCGTCATCATCGCGTTGAGCTTCGGCCAGCGGCGGGCGATCGTGACCGTCATGCGGCGGCGCGACCGGCGCACGCGGGGGCTGTCGACCGACAGGATCACGAATCCCACCGGCAGCATCCAGATGCCGAGGACCGGCAGGACGCTGAACACGCCACCGGCCACGAAAGCCCAGCCGAGCGCCTGCCGGCGCAGCCGCGTGCGGGGCAAACGGTAGGAGCGCCCGAAGATCGTCGTGCGATACGGGGCTTTGGGCGAGGTCTCGGGAGAAGTCGCGGCGGTCATGGGCCAGTGATGGGGGCCAGCGGCCCGTCTTTCAACAGACCGTCGGTCGAAAAATGCGTTGCGCGACGATTGGCCCTTGGCAGGTGCGAAACACCTGTGCTATTCGCGCCGCTCTCACGACGAGCGTGATCCTCGGTAGCTCAGTGGTAGAGCAACCGGCTGTTAACCGGTTGGTCGCTGGTTCGAATCCGGCCCGGGGAGCCATTAACATCAAGGGGTTAGCCGAAACTGGCTAACCCCTTTTTGCTGTCCATCTGCGCGATATCTGCGAAGTCGGGGCTCGATACCGATTTGGCCGCCCCAGTGCCCCCTTCGAGAGAATCTCTCGCACAATGTCGGGCCGCGGATACGGCGTTTAGTCCGCGGACACTGCATAGGGTGGGATCGCAGCCCCGTCACCGGAACGAATGGACCGATGGCGGTCATTGAATCCGAACGCCGACGCCTTTCTCAAACGAGCGTGCTTGTCTTTCTTCAAGTCAGCTTCGATTACGCCGGTGCACCCGATAGCGCTGGCTTAGTGCACCCAATGGGCATTACCCATAATCCTTGGGCACTGATCTTTTCGGCCTCCGTGGCTTCCGGCCTAGGCCAGGGCTTTCGCCGCGCTGGCTCTTTTCGCTTGCTTGAGGCGGCTCTGATGGCGGCTTTTGCGGATCACTAACCGCCTCATGCAACGCGTCTTGGTCTCTCGAAATGGCCGCAGACACTTGGATGAAATTCATCGGCGTTGAGAGCAGGACCAGAAATGCCAACGCCGCAATGTTGGCAAGGACCACAAATAATGAGTAGGGTAAAAATGCCAACAGCGGCATGTTACCTGAAGACATGTAAATAGAAACCCCGATCGCCGAGTAGTGCATTAATAGAAAACTAAAAAATATTGCAAACATGAACGCCGAAACTAAAAAGAAAATCCGCCTCGCAGTTGGCGTTGTTTCAAAAAAATCATAGTTCCAGATGTTCATCTTTGAACGGAATATTTTGATAAAGAACTCGGAGAGACGGTCCGATGCCGTTGCGAATTCCGGGTCGCCACCGTGCGATCTTGCGTCCCGAATAGCATACTGATCCACAATGGCCGAATAGGCCTGCCAATTAACGAAGGAGATCGCAAAAAACACGAAAGAGACACTTGCCAATAAAGTTAACGCCTCCAAAGCAATGGGTATCTCGGAAATTTTCACGCCAAAAATTGGCGTCTGTAAGCGGCTTCCATTGATGAATAGCATTGCAAAAATGTCTAGCACGACGAACGATCGCATTAGATTGTCGCGTCGACGCTCCGCCTCAGAGAGGCGCAACAGAAACCTCTTGTACGCTTTCCTCGTCTTGAGGTCTGGATTGAGCGCAATTTCTCTCTCTACCGTAAACATAAATCGCACAATCGGCGATATTTTGATGGGCGACCTAACGAACGCGCCCGCCCCAGGCCCTTGGAACTCGCTGCCGGACATAGCCAATTTTCCGCTGATAAGTTGCGCGCATTCAGGCAGTATACCCTAGCGAGCAAGCAGGGGTAAAACTGTGCGCGCGATCTGCACAATTGTTCTCATGGCAATGGCAGCGTGGGGTAATCCGGGGTTTGCGCGAGACGCACCTTTGCCCGCTCCCGCGCATGACCACGGGCTCTGGCGCGTCCACCGCAGTTTTGATCGACTGACCGATACGGTCTCGTGCATGGTGATTCACGAGTTCAACGAGAACCTAGCTCTGACACGCAGAGGGCTGATCTTCTTCTACAGGCACAGGGGCGGCATCGCCGGTTATCGATATAGGTTGGACGAGGCGCCAGCGACCAATTTACGCATCCCTTCTCGGTTAGATCGACTGACCGATACACTGACATTTCAGGGCCGCAACTTGGATGCGATCCTAAGAGCCAAGCGACTGCGCGTGTCCGCGATCACTCTAGCCGGGGGTGAAAACTTCGACGACATTGACCTGAATGGATTGACCCGAGCCCGCGCCGATATGCTCAACGGTTGCAATGTGCGGTCGGGTATGCCGTTGCCAGAACCTAGGCCCGACGCCGTTGGTGGAAGTAACGAGCACCCGATCACTGAGATTTTTCGCGAAATATATGACATTCCCCTTCATGAAAGGCGATTTTGGCAGCCTAATAGCGTGCCGGTTGACGACGAACTTAGGGCGGTGCAATAGAATATCAAATCGATAGAGAATATTAACGAAGACTATTCTCTGGGCACCGGAACGCGAGCATATCTAATTCGCGACGAATTGGCTAAACCACCTTGTTGCGGTCGCCACTATTAACGATCTTGGTCGCGCAAGTCGAAATTCGCACCCCCGAAACGCAGACCGCGTTTCGAGGGTTTTGCTTTGGGCGGCCGTGGGGCACTCAACTCTGCCGAACCCGAACAATTTGCGGCCTGCGGTGAACCGGCCCTTCGCCCGCCCCGTAACCTCGCCATGCCGCAAGCGCCTGTCATCGTTTGGTTCCGCGACGACCTCCGCCTCTCCGACAATCCCGCCCTCTCGAAGGCCGCGGCGAGCGGTGGGCCGGTCATCTGCCTTTACATCCGCGAGGAGACCGGCACCGGCCAGCGCGCCATGGGGGCCGCCGCCGCATGGTGGCTCGCCCAGAGCCTCAGGGCGCTGGGGGCGGATCTGGAGAGGCTGGGGCAGCGGCTCATCCTGCGCAGCGGCAAGGCGGCCGAGGTCCTGGCCTCCGTGATCGCCGAGACCGGCGCGGGCTCGGTCGTCTGGAACCGCCGGTACGACGCCGGCGGAATCGCCACCGACAAGGCCATCAAGAGCGATCTGGCGGCCCGTGGAATCACCGCCGAGAGCTTCGGCGCCAATCTCCTGCGCGAGCCATGGGAGGTGAAATCGGCGGTCGGCGAGCCGATGAAGGTCTTCACCCCCTTCTGGCGGGCCCACCAGCGCCTCGGTCACATCCGCGCGCCGCTGCGGGTGCCGACGGCCCTCCCCGCCTTCGCCGGGCCCGTGGCCAGCGAGACCGTTGAGGAATGGGGGCTGGAGCCGACCCGGCCGAACTGGGCCGCGGGCTTCACCGATCACTGGACGCCGGGTGAAGCGGGTGCGCAGGCGCGCCTCAAGGCGTTCCTCGCGGGCAGTCTCGATGGCTATGCCGACGGCCGCGATCGGCCGGACCGCGCCTCGACCTCGCGGCTGTCGCCGCACCTGCGGTTCGGCGAGATCTCGCCGGTGCAGATCTGGCACCGGACCCACATGGTGGCCGGCATGGAGCCGGGCCGCGATGTCTCGAAGTTCCTCGCCGAAGTGGGCTGGCGCGAATTCGCCTACCACCTGCTCTTCCACTTCCCCCATCTGCCCGAAGCCAATTACCAGCACCGCTTCGATGCCTTCCCCTGGCGCGCTGATGCGCCGGCGCTGAAGGCCTGGCAGAAGGGGCTGACGGGCTATCCCATCGTCGATGCGGGCCTGCGCGAGCTCTGGCACACCGGCTGGATGCACAACCGCGTGCGCATGATCGTCGCATCCTTCCTGGTGAAGCACCTGCTCATCGACTGGCGCGCCGGCGAGGCCTGGTTCTGGGACACGCTGGTCGATGCGGATGTCGCCAACAATCCCGCGAGCTGGCAGTGGGTTGCCGGCTCAGGAGCTGACGCCGCCCCCTATTTCCGCATCTTCAATCCGATGCTGCAGGGCGAGAAGTTCGATCCGAAGGGCGACTATGTCCGCCGCTGGGTGCCGGAACTCGCCGGCCTCCCGGCCAAGGCGATCCACACGCCCTGGGAGGCGCCGCTCGCCATCTTGCACAAGGCCGGGGTGCGGCTGGGCGAGACCTATCCCAGGCCCATCGTGGACCACGACGCCGCGCGGGCGCGGGCGCTTGCCGCCTTCGCCACGATCCGCGAGCCGAGCGCCGCCTGACCTGCACATGTCCGGGAACCACCAGAGGCATTGATGGATTTCTCAACTCGCCTAGACTGCCACGAGCGCTGGAGGGTGACCTCGGCTCTGGAGCGTCACCCGGCGCGGCCCGGAACCGCAGGGACGGACCGCTCGGTCGCCGCGACCCCGAGCGCAATGTGGGGTCCGTCACACCCGGAGGCGCAGTCCCGATGAGCATCACCGACCAACGCCACTCCTTTGCCGACACGATCGAGGTCACGCGCGACACGCTGCGGCGAGCCACCGCCGGCCTGCCCTCGCTGCTGCGCCTCGCCCTCGGCTATCCCCTCGCGATCCGCTACGGCCAGCTCACCATGCGGCTGCCGGACGGGCGCCGCCTGCTCTTCCGCGGCACGGAGCCCGGTCCGCAGGCCGAGATGATCGTCAACGATTTCGGCTTCGCCCGCCGGCTCATCCTCGACGGCGACCTTGGTTTCGCCGAGGCCTTCATCCGCCGCGAATGGGATACGCCCGACCTGTCGGGCTTCCTCAATTTCTTCGCGGTCAACATGCACGCGGTGCGCAACCTCACGCGCTATAACCCGCTGGCGCGCCTGCTCCATCAGCTGCGGCACTGGCGCAACCGCAACACGCGCAGCCAGGCGCGGCGCAACATCGCCGCCCATTATGACCTCGGCAACGCCTTCTACCGGGCCTGGCTCGACCCGAGCATGACCTATTCCTCCGGGCTCTTCGTCACCGGAACGGAGACGCTGGAGGAGGCGCAGCTCGCCAAATATCGCCGTCTTGCCCGCGAGCTCGCGCTGAAGCCGGACGACCACGTGCTCGAAATCGGCTGCGGCTGGGGCGGCTTCGCCGAGGTCGCCGCCAGGGAGTTCGGCGCCAAGGTCACCGGCCTGACCCTGTCGCAGGAGCAGTTCGACTACGCCACCGAGCGCATGGCCCGTCTCGGCCTGTCCGACCGGGTCACCATCAAGCTGCAGGACTACCGCGACGAGACCGGCCGCTATGACGCCGTCGCCTCCATCGAGATGTTCGAGGCGGTGGGCAAGGAATTCTGGCCGACCTATTTCGACCGCATCGCCGCCTGCCTTGCCCCCGGCGGGCGGGCCGGCCTGCAGGTCATCACCATCGACGAGAGCTATTGGGAGGGCTACCAGCGCGAGATCGACTTCATCCGCGCCTATATCTTCCCCGGCGGGATGCTGCCGACGCCGACCCACATGCGCGACCTGCCGCGCGCCAGCGGGCTCACCCTCGACACCGACCTGTCCTTCGGCCGCGACTATGCCCGCACGCTCCACGACTGGGCCGACCGGTTCACTGCCTCCTGGCCGTCGCTGGCGCCGCTCGGCTTCGACGAGCGCTTCCAGCGCATGTGGCTCTACTACCTCTTCTATTGCGAGGCGGGCTTCAACACGGGCGGCATCGATGTGCGGCAGATGGTCTATCGCCGCACCTGACCGCGGGCATTGACGCTTGGCGGGGTTGAGCGCGGATCGGGCCTCGGATAGCGTCCGCGGTCCCATCCACGCGCACCCCGCCGCGAGCATGACCATTCATCCCAACGTCGTCGCTGCGATCGGCAACACGCCGCTCATCAAGCTTGAACGCGCCAGCGAGGCGACCGGCTGCACCATTCTCGGCAAGGCCGAGTTCATGAACCCGGGCCAGTCCGTGAAGGACCGGGCGGCGCTCTACCTCGTGCGCGACGCCATGGCCAAGGGCCTCGTCCGCTCCGGCGGCACGATCGTCGAGGGCACGGCGGGGAACACCGGAATCGGCCTTGCCATGGTCGGCCGCGCGCTCGGCCTCGATTGCATCATCGTCATCCCCGAGACCCAGTCGAAGGAGAAGAAGGACACGCTGCGCCAGCTCGGCGCGAGCCTCATCGAGGTTCCGGCGGCGCCCTATGCGAATCCGAACAATTTCGTCCGCGTCTCCGAACGCACGGCCGCGCGCCTCGCCGCCGAGAATCCGAACGGCGCCTTCTGGGCCAACCAGTTCGACAATGTCGCCAACCGCCAGTCCCATATCGAGACCACCGGCCCGGAGATCTGGCGGGATACCAATGGCAAGATCGATGGCTTCATCTGCGCCATCGGCTCAGGCGGCACGCTGGCCGGCATCGCCATGGCGCTGAAGGAGCGCTCGCAGGCCATCACCATCGGCCTTGCCGACCCGATGGGCGCGGCGATGTATTCCTGGTTCACCCACGGCAAGCTGGAGGCCAGCGGCTCCTCGATCACCGAGGGCATCGGCCAGGGCCGGGTGACGAAGAATATCGAGGGCGCCCCGGTCGACGTCGCCTTCCAGATCCCCGACGAGGAAGCCATTCCCGTCATGTTCGACCTGCTCGAGCACGAGGGGCTCTGCGTCGGACCGTCGAGCGGCATCAACGTGGCGGGCGCCATCCGCCTTGCCCGCCATCTCGGGCCTGGGCACACGGTCGTGACGATCCTCTGCGACTACGGCTTCCGCTACGCTTCGAAAATCTACGATCCGGCATTCCTGCGCAGCCGCGGCCTGCCGGTGCCCCATTGGCTGGAGCGCGCGCCCCAGCCGCTGATCGACCTCGTTCCGGTGAGCTGATGCCGACCCTCTTCCTGTTCCGCGACGACGCCTATCTCGTTGAATGCGAGGCGACCGTCACCGAGGTCACCGAGAAGGATGGCAACGTCGCCGTCGGCCTCGACCGGACCGTCTTCTATCCGACCGGCGGCGGCCAGCCCGGCGATGCCGGGATGATCCGGGTGGGCGATGTGGACATCCCCGTCGCGACGGCCGTCTATGGCGCGACGAAGAGCGACATCCTCCACGTCCTGGCGCCGGGCGCGACGCCGCCGGCCGTCGGCTCGACCGTGCTGGCGCGGATCGACTGGCCGACCCGCCACAAGCGGATGCGCATGCACACGGGCCTGCACCTTCTGTCCGTCGCCCTGCCCTATCCCGTGACGGGCGGCTCCATCGGCACGGACGAGAGCCGGCTCGACTTCGACATTCCCGAGGCCGGGCTCGACAAGGACGCGATCACGGCGAAGCTCAACGCGCTCATCGCCACCGACGCCGCCGTGACCGAGCGCTGGATCACCGATGCCGAGCTCGAAGCCAATCCGGGCCTGGTCAAGACCATGAGCGTCAAGCCGCCCATGGGCTCCGGCCGCGTGCGGCTGGTCGACATCGCCGGCCTCGACCTGCAGCCTTGCGGCGGCACGCATGTGCGCCGCACCGGCGAGATCGGCCCCATGGCGGTCTCGGCAATCGAGAAAAAAGGCAAGCAGAACCGGCGCGTGCGCGTCGTGTTCGCCTGAGGAGGACTGCCCGTGACCACCCTGCCCTCGCCCTGGCTGCGCTCCACCGACTGGCTGGCCGAGCATCTCGACTACCCCGACCTCGTCATCCTCGACGGCAGCTATTTCCTGCCGACCCAGAAGCGTGACGCCGATGCCGAGTTCCTCGAGGCGCACATTCCCGGCGCCCAGCGCTTCGACATCGATGTGGTCAAGGATCCCGATTCCGACCTGCCGCACATGATGCCGCCGGCAACGGTCTTCTCGGCCGCCTGCCGCAAGCTCGGCATCGGCGACGGCAAGTCGATCCTCATCTACGACGCACTCGGCCTGTTCTCGGCCCCCCGCGTCTGGTGGATGTTCCGGAGCTACGGCGCCGAACGCGTCTTCATCCTCGACGGTGGCCTGCCGAAGTGGATCGCCGAAGGCCGTCCCGTTGAGAGCGGCCCGGCGCGCAACCGCGAGCCCCGCCACTTCACGCCCCGCCGCAACCACGGCGCCGTCGCCGATCTCGGCGACGTCAAGAAGGCTCTCGCCGGCGGCAAGGTGCAGGTGGTCGACGCCCGGCCCGCCGACCGCTTCCGCGGTGAGGCGCCCGAGCCGCGCGCGGGCCTGCGCGGCGGCCACATGCCCGGCGCCCTCAACGTGCCCTCCTCGGCCCTCGTCGAGAACGGCCGGCTCGTCTCGCAGGAGCGCATCCGCGACGCCTTCACCTCCGCCGGCGTCGATCTCGACCGTCCCGTCATCACCAGCTGCGGCTCCGGCGTCTCGGCTGGCATCCTCTGGCTCGGCCTCGACGCCCTCGGCAAGCAGCCGGCGGGCCTCTATGACGGCTCCTGGAGCGAATGGGGCGGCCGCGAGGATTGCCCGGTGGTCACCGGGCCGGCCTGACCTCCACAGAACCTGTACCAACAAAAAAGGGCGCCGCGAGGCGCCCTTTCCGTATCCGGAGGACCAGAGGCCTCAGTGCAGGATCTGGCTGAGGAAGAGCTTGGTGCGCTCGTGCTGCGGGTTCGAGAAGAAGGCGTTCGGCTCGTTCATCTCGATGATCTGCCCGTAGTCCATGAAGATGACGCGGTTGGCGACCTGGCGGGCGAAGCCCATCTCGTGGGTGACGCAGAGCATGGTCATGCCCTCTTCGGCGAGGCCCACCATGGTGTCGAGCACCTCCTTGACCATTTCCGGATCGAGGGCCGAGGTCGGCTCGTCGAACAGCATGATCTTCGGGCTCATGCACAGCGCGCGGGCGATGGCGACGCGCTGCTGCTGGCCGCCCGAGAGCTGGCCGGGATACTTGTTGGCCTGCTCGGGGATGCGCACCCGCTTGAGGTAGTGCATCGCCACCTCCTCGGCCTCCTTCTTCGGCATCTTCTTCACCCAGATCGGGGCGAGCGTGCAATTCTCGAGGATGGTGAGGTGCGGGAAGAGGTTGAAGTGCTGGAACACCATGCCGACCTCGCGACGGATTTCGTCGATCTTCTTGAGGTCGTTGGTGAGCTCGATGCCGTCGACGACGATCTTGCCCTGCTGGTGCTCCTCCAGCCGGTTGATGCAGCGGATCATGGTCGACTTGCCGGAGCCCGACGGGCCGCAAATGACGATGCGCTCGCCGCGATGGACGGTCAGGTTGATGTCCTTCAGCACGTGGAACTCGCCGTACCACTTGTGCATGCCGGTGATGGACACCGCGACTTCGTTGGTGGTGGTCGGCATACGGGCCGCGGCCTGGCTGCTCATGCAGGACTCCTGTTGGAACGACGGAACGCGCGCTGTCAGCGGCGGCGACCGGTATTGAGACGATTTTCGACGAAGATCGAATAGCGTGACATGAAGTAGCAGAAGGCGAAGTAGATGATGCCGGCGAAGGCGAAGCCCGTGTAGAGGGTCACCGGGCTCGCCCATTGCGGGTCGGTGAAGCCGGCCCGCATGCCGCCGAGCAGGTCGAAGATCGCGACGATCGAGACCAGCGTCGTGTCCTTGAACAGGCCGATGAAGGCGTTGACGATGCCGGGAATGACCAGCTTCAGCGCCTGCGGCATGACGATGAGGCCCATCATCCGCGGATAGTTGAGGCCGAGCGCCATGGCACCCTCGAACTGGCCCTTGGGGATCGCCTGCAGGCCGCCGCGGATCGTCTCGGCCATGTAGGCGCCGGAGAAGATCGACACGCCGACCAGCACGCGCACCATGGCGTCGGGCGAGCGCTCCAGGAACAGCGGCAGCATGTAGGTGGCGAAGAACAGCACGGTGATGAGCGGCACGCCGCGCACCAGCTCGATGATTGCCACCGACAGGAAGCGGATGATCGGCATCTTCGAGCGACGGCCGAGCGCCAGGGCGACGCCGATGGGCAGCGCCGCCACGATGCCGACCGTGGCCACGACCAGTGTCACCAGGAGGCCGCCCCACTGGCGCGTCTCGACCACCGGCAGTTCCGGTACGGCGAACATGCCGGACCGCACGATCAGCAGCGCGGCCACGCCGGCCGCGAGAGCCCCGGCGCCATATTTCAACAGGAACTCGTTCGCCCCACCCTCGGCGCGGCTCATCAGGTAGGCGACGAGGAGGCTGATGCCGGCGAGAACAGCCAGCCAGCCCAGCACGACCAGCCAGGGATTGAGGATCGACCCGCCATAGAGAAGGTTGAACGCGAGGATCGGGAAGGCGCCGAAGAACAGCACCGCGTTCAGCGCCTTGTAGGGCACCGACGGGATCAGCAGCGGCGTAAGCAGCGCAATCGCGATGATGCCGGTGAGATCCACCCGCCAGCGATGCTCGACGGGATAGAACCCGTACATGAACTGGCCGAACTTCGCCCAGACGAAGGGCCAGCAGGCCCCGACCGACCGGCCGACCTTCTCGTCGAGGCAGGCGTCGCGGTCTGCGCCGGTCCACACCGCCCGGATGATCGTGAAATCGACGAAGGTCCAGACGAGCTTGTAGGCGATGTAGGCCCCGACCAGCGTCAGGAGCGCCTGGAGCGGGCTCGAAAGCAGGTTGGCGCGCACCCAGCCGATCGGGCCGACGAGGCTCGCCGGGGGCGGCAGCGGCTGGAGGATCTCGCCGCGGGTGAAGGAGGACGGGTTGGCGGTCGTGTTCTGCATCGTCATCGCGCGGACCTCAGCGTTCCACCAGCGCGATGCGCGAGTTGTACCAGTTCATGAAGACCGACGTGACGATGGAGATGGTGAGGTAGCAGGCCATCCACATGCCGATGATCTCCATCGCCTGGCCGGTCTGGTTGAGGATGGTACCGCCGACCGAGACCATGTCGGGATAGCCGATGCCCACCGCGAGCGAGGAGTTCTTGGTCAGGTTCAGGTACTGGCTTGTCAGCGGCGGGATGATCACCCGCAGCGCCTGCGGGATGACGATGAGATTGAGGATGCGGCCCTCGGCAAGGCCCAGCGAGCGGCCGGCCTCGGTCTGGCCATGGCTCACCGCCTGGATGCCGGCGCGGACGATCTCCCCGATGAAGGCCGCGGTATAGGCGACGAGAGCGAGCGTCAGGGCGACGAACTCGGGGATCAGGGTCATGCCGCCGGCGAGGTTGAAGCGGCCCTGCTGCGCGTAGTCGAAGGAAACCGGCATGCCCGCGGCGAGATAGGCCAGGATCGGCAGGCCGAGGATCAGGCCCGACATGGTCGCGAAGACCGGAAACTGCTGGCCGGTTTCGGCCTGGCGCTTCCTGGCCCAGCTGCGCACCAGGAAGGCGGCGATGATGCCGACGATCAGGGCGATGCCGATGACGCCGGATCCGGCCTCGAAGACCGGCTTCGGCACGGTGATTCCGCGCTGGTTGGCGAAGAACAGCCCAAAGAGCGAGTAGGAGTTGCGCGGGGTCGGCATGGCCGCGAGCACCGCGAGATACCAGAACAGGATCTGGAAGAGCAGCGGCAGGTTGCGGATGATCTCGACGTACCAGTAGGCGATCTTGGAAATCACCCAGTTCGGCGAGAGGCGCGCGACGCCCACGATGAAGCCGAGGATGGTGGCGAAGAAGATGCCGACGACGGCGACCAGCAGCGTGTTCAGCAGGCCGATGACGAAGGCCCGCCCGTAGGACATCGATTCCGCCCAGGGGATCAGGGTCTGCGAGATCCCGAAGCCAGCGGTCTTGTCGAGGAAGCCGAACCCGCCGGCAATGCGCTGGTTCGTCAGGTTCGTCACGGCATTGGACGCCGCCGAGTAGAACACGAACACCAGAAGGGCGAGCGCGATGCCCTGGAAGATGAGGCTCCGCACCTTTGGGTCGTTGAAGAACGCCACTTTGGGCGCACCGCCCCCGCGAGCCGGCAACGTGCCGTCCGTCATATCGCCATCCCCTGCTCTGGTCCGGTGCGTGCCCCCTCGATGGAGGGCGGTTGTCTGCACCGGGTGCCGTTCCGGATCGTGGACCCGGAACGGCGATGCTGTCCAGCGGTTATCGCTGATTATTTAGGCGCGCTCAACGGATGGGCGGAGCGTACTGCAGACCGCCCTTGTTCCACAGGGCGTTGAGGCCGCGCGAGATGCCGAGGCGGGTCGAGGGACCGATGTTGCGGTCGAAGACCTCGGCATAGTTGCCGACATGGCGGACGATGCGGACCACCCAGTCGCGGCTCAGGCCGAGGGCCTCGCCGAAATTGCCCTCGGTGCCGAGCGTGCGGCGGATCTCGGGGTTGGTGGACTGCAGCATCTGGTCGAGATTGGCCTTGGAGATGTTGAGCTCCTCGGCGGTGATCATCGCGTAGTGGGTCCACTTCACGATGTCGAACCACTGGTCGTCACCATGGCGAACGACCGGGCCGAGCGGCTCCTTCGAGATGATCTCGGGAAGCACCATGTGGTCGTCGGGCTTGGCGAGCTTCACGCGCTCGGCATAGAGGCCCGAAGCGTCGGTGGTGAACACGTCGCAGCGACCGGCATCATAGGCCTTGATGGTCTCGTCGGCGGTGGCGAACACGACCGGCTCGAACTTCAGGTTGTTGGTGCGGAAGAAGTCCGCGACGTTGAGCTCGGTGGTGGTGCCGGTCTGCACGCAGATCGAGGCGCCGGACAGCTCACGGGCGCTCTTCACGTTCAGCGACTTGCGGACCATGAAGCCCTGGCCGTCATAGTAGTTGATGCCAGCGAAGTTCAGGCCGAGCGCGGTGTCGCGCTGGATGGTCCAGGTCGAGTTGCGCGACAGCACGTCCACTTCGCCCGACTGCAGGGCGGTGAAGCGATCCTTCGCCGAGAGCGGCGAGAAGCGCACCTTGGTCGGGTCGTTGAAGATCGCCGCCGCGAGCGCGCGGCAGAAATCGACGTCGAGGCCGGTCCAGTTGCCGGCGCTGTCGGGCAGCGAGAAGCCGGCGAGGCCCTGGCTCACGCCACACTGGACGAAGCCCTTGTTCTGGATGTTGCGGAGAGTCGTCGACGGCGCCTGGGCCAGCGCGGCCGAGGCTCCGAGGCCCAGCGCGGCTCCGAGCGCGAGTGTCGATACGATTCGCTTCATGGTGACAGCCTTTCCCATTCTGGTTGTGGCTTGGTTTTTGTCCGTCGCGGGCCGCCCCCTCGGGCGCTGCCTCCCGGACCTGTTGCCCGGAAGACCCCGCATATCTGCATCACAGGCCATCTTGAAACGGGGGTCAAGGCCTTGACGAGCGAACGGAAGACCGCCGACAAGCCCGAGTCCCATCGCGAGGCGCAGCGCCGCCACGCTCCTTTCCTTCCCCAACGTCAGAGGCAGGCATGGCTGGCCCGTCCGATCCCAAGACCCTGTCCGAGCGCACCCGCCTGGTGCTCGGGGGCCGCCATCCCGCCGACCAGTATGGCTTCGTCAACACGCCGATCTATCGCGGTTCGACGGTGCTCTACCCGACCTACGAGGAGCTGAAGGCCCGCCGCCAGAAATACGTCTATGGCACCAAGGGCACGCCGACGACCAAGGCGCTGGAAGAAGCCTGGACCGACATTTCCGGCGCCGCGGGCACCGTGATCGTGCCGTCGGGCCTTGCCGCCATCGCCATCGCGCTGCAGTCCTGCCTCAAAGCCGGCGACCACATGCTGGTCACGGACTCGGTCTATCGCCCCACCCGCCAGTATGCCGACGGCGTGCTGAAGCGCTTCGGGGTGGAGACCACCTATTATGACCCGCTTATCGGCGCCGGCATCGCCGACCTGATCCGCCCCAACACCACGGTGGTCTTCACCGAGGCGCCGGGGTCCCAGTCCTTCGAGATGCAGGACATCCCGGCCATCGCGGAGGCCGCCCATGCCAAGGGCGCCCTGGTCGTGATGGACAATACCTGGGCGACGCCGCTCTATTTCCCGCCGCATGAGCGCGGCGTGGACATCGCCATCGAGGCCGGCACCAAATATCTCGGCGGCCATTCCGACCTGCTCATGGGCCTCGTCACCGCCAATGCGCGCGCCTATCCGGCCCTGCGCGAGACCTTCGACCTCACGGCGATCGGTGCTGGCCCCGAGGATTGCTTCCTCGCCCTGCGCGGCCTGCGCACCATGAAGCTGCGCCTCGATGAGGCCAACCGCCAGGGCATGGCCATGGCGGAGTGGCTCGCCGGCCGGCCCGAGGTGAAGACGGTCCTGCACCCGGCCTTCCCGTCCCATCCCGGCCACGCCATCTGGAAGCGCGACTTCAAGGGCGCCTCGGGCCTGTTCTCGGTGATCCTGCATCCCGCCAGCGAGAAGCAGCTCGCCGCCTTCCTCGACGGGCTGGAGCTCTTCGGCATGGGCTATTCCTGGGGCGGCTACGAGAGCCTCGTCGTGCCCTTCGACTGCGCGCCCTACCGCAGCGCCACGAGCTGGAACCCGGGCGGCCCGGCCCTGCGCTTCCAGATCGGCCTCGAGGATGTGAAGGACCTGCAGGCCGATCTCGCCGCCGGTTTCGAGCGGATGAAGGCCGCGGCCTGATCAGCCGCGCAGGCGCCGCCAGACCTGGGCGAGCGCCTGGCGCAGCCTGTGCCGGGGCATCGGCACGGGCGCCCGGTGCGGCAGGGGCGAGAAGACGAGACCGCGGCGCGCGAACCAGTCGCGCGTCATCACCGTGAACCACGCGCCCCACAGCGAACCGGCGACGATGTCGGTGAAATAGTGCGCATCCACCGCGACGCGGCTGAAGGCGACGATCACCGCCAGCACGATGAAGGTGTTGCGGAAGCGCGGGAACAGCGCGGCGAAGGACAGCGCGATGGCAAACGCCGTCTGCGAATGGCCCGAGGGGAAGCTCGCATAGGACGCCTGCCAGGTCGGAAACTGGAAGTGCAGCGCGCCGAACTCGTCGAAATAGCGCGGCCGCCCGCGGGCGATGATGCGCTTGACGATGGTGACGATCAGCCCCGAGCCGCCGACCGCGATGAAGACAAAGGCGAGCCGGGCGGCGAGCGCCAGCATGACCCTGTCGGCGAAGCGGCGCGCCGGCGTGACGACCGCCAGGATCACCAGCAGCAGAACGCCGCTCGGAATGAGCACCCAGGCGGACTTGCCGACATCGGTGACGAGCTCCCAGGCGAAGGCCCAGCCGCCGCGCGTCCAGGCCCGCACACCGATCACGACCGGGTCGATATAGACCATGCCCGCGATCACCAGCGCCAACCCGAGGGCCGCGGCGGCGAAACGCTCGGGCCAGCCGGGAAAGATCCGCAGCGCCGGCGAGGCGAGCGGGCGAACCGGGCGGAACAGGCGCTCCACCCCGGCCCGCAAAGCAAGGCCGAAATCGGTCAGGCGCTGACCGGCCGTCCGCGGCGGCTCCGCGGCACTTGGGTCGAAGGAAGTGGTCATGCCCCCTCCTCTAGGCCAAATCGCGCCGCCGGTCATCCGCACAGGACCAGACCTCTTGCCGCGGTGCACACATCGCGTGACCTCAGGCGCCGGACGGAGTATGGAGGCGCCTTTCCCGTTCCACCTCACGGCCAGCCATGCTCGGATATCTCGCCCTCGCCGGCTTCGTCGCCACCATTCCCGCCGCCAACTGGCTGATCGGCAATCTCGGCACGACCTGCGTGCCCAATGGCCCCTGCCTCATTCCCGTCGGCTTCGGCCTGATGGCGCCGAGCGGCGTGCTGATGATCGGCCTCGCCCTGGTGCTGCGCGACCTCGTCCAGCGCCGCCTCGGCCTCGTCTGGTCGCTCGCAGGCATCGTCGCCGGCGCAGCGCTGTCCTGGGCCGTCGCGGCCCCTGCCCTCGCCCTCGCCTCGGCCTGTGCCTTCCTGTTCTCGGAGCTCGCCGATACGGCGGTCTACACCCCGCTCGCCCGCAAGCGCCTCATTGCCGCCGTCTGGGCCTCGAGCCTCGTCGGCACGGTGATCGATTCCACGCTGTTCCTCTGGCTCGCCTTCGGATCGGTGCAGCTGCTCCCGGGCCTGGTCCTCGGCAAGATGTGGATGGTGGCGCTGGCGACCCTCGTCCTGTGGCTGATCCGCCGCCGCGAGACCTCCACGGCCACCGCGGCCTGAGCCCCTCCCTCCGTCGGCCCGGTTGACGGCCGGGCCACCGCGCCGGTCCCATGGCGGACAGGCGCCGGCAGCGCGCGACGGAGGACCGCCATGACCCAGATCTTTGACCTCTCCGGCCGTGTGGCCATCGTCACCGGCGGCAATGGCGGCATCGGGCTCGGGATGGCGGAGGCCCTGGTCGGTGCGGGATGCGCCGTCTCCATCTGGGGCCGCAACCGCGAGAAGACGGAAGCGGCGGTGTCGCGCCTGAAGGCGACCGGCGGCCAGGTCGAGGGCCGAACCTGCGATGTCACCGACCCCGCCTCCATCGAGGCGGCCTTCGCCGCGACCCTCGCCGCCCTCGGCCGGGTCGACGGCTTCTTCGCCAATGCCGGGGTCACCGGCGAGAGCAAGGGCCCCTTCGTCGATCGCGATTTCGGCGAATGGCAGCGGCTGATGACCGCCAATGTCGAGGGTGTCGCCCGCGGTTTCCAGCTCGCCGCCCGCCACATGGTGGCCCGTGCCAAGGCCGGTGATCCCTTTGGCCGCCTGGTCGCCACCTCCTCCGTCGCCTCCATCGAAGGCGCCGCCTACAACGAGCACTATGGCGCCTCGAAGGGCGCACTGAACGCCTTCGTGCGGGCCATTGCGGTCGAGCTCGCCCGCCACGGCATCACCGCCAACACCATCCTGCCGGGCTGGATCGAGACCGACATGACCGCCCGCGCCCTCGCCGACGAGAAATTCGTCAAGGCCGTCTCGCCGCGCATTCCGGTGCGGCGTTTCGGCACGCCGGCGGATTTCGGCGGCATGGCTGTCTTCCTGATGAGCCGGTCCTCGTCCTACATGACCGGGCAGACCCTCGTCATCGACGGCGGCTACAGCATCTTCTGACGGCAGGGCGGCGCGTCCCGCGGCGCGCATGGCCGCTGCTTGCTCGGGTGGGTTGCCAGGCCGGTGACGCGTGGTCACCTTTCGCCGGCCCGCAACCAGGACCCCCGCCATGGACGCAGCACATCCCGCCCCCCGCATCGACGAGGCCCGGCTCGACAAGCTCGCGGAAGTCGCCGTCAGGATCGGCCTTCGCCTGCGCAAGGGCCAGGATCTCCTGCTCACCGGCTCCGCCGCCTCGCTGCCGCTCGTCCGGCGCATCGCCCGCCATGCCTATGAGGCCGGCGCCAATCTGGTGACGCCCATCCTGTCCGACGAGGAACTGACCCTCACCCGCTTCCGCCACGCCCAGACCGAGAGCTTCGATCGCGCTCCCGAGTGGCTCTATCGCGGCATGGCCGAGGCTTTCGGCGACAACACCGCTAGGCTTGCCGTCGTCGGCGACAATCCGATGCTGCTGGCGAACGAGGACCCCGACAAGGTCGCCCGCGCCAACCGCGCGACCTCGCGCGCCTACCAGCCGGCGCTGGAGAAGATCGCGGGCTTCGACATCAACTGGAACATCGTCGCCTATCCCGGCACGGCCTGGGCCAAGCTCGTCTTTCCCGACCTCGACGAGGCGACGGCGGTGGCGCGGCTGGCGGATGCCATTTTCGCCGCCTCGCGCGTCGATCAGGACGATCCGGTCGCGGCGTGGGAAGCCCATAACGCGGCGCTCGCCCGCCGCACCGCCTGGCTCAACGACCGGCGCTTCGCCGCCCTGCATTTCACCGGCCCCGGCACCGATCTGACCGTCGGCCTCGCCGACGATCACCTCTGGGAAGGCGGCGCCTCCACCGCCAAGAACGGCATCACCTGCAATCCCAACATCCCGACGGAGGAGGTTTTCACCACGCCCCACGCGCGGAAGGTGAGCGGCCATGTTTCCAGCACCAAGCCGCTGTCCTACCAGGGCACGCTGATCGAGGAGATCCGGGTGAGGTTCGACGAAGGCAGGATCGTCGAGGCCCATGCGAGCCGCGGCGAGCAGGTCCTCGCCAAGGTGCTCGACACCGATGAGGGCGCCCGTCGCCTCGGCGAGGTGGCGCTGGTGCCGCATTCCTCGCCCATCTCGAAGAGCGGCATCCTCTTCTACAACACGCTCTTCGACGAAAATGCCTCCTGCCACATCGCGCTCGGCCAGTGCTACGCCAAATGCTTCGTCAACGGCACCAGCCTCACGCCCGATGAGATCGCCGCCAGGGGCGGCAATCGCTCGCTCATTCATATCGACTGGATGATCGGCTCGGGCGAGGTCGACATCGACGGCATCACGGCCAGCGGTGAGCGGGTTGCGGTGTTCCGTCGCGGCGAATGGGCCTGATCGGGCGGAACCATCCGGTCAACGGGTGGTTCGAGGGTCATTGCCGTCATGGCAACGAATCCTATTTGCCGTTAGAACCGGGGCACCCCCCGGACGAGGCCGATGGCGATGCCATCGCCGCCGGCCTCACCAGCCACTTTTCGTCAGGACCCGCATCATGCGCATCGTCGCCGCCACGGCACTGTCCGTCTCTCTCTTCGCCGCTGTCGCGGCATCGCCCCTCTTCGCCCAGTCCGCCGGCGACCCGGCTGCCGGCGAGCGCGTCTTCGCCCAGTGCCGCGCCTGCCATCAGGTCGGCGAGACCGCCCGCAACGGCGTCGGCCCCAACCTCAACGGCCTGTTCGGCCGCAAGGCCGGCTCGGTCGAGGGCTTCAACTATTCGCCGGCCTTCAAGACGCCTGCCGTGGCCGAGAAGGTCTGGTCGCCGGAGAACTTCGCCGTCTACATCCGCAATCCCCGCGAGGTGACGCCCGGCACCCGCATGGTCTTCGCCGGTATCCGCAGCGACAACCAGATCGCCGATCTGACCGCCTACCTCCGCCAGTTCGCGGCGGACGGCAAGCGCACCCAGTGATCGCGCCGGCGGGCGGGAGACCGCCTCGCCTCTGACATCGTCTCGCGGCGGCCCTCGGGCCGCCGCTGTCGTCTTCGCTTTGGAACCAGTTTCCCGCCACGTGGTTGATCCCGTTGGTTCGCAATGGTGAGCACGACATGGCCGCAATCGGGCTGGGCGCTTTCGAGGACGATGCACGCTTCCGCCTGCTCGTCTCGGCGATCACGGATTACGCCATCTACCTCCTCGAACCCGACGGCACGGTCGCCTCCTGGAACACCGGCGCCGAGCGGATGAAGGGCTATGCGGCCGATGACGTGATCGGCCGCCATTTCTCGCTGTTCTATAGTGCCGAGGACCGGGCAGCCGGCCTGCCGCAGGCAGCCCTCGCCACCGCTCTCTCCGAAGGCACCTTCACCGCCGAGGGCCTGCGACAGCGCCGGGACGGCACGCGCTTCCCCGTCCATGTCACGCTCCATCCGATCCGCGACGCCGACGGCGTGCATGTTGGCTTCGCCAAGATCACCCGCGACCTCACCCCACAGAGGCGCGCCGAGGAGGCCCTGCGCGAAAGCGAGCAGCAGTTCCGCCTGCTGGTCCAGGGCGTCGTCGACTACGCCATCTACCTGCTCGATCCGACGGGGCGCGTGGTCAACTGGAACGCCGGGGCCGAGCGCATCAAGGGCTACTCCGCCGACGAGATCGTCGGCCGGCACTTCTCCCTCTTCTATCCGCAGGACGACCGGCTTGCCGGCGCGCCGGACCGCAACCTGCGCCGGGCGCTGGACGAAGGCCGCTACGAGGAGGAAGGCTGGCGCGTCCGCAAGGACGGCTCGACCTTCTTCGCCGCCGTGGTCATCGACCCGATCCACGACTCGGCGGGCCGCCATATCGGCTTCGGCAAGGTGACCCGCGACATCACCGAGCGGCGCGAGAACCAGGCGCAGCTCGAGGCGGCCCGCGCCGACCTGTTCCAGGCTCAGAAGATGGAGGCCGTCGGCCAGCTCACCGGCGGGATGGCCCATGATTTCAACAATCTCCTCATGGTCATCAGCAGCAGCCTGGAGCTGCTCCGCCGCAGGCTCGACCCAGCGGACGCCGCCGCCGCTCGCCTTGTCGAGAACGCCTCGCGCGCCGCCGAGCGCGGCTCGTCCCTGACCTCCCGGATGCTGGCCTTCGCCCGCCGGCAGGACATGCAGCGCCGGCTGGTCGACCCCGGAACGCTGGTGCGTGGCATGGCCGAGCTCCTCAACCACTCGGTTGGCCCGAGCGTCACGGTGGAGATGCGCCTGCCGCTGCGCCTGCCCTCCATCATCGCCGACCCTCACCAGCTCGAATCCAGCATCCTCAACCTCGCGGTCAACGCACGCGACGCCATGCCCGCCGGCGGGACCATGGTCGTCTCGACCGAACCGCGCGTGCTGGAGGCCGGCAATGCCCATGGACTGCCGGCCGGCACCTATGTCGCCATGGCCGTCTCCGACACCGGCACAGGCATGGACGCGCAGACGCTCGCCCGGGCCGTGGACCCGTTCTTCACCACCAAGGGCGTCGGCAAGGGCTCCGGGCTCGGCCTCTCCATGGTCCATGGCTTTGCCGAACAGCTCGGCGGAATGCTGCTGCTTGCAAGCTCAACCGGCGCGGGCACGACAGCGACGATCCTGCTGCCGGTGGCCCAGGACACGCGGCTCGGCGGGAAGTCCCCACGCGGCGACCACGATGCACCTGCCGCCGCCAATGCCCTCAAGGTCCTCGCCGTCGATGATGACTATCTCGTGCTGATGAACGTCACGACCATGCTGGAGGATCTCGGCCACGAGGTGATCGAGGCGGGCTCTGCCGCCGACGCCCTCGCTGCCCTCGCCGACGGCAAGCCCATCGACCTCGTGATCACCGACCACGCCATGCCGAAGATGACCGGGGCGGAGATGATCGCCGCGCTGCGCGAGGACCATCCGGCCATGCCGATCATCCTCGCCTCCGGCTATGCCGACATTCCCGGCGGGCCCCCGCCCGGCGTCGTGCGGCTGTCCAAGCCCTTCAGCCAGGGCGCGCTCGCCGCCGCCATCAGCGAGGCCCTCGGCAAACAGGCGAGGGTTGAGTGGCGCTAGGCGGGTTGGAACCGGCCGTCGCGGGGCGGGTTGGCTCCGCACCGTGACCGGTCCATCCCGGACCGGCAGGCCCCAACAAGGAGGTCATGCCATGTTCGACAATCCCGGTGCCCTGCTGCCCATCTGGATCATCGGCGCCCCGCTGGTCGCCGCCACCATCGATCTCGCCAGGACGCCCCGCCCCTATCGCTGACGCGGTCAGGCCCTCGCGCGGGCGATCTCCGCCGCGAGGGTCTTGTCGGCGTTCCTGACGGCGGATGCCGGCATCCGCTGCACGTCGGTGACCTGCTGGCCATGGCCGCGGGCTTCCGTCACCAGCGTCCGGTCCTTCTGGACGAAACGGCCCCGCACCAGCGTGTGCACAGGAATGCCCGTCACGTCCTTGCCCTCGAAGGGCGTGACCTTGGCGCGCGAATGCAACGCGGCGGCGCGGATCGTCTCGGTGCGGGCGAGGTCCACCACCGCGATATCGGCATGGGCGCCGGCCGCGATGCGGCCCTTCACCGGCCAGAGGCCGAAGCGCTTCGCCGGGTTTTCGGCGGACCAGCGCACATAGTCCTCGACGCTCATGCGGCCCCTGGCCACCTCGTTGAGCATCAGCGGCATCTGCGTCTCGACGCCCGGGAAGCCGCAATCCGCCTCCCAGATCACCGCCTTGGTCTTCTCCTCCGGCGTATGCGGGGCATGGTCGGTCTCGACGAGGTCGACCGTCCCGTCCTTCAGCGCCGCCCAGATCGCCTCGGAATCGCTCGCCTCTCGCACCGGCGGATTGACCCGGATGACAGACCCGAGGGTCGCATAGTCGCGCGTGTCGAGGAGCAGGTAGCAGGGACAGGTGCCGCCGGTGATGTCGACGCCGCGGGCCTTGGCGTCCCGCAACGGCCCGAGTTCCAGGCCCGACGAGATGTGGAGCACGTGCAGCCGCGCGCCCGTCCATTCCGCCAGGATCGCCGCACGCGCCACCGCCTCGGCCGCGACGACCGCGGGCCGCGCCGCCACATGGGCGAGCGGGTCGTTGCGTCCCGCCTCCATCAGCCGCTTCTGGCGCCAGGCCATGATCGAGGCCGTCTCGGCATGGAGCGAGATGCGCAGGCCCGTGGGCGCGATGATCTCGAAGCCCTCGAGCATCGCCCCCGTCGAGGGCGACGGCAGGTTGCCGAAGGTGTTGCCCATGAAGCACTTGAAGGCGTTGACGCCGCCTTTGATCAGCCCCGGCAGCTCCGCGATGTTGTCCTCGGCGAGCAGGCCGTAGATGCCGTAGTCCACATAGGCCTTCTTCGCCGCGTCCTGCTTCTGCCGGAGCTCGACGATGGAGCGGGTCGGCGGATGGGTGTTCGGCATCTCGAAGACGGTGGTCGTGCCGCCCATGGCGGCGGCGGCCGTCCCGGTCTCCCAGTCTTCCTTGTGCGTGTAGCCCGGCTCGCGGAAATGGACATGGACGTCGATGGCGCCGGGAAGCACGTGCAGCCCGGTGGCATCGAGGCTCTCGCGGCCCGCCGGCAGGGTGCCGGGCGCGCCGACGGCCATGACCAGACCGTCCTTTACGGCGACATCGGCCTTCACCGAGGTTTCGCCGGAGACGACGGTGCCGCCATGGATGAGGAGATCGGGGGTGACGGTCATGGTCCGCTCCGTCACAGCATGGCCCAGCCGCCATCGACCGGCAGGTCGACGCCGGTGATCTGGCGGGCGGCATCCGAGGCGAGGAACAGGCAGGCATTGGCGACGTCGACATCGGTCGAGATGCGCCGCAGCGCATAGTCGGCCGCGTGGTGGGCCACCGCCTCCTCGTGGCTGATGCCGAGGCGCTTCGCCATTTCGGGGATGACCTTGGTGCGGAACCGGTCGCCCTCGATCATGCCGGGCGCGACGCAGTTGACGTTGATCCCATGCGGCCCGACCTCCAGCGCGAAGCTTTTGGTGATGCCACGCAGGCCCCACTTGGACGCGGAATAGGCCATGCGCCCTGCCCGCCCGCGCATGCCGAAGGTTCCGCCGACATTGACGATCTTGCCGTAGCGCTGGGCGATCATGATCGGCGTCACGGCGCGCATCGTGTTGAAGCAGCCGCGCATGTTGAGGTCGACGATCTCGTCGAACTCCTCCTCCGTCGTCTCCCAGCCGGTCTTGCCGACGGGCCCCGAGCCACCCGCCACATTGACGAGGATGTCGATGCGCCCGCCATAAGTGGACTGCGTCTTGGCGATCGCCGCATCGCAATCGGCCCCCTTGGTGATGTCGCAGGGGATGACGATGGCCTCGGCGCCCTTGGCCCTGACCTCGGCCGCCACCGGCTCGATGGCGGCGGTGTCGCGGCCAAGCAGGGCAAGGCGGCAGCCCTCGGCGGCGAAGAGCCGTGTGACCGCCGCGCCCATGCCCTTGGCCGGACCGGTGATGACCGCGACGCGGCCCGTCATGTTCATGTCCATGGAAGGCGCTTTCAGAGGATCTTGCGCAGGCGGGCGTCGGGTGCCGGCAGGAAGGCGTCGGTGAAGATCTCCTCCGGGCCGGGCTGGCGCGGCAGGGCATTGGCCTCGCGAACGATGCCGATGGAGCGGGCGAGCCGCTCGGGATCCGGCGCGCCATAGCCGAAGCGGGCGATCTCGGGATGGCCCATCTCGTCCTGCAGGGTGGCGATGAGGCGCTCCTTCTCGACGGCGCGATTGATCAGCGGCTCGCGCTTGGCGACCGAGGCGACCGCCGCGTCATAGTCCTTCAGCGTGTCGACGACGCCGCGGTCGAAGGCGGCGACGATGGCGCGCAGGGCGTCGGGCCGCTCGTTCACCAGCTTGCGGGAGACGATCAGGCAGTTGGAATAGAGGTCCATGCCGTGATCGCCGTAATTGATAAAGCGGAACTGCTTGTCCGGATCGATGCCGGCGGCCTTGGCGGAGAAGCGGATCGTGTTGACGAAGCCGAAGGCCCCGTCGACCTGGCCGCGCTGGAGCATCTGCTCGCGCAGGTTCGGCGCCATGTTGGTGATGGTCACCTTGGACGCGTCGATCCTGGTCAGGCGCGCGAAGGCCGGGAAGAGCTGCAGCGCGCCGTCATTGGCCGGACCGCCGATATTCTTGCCCTCGAGGTCCTTCGGCTCCTTGATCGGCCCATCCGCCTTCACCGCGATGGTGAAGGGCGGGCGGTTGAACATCATGTAGATGCCGATGGGCGTCGTCGGATCGGGGCCCGCCTTGCGGCCGGCGAGCGCGATGAGCGCGTTGATGTCGCCGAAGCCCATGTCATAGGTGCCGGAGCCCACCGCGCCGACCGCCGCGCCCGAGCCATTGCCCTGGTCGATGTCGATCTCGATGCCGGCCTGCCGGAGATAGCCGTTGTCCTGCGCGAGGAAGAACCAGCTCTGCGGCCCCTGGTAGCGCCAGTTCAGCACCATCCTGAGGCGGACCGGTGCGGTCTGGGCGATGGCCGGGGCGGCCGGCACGAAGGGAAGAAGGGTCGCGGCGGCAGCGCCACCGACGACGAACCTGCGGCTGAAGGTCTGGGACATGGCGGCCTCCGGGCTCGAAGCGGGATGGCGCACGCTAGTCACAGCCAGCGTTGCCGTCTTGTGCCGAGTTTTCTACAGTCCGCTGCCGAAACGGCATCGGTCAGCGCCAGGGGCACGACATGCGGCATCTCAAGGTCTGGCGCTATATCGACGAGGTCGCCCGCACCGGCTCCATCCGGCAAGCCGCAGAACGCCTCAACGTCACCGCCTCGGCCCTCAACCGCCGCCTCCAGGACGTGGAGAAGGAGCTCGGCACGCCGCTCTTCGACCGGTTGCCGCGCGGCGTGCGCCTCAATGCGGCCGGCGAACTCCTCATCCGCCATATCCGCGACCAGATCGCCGACACGAGCCGCGTCCGCTCGCAGATCGAGGACCTCTCGGGGTTTCGCCGCGGCAAGATCGCGCTGGCCTGCAGCCACGCCCTCGCCTACCGGCTGCTGCCCGAGGAAATCACCGCCTACCGCGCGGATTTCCCGCAGGTGCGCTTTGACGTGCGCATCCTCGGCCATGGCCAGGCGCTCGACGCGCTCACGGAGTTCGATGTCGACCTCGCCGTGGTCTTCCGGCCCTCGCCCTCGCCGGACTTTGCGGTCATCGCCGCGGCCGACCAGCCGCTGGTCGCGATCATGCGGCGCGACCACCCTCTGGCCGCGCGGCCCGTCCTGAGGCTGCGCGACTGCCTCGCCCACCCGCTGGCCCTGCCGGACGGCAATTATGGCGGCCGCCAGATGCTGGCTGAGGCCGCGGCCCGGCGGTCGCTGCCGGTGGAGCCGGCGATCGAATCCAATTCCTTCGAGTTCCTGCGCAACGTCGTGCTGCGCGAGGACGCCATCACCTTCCAGATCGCCGTCGGCGCGCCGCCGGCAGAGGGGGATGCCGACGGGCTGGTCTCGCGTCCCATCGACACCCGGGACGTGCCGCCGGGGCGCCTCGCCATCGGTCAGCTGCGCGGCCGGCCGCTCACCGTCGCCGCGGCCAAATTCGCGCAAAGGCTGGTGCAGCGGCTGGAAAGTGCAGCGCCTGCCGCGGCCCGCTGACCGTCAGGACCGGCCGCCATCCACCGACAGGATCTGCCCGCTGATCCAGGAGGCCTGGTCGCTGACCAGGAACAGTACGGCATGGGCAATGTCCTCTGGCGTGCCGAGGCGGCGGACATGGATGGATTCGACCAGCCGCTTCTGCCCATCCGGTCCATAGGCCTTCCACTGCCGTTCGGTAGCCGGGTTGGAGCGCACGAAGCCCGGCGCGACCGCGTTGCAGGTGATGCCGGAGGGACCGAGGTCCTGGCTGAGCTGCTTGGTGAGGCCGACCAGCGCGTGCTTCGCCGCCGTATAGGCCTGGATGCCGGTGAGGCTCGGGCGAAGGCCCGCGCCCGAGGCGATGTTGACGATGCGGCCATGGCCCGCCTTGGCCATGGGGCCGCTCGCCGCCTGCGCCAGCCAGAAGACACCGTCGACATTGGCCTCGAACAGGACGCGCCACTCGTCCTCGCTGACCTCGGCGATGGGCCGGCCCACCTGGCCGCGCACGCCGCCGGCGGCATTGACGAGAATGTCGATGCGGCCATGGGCGGCCACCACGTCGGCGATGGCGCGATGGGCGGCGGAGCGCTCCGAGACGTCAAGCACCCGCGCCGTGAACCCCTGCGACACCGCAAAGGCGCCGAGCCCGTCGCCATCCATGTCGGCCACGACGACCGTCGCCCCGGCGGCCCGCAACTCAAGGGCGATGGCCTTGCCGATCCCCTGCGCCGCCCCGGTGACGAAGGCGACGCGGCCGGTCAGGTCGATGCGCATGTGTCGATCAGCTTCTGGAAGGTCGAGAACGCCATGGGCTTCTCGCCGTCCTCGATGGCATGAATGAGGTCGACGAGCTTGGCGATGGCAGGCGTCGCGACACCGACCTCGGCCCCCAGCGTGGCGATCACGCCGATCTGCGGATCGACCTCGGTCTTGCGCTTCCGCACCGCGAGATCGCGCCAGATGCCCGAATGGGTCTTGGCGGTGTGGCGGTTGAACTCGGCGAGCGCGGCGATGGAGGCTGCTGAGCCCTCGGGCGGAGCGCCGGGCGCGAAAACCTCGGGGTCGAAGCCGTTGAAGCCGATGGGCACGACGCCCCGCGCCTTGGCGACCGCCATGACCTCGCGCCCCAGCCTGTCGAAGACGATGGTGCGCCTCGGATCCGCGAAATTCTCCGACATGGAGTCGTTGGTGAGCGCCGTGGCGAACAGCATCGCGCCATAGGCGAGCTTGCCCCAGAGATAGCCCCAGATGTTGTCGGTCAGCACGGCGTTCGGCTCGAAGATGGCAAGCCGCTGGTGCATCGCCCGGGTGCGCTCGCGGATCGAGCCGTCGATCTCGCCGACCACCACGGCGGCGCGGTTGCCGAACAGAATCTCGCCCGGCCCGTGCCAGTCCGCGCCAAAATTGACGAAGCAGCCCATGGTGCGGTCCTCGCCGACCGCGCGGGCGATGGTGAGCTCGTTGAGACCGTTCTGCGCCGAGAGCACATAGCCGTCGGCGGCAAGATGCGGTTTCAGCTGCGCGAGGGCCGCTTCCGTCGCCTGCGCCTTCACCGCCAGCACGATGATGTCGAAGGTCCCTCGCACCTCGGCCGGCGTCAGAGCCGGGACGACCTGCGTGAACTCCTCGACCGGACCGGTGATGGCGAGGCCGCGGGTCCGGCAGGCCTCGACATGCTCGGCCACCTGGTCGACCAGCACGACATCGAGCCCGGCGCGCTTCCAGTAGGCGCCGAGCGTGCCACCGATGGCGCCTGCGCCCCAGATCAGGATGGGTGATGCCGCCATCGGCCTTGTCCTCATGCGGAACGGCGGCGGCCCTGGAGCCGCCGCCGGATCAGGTCAGCGCGCCGGACGGATGTCCATGGCGAGCGTGTCCTCGTCGACGCGGGGGCTGAGCGTCACCTTGGCCTTGGCCATGGCCCAGGCGGAGGAGACCGCGACGATCGGCAGGCGCTGCTTGTCGGCATCGGCGGCCACTGCCGCATCCTCGAGCAGCTTGCGGCGCTTGGCCTCGTCCATCTCGATCGCCGCGTCCTGCAGCAGCTTGTCGACGGTCGGATTGGAATAGCCGAGCACGTTGAACGCACCCATGCGCCGCTCGCGGTCATTGGAATGGCTGAGCGAGGACAGGGTGTAATGCGCCTCGCCCGTCAGCGTGCCCCAGCCCGACATGGACATGGAGAGCTCGCCGCGGGTGCGGGCGGGGAAGAACACCGCCGCCGGCATGCCGTTCGGCTGGGCTTCGATGCCGACCGCCGCCAGCATCTGGGCGATGGCCGTGCCGACCTCGCGGTCACCGGGCAGGCGGTCGTTGGTGAAGGCGAAGGGCACGCGGAAACCGTTGGGATAGCCGGCCGCGGTGAGCAGGCGGCGCGCCTCGGCGGGATCGTGCCGCTGCGCCGGCATGGCCTTGTTGAAGCCGAAGATGGTCGAGGTGACCAGCTGGTTCACCGGCTTGCCGAGGCCTTCCATGGCGACCTCGGCGAGCGCCGGCCGGTCGATGGCAAGATCGATGGCCTGGCGGACCCGCAGGTCGCGCAGCGGATTGGCCGGCAGCGCCGAGCCGTCCTTGGCAGTGATGCCGTTGGCCCGCTCCCGCACGTCCATCTCGAGGTTGAACAGATAGACGGTGTCGACCGTCTGGACCGTCAGGCGGGCGTCACGGCGCAGCGTCGCCACGTCGGTCGCCGGAACGCGGGTGATGAGGTCGAGCTGGCCAGCCCGCAGCTGGGCGACGCGGGCGGCATCGTTCGGGATCTCGCGGCGGATGTGGCGCTCCCAGGGCTCCTTCTCGCCCCAGTATCCGTCGAAGCGGGCGAGAACCAGCTCGCCGCGCGGCTGCCACGACACATAGCGATAGGGGCCGGTGCCGACGGCAGCGCGCCCCGAGTTGAAGGCCTCGTTGGCGCTCTCGCGGGTGAGGCCCGCGGCGGCCTTCGACGAGACGATGAACAGGCGGATGAAATCGTTCGGCAGGTTCGGCGCCGGGCCGTCCGTGACGATATGGACGGTGTAGGGATCGATGATCCGCGTCTCCTTGACCCGGCGGACATAGATCGTCGTCGGGTTGGGGCCGGCCACCATCGGGATGCGCTCGATGGAGAACTTCACGTCATCGGCGGTGAAGTCCGAGCCGTCATGGAATTTCACGCCGCGGCGCAGCTTGAACTCCCAGGTGGTCGCGTCGATGGCGCGCCAGCTCTCGGCAAGGCGCGGCTCGAGCTCGAGGCCACGGCCGGACCAGACCAGCGTGTCAAAGACGTGCTTCAGCGCCTCGGCATGGGAGCCGGTGGCGGTGAAATGCGGGTCGATGGATTCGGGGCCGCTGCGGACGCCGATCGTCAGCGTCTGTGCGAGGGCCGCCGGCGTGCCGGCCGGCAGCACGGCGGCCATGCCCAGAAGGCCGAGCATGAGGGAACGGGTGAGAACACGCATGGGATCCTCCGGGTCAGGGCGCCCGCCCGGGCGGCCCGATGACGCCCATTCAAAAGGCGTGCACAGGAGCTAGTCAATACCTTGTGGAACCATCTTCTGCCGATATAATGGGCGTCACGGAGAAGGAAGTTCTACTTGGAACCATCTGCCGCCATCGACGCCATCGCCGAGCCGGAGGTCGCAGGGACGCAGCAGCGGCTCGACGCCTTCACCCATGCGCGCCTGTGGAAGAACCCCTGCGGTTTCGCCGCGCGCTTCAACTATCTGGCGTTGCGCTACAATCAGCCGCTCTACGGCTGGGTCGAGGAGCGCTTCGGCCTGGCCCGCCCGGAATTCGTCGTGCTGTACAGCCTCGGCATCATGGAGGGCGTCACGGCCTCCGAGATCGCCTCCTCCACCGCCTTCCCGAAGAACACGCTGAGCCGCGCGGTCAGCCGGCTCACGAAGCTCGGCCTCATCACCCGCGGCACCGACGCCTCCGACCGCCGCGCCCAGCCGCTGCAGCTGACGGCGGCCGGCCGCGCCCTGCTCGACGAGGCCATGCCGCGCTTCATCGCCTTCGAGGAGGCGATGCTGCAGCCCCTGTCGCTGATCGAGCGCGAGCAGCTCTCGACGCTCATGGCGAAGGTGGTGCTCGGCATGTTCCATGCAGGTGACGGGACGGAGTGAGGCTCGCCATGCGCATCGCCGAGATGAACTGGATGCAGGTCGAGGCCCATGTGCGGGGCGATGACCGCGCCGTGCTGCCCGTCGGCTCCACCGAGCAGCATGCGGGCCTGAGCCTTGCGGTGGACTCCATCCTCTCCGAGCGTGTGGCGGCGGAGGCGGCAGGCCCCCTCGCCGTCCCGGTCTTTCCCGTGGTGAGCTACGGCTTCACGCCGAGCTTCGTCGACTATCCCGGCACGGTGACGCTGCGCCTCTCGACCCTCTGCGCGCTCCTCACCGACATTCTCGACGGCATGGTGCGCTCCGGCTTCCGCCGCATCACCATCGTCAACGGCCATGGCGGCAATTCGCCGGCCCATGGCGCCATCCTCGAATGGCTCGACCGCAACCGCGGCTGCCAGGTGAAGTGGCACAATTGGTGGAACGCGCCCAAAACCTTCGCCAAGGTCCAGGCCATCGATCCCGTCGCCTCGCATGCCTCGTGGATGGAGAACTTCCCCTGGACGCGGCTGCCCAATGTGGCATCCCCCGCCCACCAGAAGCCGATGATGGACCTTGCTCGGTTCCAGCAGCTCGATCCCGGCGCCAAGAAGGCGCTGCTCGGCGACGGCAATTATGGCGGCCTCTACCAGCGCCCCGACGAGGACATGCTCGCCATCTGGGACGTAGCGGTGGAGGAGACCCGCGCCCTCATCGCCGACGGCTGGGCCTGACATGCTCGGCTATATCATCCAGCGCCTGTTGCAGGCCGTGGTGGTCATGCTGGTGATCTCGGCCCTGGTCTTCTGCGGCGTCTATGCGGTGGGCAATCCCATCGACGTGCTGCTCTCGCCCGATGCCACCCAGCAGATCCGCGAGGAAGCGATCCGCCTCTACGGTCTCGACCAGCCGCTCTGGCGGCAATATCTCGACTTCCTCGGACGGCTGATCCAGGGCGATTTCGGCCGCTCCTTCGTCTTCGGCTCGCCGGTCCTGCCGCTGATCCTATCGCGCCTGCCGGCGACGCTGGAACTGACCCTCGTCGCCGTCGTCGGCGCAACGCTGATCGGCGTGCCGCTTGGCATGTATGCCGGCTACAGGCCCGACAGCCTCGCCGCCCGCGCCATCATGGGCGTGTCGATCCTCGGCTTCTCCGTGCCGACCTTCTGGATCGGCCTCGTCCTCATCTTCGTCTTCGCGGTGCAGCTCGGCGTGCTGCCCGCCGGCCAGCGCGGCGAGACGCGCGAGCTCTTCGGCGTCTCCTGGAGCGTGCTCACCGCCAATGGCTGGCAGCACCTGTTCCTGCCCGCCCTCAATCTCGCCCTGTTCAAGTTCGCGATGATGGTGCGCCTCGCCCGCGCCGGCACCCGCGAGATCATGCTGACCGACACGGTGAAGTTCGCCCGCGCCGCCGGCGAGAGCGAGGCGACGATCCTGCGGCGCCACGTGCTGCGCCTCATCGCCATCCCCATCGTGACCGTCTTCGGCCTCGAATTCGGCTCGACCCTTGCCTTCGCCGTCGTCACCGAGACGATCTTCTCCTGGCCCGGGGTCGGCAAGCTCATCATCGATTCCATCAACACGCTCGATCGCCCGGTGATGGTCGCCTACCTCATGCTGGTCGCCTTCTTCTTCATCGTCATCAACCTGCTGATCGACATCGCCTATGTCGCGCTCGACCCGCGGCTGCGGCTGAGGAAGGCGTCATGAGCGCCTCCCCGCTCCGCCAGTTCTGGGACGAGTTCCGCGTCAACCGCGTCGCCGTGGTGGCGCTCGGCCTCGTCGTCGCGATCGTGCTGGTTTCGCTCATCGCCCCGTGGATCACGCCGCAGAACCCCTATGACATGGCGGGCCTGCGCCTATCCGACGCCCGCCGCCCGCCGGGCTATGTCAGCCCAGGCACCGGCATCACCCATTGGCTTGGGACGGACGGCCAGGGCCGCGACGTGCTCTCGGCCATCCTTTATGGCCTGCGCGTCTCCATCGAGATCGGCCTCTCCGCCGGCATCATCGCCTTCACGCTGGGGGCGACGCTCGGCACCTTCGCCGCTTATCTCGGCGGCCGTGTCGAGGCGCTGATCATGCGCTTCATCGACCTGCAGCTATCCTTCCCAGCCATCCTGCTGGCCCTGGTGCTGGCGGCTCTGCTCGGCCAGGGCAAATGGCAGCTCGTCGCAGCCCTGGTCACCGCGCAATACGCCTACTTTGCCCGCACCGCCCATGGCGCCGCCTCGGCCGAGCGGTCGAAGGAGTACGTGGAGGCCGCGCTCTCCACGCCGCTGAAGGCGCATGTGGTGGTGCTCCGCCACATCCTGCCGAACTGCCTGCCGCCGCTGATCGTGGTGGCCACCGTCCAGATCGCCAATTCCATCGCGCTGGAGGCGACGCTGTCCTTCCTCGGCCTCGGCCTACCCGTCAGCGAGCCATCCCTCGGCATGCTCATCGCCAACGGCTTCCAGTACCTGCTCTCCGGCCGCTACTGGATCTCCATCTATCCCGGCATCGCGCTCATCGTGCTCATCGCCTCCATCAACCTCGTCGGCGACCAGGTGCGCGACCAGCTGAACCCGAGGCTCCGGCGATGACCGAGCCGCTGCTCGCCGTCCGCGGCCTCACCACCGAATTCCCGACACGCGCCGGCGTCGTGGGCGCCGTGCGCGAGGTCTCCTTCGACGTCAATGCCGGCGAGATCGTCGGCCTCGTCGGCGAATCCGGCTCAGGAAAAAGTGTCACCGGCTTCTCCATCCTCGGCCTGATCGACCCGCCCGGCCGCATCGCCAGCGGCTCGGTGAAGCTCGCGGGGCGCGAGCTCGTGGGCATGGCCCCGCGGGATCTTCGGGCCGTGCGCGGCCGGGAGATCGCCATGGTCTTCCAGGACCCGGCGGCGACTCTCAACCCCGTCCTGCGCATCGGGGACCAGATGGCGCTGGCCATCCACGCCCATGAACGGGTCAGCGAAGCCGCGGCCCGCGCCCGCGTCGCGGAGGTCCTCACCCTCGTCGGCATTCCGGACGCCGCCCGCAGGCTCGACGCCTATCCGCACCAGTTCTCCGGCGGCATGCGCCAGCGCGTCGCCATCGCCACGGCCCTCCTCAACCGGCCGAAGCTCATCATCTGCGACGAGCCCACCACCGCGCTCGACGTCTCGGTGCAGGCGCAGATCCTCACCGAGATGCGCGCGCTCGCCCGCGACACCGGCACCGCCATGGTCTGGATCAGCCACGACCTCGCGACCGTCTCCGCCCTCGCCTCGCGCATCCTCGTCATGTATGCGGGCCGCGTCATCGAGCAGGGGCCGATCCGCTCGGTGCTGTCGGAGCCGCGCCATCCCTACACGGCCGGGCTCCTCGCCTCCCTGCCCGCAAGATCCGAGGCGGGCGCCGACCTGCCGCAGATCCCGGGCGCGCCGCCCTCCATGCTCGCCCTGCCCAAGGGCTGCGCCTTCGCCCCGCGCTGCGGCTTTGCCTCGCCCGCCTGCGAGGCCGATCCCGATCCGACGCTCGCCGCCGACCGGCTGTGGCGTTGCCATCATCCGCAGGGGATCGCGGCATGACCGGCCCCATCGTCCGCGTCGACAACGTCTCCCGCCGCTTCGCCCCGAGCCTCTCGCTCGGCGAGCGGATTGCCGGCTTCTTCGGCGCGCCCGTCGACGACCGCACCGTCCATGCCGTGGACTGCGTCTCGCTCGCCATCGCGCCGGGCGAGGTACTCGGCCTCGTCGGCGAATCCGGCTGCGGCAAGTCCACCCTCGGCCGCGTCATCGCCGGCATCCACCCGCCGAGCGAGGGTGAGTGCTACATCCACGACGCCCCCGTCATGGGCGGCGCCAAGCGGCGCGTGAAGACCACCACGCGGGTCCAGATGATCTTCCAGGACCCCTTCGGCTCGCTCGACCCGCGTGTCCGCGTCGGCGACACCATCGCCGAGGGGCCGATCGCCCATGGCTTCATCCGCCGCGCCGAGGCCAAGGCCGAGGTCGGCCGCTGGCTGACGGCCGTTGGTCTGCCGGCCGATGCGGCTGATCGCTTCCCCCACCAGTTCTCGGGCGGGCAGCGGCAGCGCATCGCCATCGCGCGCGCGCTCGCGATGCGCCCGGACATCCTCGTCTGCGACGAGCCGGTGGCCTCGCTCGACGTCTCGATCCAGGCGCAGATCGTCAACCTGTTCCTGAAGCTCCGCCGCGAGCTGAACCTGACCATGCTGTTCATCAGCCATGATCTCGGCGTCGTCCGGCACATCTGCGACCGCGTCGCCATCATGTATCTCGGCCGGATCGTCGAGGTCGGCCCGACCGCGGCCATCTACGACAATCCCGCCCATCCCTATACCCGGGCGCTGCTCGACAGCGTGCCGAAGCTCGTCACCGAGGGCGACGACCTCGTCGCCTTCCGGCCGATCGAGGGGGAATTGCCCTCGCCGCTCAGCCCGCCGCCCGGCTGCCATTTCCACCTGCGCTGCCCGCGCGCCGACGAGACCTGCCGCTCGGTCGTGCCGGCCCTACGCGACCTCGCCGACGGCCGCCGCACGGCCTGCCACCATCCGCTGACCCAGCCCGGGGAGAGTGCCTAATGACCGCGCAGCAAGAACCCTGGCAGTGGGACGAGGCCGAGTGGCGGCGCCGCGTGGCCCAAGTCCGCGCCGGACGCTTGCTGAAGCCGGCTGCGTGGCCCGGCGGGGCGCGCTGCGCCGTCGCCCTCTCCTTCGATTCCGACCACGAGACCAACGAACTGCGCGACGGCGGCAATTCCATCGGCCGGATGTCGTGGGGCCAATACGGCACCCGCAAGGGCGTGCCGCGCATCCTCTCGCTCCTGGCGAAGGAAAGCGTGCCGGCGACCTTCTTCGTGCCGGCGGTGACCGCCCTCCTCCACCCCGACGAGCAGCGCCGCGTCGTGGCCGAGGGCCATGAGATCGGCCTCCATGGCTGGATCCACGAGCTGAACTCGGTCCTGCCCGAACCCATCGAGCGCGACCTGCATTTCCGCGCCGCCGACGCGCTCGAAAAGATCACCGGCGTGCGGGCCGTCGGCATGCGCACACCGTCCTGGGACTTCTCGCCCGCGACGCTGAAGATCCAGCGCGAGCTCGGGCTCCTCTACGATTCCTCGCTGATGGCCGACGACGACCCCTATGAACTGGTCGAGGCGGGCGAACCCACCGGCATCGTCGAACTGCCCGTCGAATGGATCCGCGACGACGCGCCCTATTTCAACATGGACCGGTTCAAGGGGCTGCGGCCGCACACCCCGCCACCCGCCGTGCTCGAGATCTTCATCCGCGAGTTTGACCGGGCGCATGAGGAGGGTGGGCTCTTCCTCCTCACCATGCATCCGCATGTCATCGGCTATCGCTCCCGCATCTTCATCGTCGAGGAGCTGATCCGCCACATGAAGGCGAAGGGTGGCTGCTGGTTCGCCACGCATGCCGACGTGGCCCGCGCCTGCGCCGCGGGCCTCAAGGCCTGAGCGCGGGCCCTCAGCCCACCGGAACGGTGGCCTTCATCGACGGCCGCTCGGAGAAGCGGGCATACCAGTCGGCGAGCGCCGTATTGCCGTCGCGCCAGGCGATGTCGGGGAAGCGGAAGTCGAGATAACCGAGCGAGACCGCGACCGCGATCGTGCCGATGTCGACCTTGGCCTCGAGATGCGGCAGCCATGACGAGGAGAAATTGGCGACCGTCGTGCGGATCTTGGTGATCTGGCCGGCATGCCAGTCGGCCCAGCGCAGCGCCTCAGGGCGCGCGACGCTCTCGTAGCGGGCGAGCAGCGCCGCATCGAGCATTTCGTCGGCCGCCGACTGCAGCACCAGGGCCGGCCAGCGGGCAGCGCCGGCCGGGAACAGCGCCGGGGCCGAACCGATGGCGTCGAGATATTCGCAGATGACCCGGCTATCATAGATCGCCGCACCGTCATCGCCGATCAGCGTCGGCACCTTGCCGGTCGGGTTGTGCGCCTTGATCGTGGCGTCCTGGTTGATGGGATGGGCGGCGGCGGGAAGCTTGTCGATCTGCCCGTCGATGCCGCGCTCGATGGCGCAGACCATGACCTTGCGGACGAAAGGCGAGGCGGGGGAGAAGAACAGCTTCACGGCGCAGATCCCGGAGAGACGGCTGGGCGGCCCGACGGGACCGCGGGGGGCCAAGATGGCGCATCGCGGCGATGCCCGGAAGCCCGGGGCGCTGCAGGCCCCCTCCGCCGAAGGACGGGGGCGGCGGCCCGCCGTCAGGCCCCGCTCTTGCCTGTGATGGGCACAACCCACGTGGCTTTGCCTCCCGGCATCGCTGCGTCCATCATCGCGCGCCGCCCCTGCCCTCCGGATTCCCCATGCCCGCCTCGCTCATTCGCAGCCACACGCTCATGACCGGTGTCGCCGACCGCTTCACCTGCGAGACCATCGACGGCGGCGGGGTCCTGCAGGAGGACGGTGTGATCACCGCCATCGGCAGCTTCGCCGAGCTCTCCGCCCGTCACCCGACCGTGCCGGTCATCGGCACGGGGCGCGAGGTGGTGCTGCCGGGCTTCGTCAATGCCCACCACCATGTCGGCCTGACACCGGTCCAGCTCGGCTCGCCCGACATGCCGCTGGAGCTCTGGTTCATCACCCGCATGGTGATCCGCAACCTCGATCTCTACCTCGACACGCTCTACTCGGCCTTCGAGATGGTCGGCTCGGGCGTGACGACCGTCCAGCATATCCAGAGCCTTCTGCCCGGCACCGCAACGGAGGTCGAGGCCAAGATCGGCGAGGTCATCCGCGCCTACGAGGCCATCGGCATGCGGGTCTCCTATTGCTACGGCGTCCGCGACCAGAACCGGCTCGTCTACCAGGCGGATGCGGACCTCATCGCCAGCCTGCCGGCGGAGCTGCAGGACCCGATGAAGCGCTATTTCGACCGCTTCCGCATGAACCTCGACGAGACGATGGGCCTGTTCGAGAGCCTGCACGCCCGCCACCAGGGCAAGCGGCGGGTGAAGATCCAGCTGGCGCCGGCGAACCTCCACTGGTGCTCCGACACCGCATTAGGGCGGCTTGCGGAGACCTCGGAGCGCTTTGCCGCGCCGATGCACATGCACCTGGTCGAGACCGCCTACCAGAAGGAATATGCTGCTCGACGCGGCGGCGGCACGGCCGTCGACTACCTCGGCCGCTTCGGCCTGGTGAACGAGCGCCTGACCATCGGCCACGGCGTCTGGCTTTCCGAGCCCGACATCGACCGTCTCGCCGAGGCCGGCTCCTGCATCTGCCACAACTGCTCCTCGAATTTCCGCCTGCGCTCGGGCCTTGCCCCGCTCAACGCCTTCGAGGCCCGGGGTCTCACCACCGCCATCGGCATCGACGAGGCCGGCATCAACGACGACCGCGACATGCTGCAGGAGTTGCGCATGGTGCTGCGCGCCCACCGCGTTCCCGGCATGGTCGAGGCCGACGTCCCCACCATCCCGCAGGTCCTGCGCATGGCGACCGTGGGCGGCGCCGCGACGACGCCCTACGGCGAGACCATTGGCCGGCTGGAGGTCGGCAAGGCGGCCGATCTCGTCCTCCACGACCACCAGGCCATCGCCTGGCCCTATCTCGACGCGGAAACCTCGGCGGTGGATGCGCTGGTCCAGCGGGCCAAGCCCTCCGGCGTGAAGGCGGTGATGTGCGACGGGGAGATCCTCTATGCCGACGGCCGTTTCACCCGCGTCGACCGCGACGCGGCGCTGAAAGCGCTGCACGATGATCTGTCCAAGGCCCTGTCGCATGACGAGATGGAGCGGCGGCACCTCTCCAAGGCGCTGCTGCCGCATGTCCGGCGCTTCTATGCCGGCTATATCGACCCGGCCCGGCACGAGCCCTTCTATCGCGGCAGTTCGCGCGTCTGAGGGCCACGGCCTCGCCGCGCCGACCCCGCCGGTTGTGCAAGCCTCGCCCCTCTGGGGCTTGACCGACGAATTTCACTTGCAAGGCGTGGAGATTATCCGTCTCCCACCTCTCGACAAAGTGAAAGCCGCCCTCTCCGTTACGGGTTGTTTCGTAGGCCGCTCCACAGTGGAATCCTTCCAACGAAGAGGCCGTCACGGCCCGACGCGAACGAAGGGAGACGGCGGTGGCGAAACTCAACATCAATGGCCAGGTGGTCGAGGTCACGGCGGCGGATGACACGCCGCTGCTCTGGGCAATTCGGGACCATGTCGGGCTTACCGGTACCAAGTACGGCTGCGGCATCGCGGCCTGCGGCGCCTGCACGGTCCACATTGACGGCCAGGCGGTGCGCTCCTGCTCCATGCCGCTGAGCGCCGTCTCGCCCGACCAGAAGATCGTCACCATCGAGGGCCTGTCGCCCAACGGCATGCACCCGATCCAGGTCGCCTGGCGCGATCTCGACGTTCCCCAGTGCGGCTATTGCCAGTCCGGCATGATCATGGCCGCTGCCGCCCTTCTGGCGGAGAAGCCGAACCCGACGGACGAGGACATCGACAATGCGATGACCAACATCTGCCGGTGCGGCACCTACAACCGCGTGCGCGCCGGCATCAAGCAGGCCGCTGCGAACCGCCAGGGCTGAGGGAGGACGTCATGACGCTCATCGAGACCACCACGACCTCCCGTCGCGCCGTCCTCAAGGCCGCCGCCGGCCTCACCGTCGGCTTCTACCTGCCGACCGGCGCTATCGCCCAGCAGCCGGCACCCGCAGCGACGCCCGAAATCAACGCCTGGGTGGTCATTCGCCCGGATGACACCGTCGTTCTGCGCATGGCCCGCTCCGAGATGGGCCAGGGCACGCGCACCGGCCTCTGCCAGATGATCGCCGAGGAGCTGCACTGCGACTGGTCGAAGATAGTCACCGAATATGTGACGCCCGGCCAGTCGCTGGCACGCAACCGCGCCTGGGGCGCCTTCCTCACAGCCGGCAGCCAGGGCATCCGCCAGAGCCACGACTATGTCCGCCGCGGCGGCGCTGCCGCCCGCATCATGCTGATCCAGGCCGCGGCCGAGGCCTGGGGCGTGCCCGCAGCCGAGTGCACGGCCAAGGACAGCGTCATCACCCATGCCGCTTCCGGCCGCTCGGTGCGCTACGGCCAGGTGGCCGCCGCTGCCGCGCGTCTGACGCCGCCCGCCAACGTGACGCTGAAGGACCCCAAGGACTGGACGGTCATCGGCAAGTCGGTGAAGCGCCTCGACACCGCCGCCAAGACCACCGGCGCGCTCGTCTATGGCTCGGACCTGAAGATGCCGGGCATGCTGGTCGCGGTCCCCAAGGAATGCCCCGTCTTCGGCGGCAAGGTCGCCTCCTTCGATGCGTCGAAGGTCTCGTCCATGCCGGGCGTGCGCCATGTCCTGAAGGTCGCCGACACCGCCGTGGCGGTCGTTGCCGACACGTTCTGGCAGGCCAAGACCGCCCTGGACGCCCTGCCCGTCACCTGGGACTACGGCCCGAACCGCGCCGTCTCCTCCCAGACCATCGAGGCGCAGCTCCGCGAGGGTCTCGACGCCGCGGAAGCCTTCGTCGGCAACACCAATGGTGATGCCCGCGCGGCCATTGCCAGCGCCGCCCGCAAGGTGGAGGCGGTCTACGCCTATCCCTTCCAGAACCACGCGCCGATGGAGCCGATGAACGCCACGGTGCTTTGGACCCCCACGCGCTGCGACGTCTGGTGCCCGACCCAGAACGGCGAGGCGGCGCTGGCCGCCACCGCCCAGGCCGCGGGCCTGCCGCAGACCGCCTGCGACGTCCATCGCGTCGATCTCGGGGGCGGCTTCGGCCGGCGCACCACCCATGACTGGCTTATCCAGGCCGTCAACATCGCCAAGCAGGTTCCCGGCGTGCCGATCAAGACGCAGTGGACCCGCGAGGAGGACATGGTCCAGGGGCGCTATCACCCCGTGACCATGGCCAAGATGACCGGCGGCCTCGACGCGCAGGGCAACCTCGTCGGCCTGCACATGCGCATCTCCGGCCAGTCGATCCTGTCCTATGTCTTCCCCACCGCCCTGCAGAACGGCCGCGATCCCGTGCAGTTCCAGGGGCTCAATGCCGGCGGCAACGACAGCCAGATCGGCTATTCGTTCCCGAACCTGCTCATCGACCACGCCATGCGGAACACCCACGTGCCCCCGCATTTCTGGCGCGGCGTGAACCACAACCAGAACGCCATCTACCTTGAGTGCTTCCTCGACGAGCTCGCCCATGCGGCGGGCCAGGATCCCCTCGCCTTCCGCCGCAAGCTGATGGGCAACCATCCACGCCATCTCGCGGTGCTGAATGCGGTCGCCGAGAAGATCGGCTGGGACAAGCCCGCGCCGGCCGGTGTCCATCGCGGCATCGCCCAGCAGATGGGCTTCGGCAGCTATGTCGCCGCCGCCGCCGAGGTCTCGGTCGATGCCCAGGGCAAACTCAAGGTCCATCGCATCGTCGCGGCAACCGATTGCGGCGTCGCGGTCAATCCGCGGCAGATCGAGATGCAGGTCGAGGGATCCTTCGTCTATGGCCTCTCGGCGCTGCTCTACGGCGCCTGCACGGTGAAGGACGGCCAGATCGTCGAGACCAATTTCGACAGCTACAACGTGCTGCGCATGGACGAGATGCCACCGGTCGAGACCATCGTCATGCCCTCCGGCGGCTTCTGGGGTGGTGTCGGCGAGCCGACGATCATGGTGGCGGCGCCCGCCGTGCTGAACGGCATCTTCGCCGCCACCGGCAAGCGCATCCGCTCCGTGCCGCTGAAGGACCAGGACCTCCGGCGCGCGTGAGGCAGGCCCTCGCCGCGCTGCTGCTCGCCCTCGCCGCGGCTCCCGCTGCGGCGCAGGTCGCGCCCTTCGTTGTCACCGGCGACGCCGTCGAGGCACCGCTGGACGGCCTTGCGGGCGATGCCGGGCGCGGCGCGCGCATCGTCCGTAACCGGGAGACGGCCAATTGCCTGATCTGCCACACGATTCCGGACCCGCGCGAGACCTTCATGGGCGAGGTCGGCCCGCCACTGGCCGGCGTGGCCCTACGGCTGACACCCGGCCAGATGCGCCTCAGGCTCATCGACCCGACGCGGATCAACGGGGCGGCGGTCATGCCGGCCTATCACCGCACCGCCGACCTCCTGCGCGTCGATCCGCGCTTCGAGGGCCGGCCGGTCTTGACCGCGCAGGAGATCGAGGACGTCGTGGCCTATCTCGCGACGCTGAAGGAGTGATGGGATGACCCGACCCGATCGGCGATCCGGTCTCACGCGCCGCGCGGCCCTCGCCGCCAGCGCCGCCGCCCTTTTGCCGGCAACGACCACAGCGAGGGCCCAGACCGCACCGCGCGAGACCATGGCATCGGTCGAACGCGCCGTCCTCGCCGGCCGCACGCCGCTTGCCGCCGGCGTCACGCTGGACATGCCGACGCTGTCGGAAAACGGCAATTCCGTCGACCTGACGATCCGGATCGACAGCCCGATGAGCGGCGAGGACCATGTCACCGCCATCCATGTCCTGGCCGAGAAGAACCCGTTTCCGCGCGTTGCGACCTTCCGCATCGGCCTGCGGGCCGGCCGCGCCGAGGTCGGCACGCGCATCCGCCTCGCTGAGACCCAGACCATCGTCGTCCTCACCGAGACCAGCCGCGGCACGGTGCATCGCGGCGCCCGCGAGGTCATCGTCATCCTCGGCGCCTGCGTGGACGGAGGCTGAGCCATGGCCGGAGCCTCCATTCCCGCCCGTATCACCATGCCCGCCGAGGCCCGCCGCGGCGAGATCATCGAGATCCGCGTCCTCGTGCGCCACGCCATGGACCGCGCCATCGACGCGCCCGGCCTCACCCCCGTGCCGCGCAAGATCATCCACACGCTGCGCGTCACCTATGACGGCGCCGAGATCCTCCACATGGATCTCTCGCCGGGCATTGCCGCCAACCCCTATGTCGCCTTCACCACCGTCGCGACGACGACGGGCGAGGTCGTCTTCGAATGGCTGGAGGACGGCGGCGCGGTCTATGAGCGCCGGCAGATGCTGACGGTGACATGAGGCGCCTGGTCGTCCTTGGCCTCGCCTTGGCGGCGTCGGCGATCCCGGCGTTGGCCGGCGAGGTCCGCGCCCCCGCGAGCCTTCTCTCACCGGACCTCCGGGCGCTGCAGGACGATCCCTCGCGCCATCCCGGCTGGCTATGGGTCGATGGCGGCGAGGCGCTGTGGCGGGAAGCCCCCCGCTCCGGCCGCCCGTCCTGCCAGAGCTGCCACGGCCCGATCGACGGCATGCGCGGCGTCGCCGCCCGCTATCCGGCCGTCGCCAGCGACGGCGCGCTGCTCAACCTCGAAACCCGCATCGAGCGCTGCCGCACCGACAATCAGCAGGCCCCTGCCTTCGGCTACGAGAGCGAGGCGCTGCTCTCGCTCACCGCCGCCATCGCCCTGCGCTCGCGCGGGCTGCCGGTGGCTGTCGAGACGGACGGGGCTGCGGCGCCCCATGTTGAAGCCGGCCGGCGGTTCTACGAGACCCGGCAGGGCCAGCTCAATCTCTCCTGCGGCCAGTGCCACGACGAGAATGTCGGCCGGCGGCTGCGCGGTGACGTCATTTCCAGCGGGGTCGGCACCGGCTACCCGGCCTATCGCCTCGAATGGAACACGCTGGGCTCGCTCCACCGGCGACTGCGCGCCTGTTCCCTTGGCGTCCGGGCGACGCAGCTGCCCTATGGCGCCTATGACTATGTCGCGCTCGAGCTCTACCTCGCCGCCCGCGCCCGCGGTCTTCCCGTCGAGAGCCCCGGCATCCGCCGCTAGAGCGCGAGATCGAGGGCGTGGCCGTCGAAGATGCGGTCGCGCGAGCCCTTGAGGTGCAGCGCCATCAGCGCCCTCGCCCGCTCCGCGTCACGGCTGCGGATGGCGTCGTGGATCGCCGCATGTTCGGCATAGACCCCTTCGAGCGAGCCCTTCGGCCGGAACAGCGTGGTGCCATGCATCTTCATGCCGACGCTGATGTGGTCCTTCAGCGCCAGCAGCGAGGACACGTGGTAGTGGTTGTTGCTCGCCTCGGCGATCGCGAGATGGAAGGCGAAATCGGCATCCTCGCGGTGATGCTGGGCGCGCGTCGCGGATTTCATCGCCTCCAGCGCCTCGCCGATACGGCCGAGCGCCGCCGCGTTCCAGCGCAGCGCGGCCCAATAGGTGTGTTCCGGCTCCAGCGCCAGGCGAAACTCGTAGCAGCGCTGCACATCGGCAATGGTCGAGACCGGCGAGAAGGCGAGATTGGCGCCGGGCGCCTCGGCGGAAGCCGCCTGGGCGGTCACGAAAGTTCCGGAGCCGCGGCGCGACGAAACAAGGCCCGCCTCCCGCAGCAATCGCAACGCCTCGCGCACGATCGGTCGCGACACGACATAGGCCGCCGCGAGGTCGTTCTCGCTCGGCAAGCGGCCACCGGCGGGAAACTCACCGCCCGTGATCCGCGCCTGAAGCCCGGCGAACACGCGCTCGACCAGGGGCGTCGGAGCGGCAACCTGCGGCGAGTCATCAATGTCGGTCATGCAGCCCCCAAGATGGACAGGCAGCACCCTAGCGCAAAGCTGTAAAGTTGTAAAGTTGTCAGGCGTTCATCAATTCTCATAAACGAGAATTTCAATTTAACCTTCTGTTATTGCGACATTTTCTGGCGTGAAATCCAGCGATCAGCCAAGCCCTGTCAGGCCTGAAGTTGACACATTGAAACAAGTATGACTTCTACGGGCCTGACAAGCAGAGGCCGGCCAAGCAAGGTCGCGCCACGGGAGCAGCGCCCAGTCCGCGTGACGCCGGCCCGAGGGGTCCGGGCCGTGCCGCTCCGACGCACAGGAGGCGCATGCCATGACCGCCCAGCCCCGTCCGACCGGCCCCTTCGTCGCCATTGTCACGCCCTTCGACGCCCAGGAGGCAGTGGCGGAGGCGGCGCTGCGCCGTCAGGTCGCCCGGCAGGCCAAGGCGGGCAACGGCGTCTTCTGCGGCGGTACGAACGGCGAGTTCTACACCCTCTCCTTCGCCGAGAAGGTGCGGGTCGCCGAGATCTGCGTGGAGGCGGCTGCCGGAACGACGGGCGTGCTGGCCCATATCGGTGAGATCTCGACCCACCAGACGATCGCGCTGGGCAAGGCGATCCAGCGCCTCGGCGTCAAGGCCGTCTCGGCCATCACGCCCTCCTTCATCGCCTGCTCGCAAGACGAGCTCGAGGGCCATTACCGCCGTGTCGCCGATGCCCTCGACGTGCCGGTCTACCTCTACAACATCCCCGCGCGCACCGGGAACACGATCGCGCCCGAGACCGCGGCGCGCCTCGCCGGCCATCCGAATATCGTCGGCATCAAGGACAGCGAGGGCTCCAAGGCGAGCCTCGACGGTTTCCTCGCCGTCGCCGCAGGCCGCGACGATTTCGACGTGCTGGTCGGCCCGGATTCCCTGGTGCTCCATGGCCTGCAGAACGGCGCGGCGGGGAGCATTTCCGGCCTCGGCAATGTCGCGCCGCTGACCCTCAACGGCATCTGGACGGCCTTCACCGCGGGCGACCACGCAGCGGCCACGGCCCATCAGGAGCGGTTCAGCGCCCTTCGCGCGACGCTCTACGCCCACGGTTTCCCGCCGACCATGGTGAAATGCGCGCTGCGCGCCGTGATGCCCGATGTCGGCCCGAGCCGCGGCCCAGCCAGCGTGACGGCCGAGGTCGAGGCCAAGGTGGCCGAGATCGCCCGCTCCTTCGCCGAAGCGACGGCCTGACCCATGGCCGGACCGCGCCACGCCCTGGTCACCGGCACCAGTTCCGGCATCGGCGCGGCGGTCGCGGCGCGCCTGCTCGCCGAGGGCTGGAGGGTCACCGGCGTTGCACGGCGCCCCGTGACCATGGCCTCGCCGCACTATGCGCATGTCGCCTGCGACCTCTCGGATGCCGCCGCGCGGCGTGAGCTCGTCGCAAGCCTCCCGGCGGCCACGGCTTTCGTCCATGCGGCCGGCATCCTCGCGACCGGCGGCCTCGACGCCCTCGATGCCGAGCGCGGCCGCGCCATGTGGGACCTCCACGTCGCCGCGGCGGAAGAGATTGCCGGTGCCCTCGCACCCCGGATGCCCGAGGGCGGCCGCATCGTCCTGATCGGCAGCCGCACCTGGACCGGCTCGCCGCAACGCAGCCAGTATGCCGCGACCAAGGGGGCGCTGGTCGCCATGGCGCGGTCCTGGGCCGCCGAACTGGTGGCGCGCGGCATCACCGTCAATGTCGTCGCGCCCGCTGCGACCGAAACGCCCATGCTCGGCGATCCCGGCCGCAGCGGCGTGCCGCCGCGCGTGCCGCCGATGGGCCGCCTGATCCGCCCGGATGAGGTCGCTGCCGCCGTCACCTTCCTGATGTCGCGGGATGCCGACGCCATCACCGGACAGGTTCTGACCATCTGCGGCGGAGCCTCGCTGTGACGGCCCTCGCCCGCGATGCCGTGCCGGAACCCCGCGCCGCCTTTGCCGCGATCCGGATGATCGCCGATGACATGACCGGCGCGCTCGACACCGCCGCCGCCTTTGCCGGCCTGGCATCGCCCCTGCGCGTCGGAATTGCCGTGCAGGACAGCCGTTCGCTTGTTCTCGACATTGGCACCCGCGAGCGCGCCCGTAAGGACGCGGCGACCGCAGCGCAGGCCGCCGCGGCGCTGCTCGCCCCCGCCCCGGGCCGGCTTTCCTTCTTCAAGGTCGACAGCCTGCTGCGCGGCCATGCCGGTGCCGAGCTCGCCGCCGTCCTCGCAACGACCCGCTTCGACCGCGTCATCATCGCCCCGGCCCTTCCCGAACAGGGCCGCCGCACCCGTTCCGGTCGGCAGGTCTGGATCCAGGGCGGAACCTGGACGCCGACTGGCGAGGATCTGGGCGCAGCTCTCGCGGCAGCCGGACATCCCGTGGCGCGCCTCGGTTCCGCGAACCTGCCGGACCGCGGCATCAGCCTCTTCGATGCGGAAACGCCTGCACACCTCGACCGCATCGTCGCCAATGTCCTTGCCGCCGGCGGCAGCCTGCTCTGGGTCGGCTCGGCGGGCCTCGCGCGGGCTCTCGCCCGGACCGTGGTCGGCGCGCCCTGCCCCGATCTGCGGTGGGAGGGACCGCTCCTCGGGCTCATCGGCACCGATCATGCGGTCACAGCCGCCCAGCTCGAGGCCGTGGCGTCCCTCCGGCGGGAGGCCACCGATAGCGCCGGCATCATCGCGCTGCTCGCCCAGTCCGACGCGGCCTTCGTCACCACCGCCCTGCCCGCCGGCACGCCGCGCCCAGCCGCCCGCGCCACCATCGCCGCGCGGTTCGCCAGCCTGGTCGCCGCCGTGCCGCAGCCGGCCACGCTGCTCGTCAGCGGCGGCGAAACCCTGCGCGCGCTGCTGCCGGCGCTGGACGCCACCGGCCTCGATGTGCTCGGCGAGCTGCAGCCGGGCATCGCCCTCTCGCGCCTCACCGAGGGGCGCTGGCGGGGCACAACAGTCATCTCCAAATCCGGCGCCTTCGGCGAACCCGGCCTCTTCGCCGATCTCGCCGCCCGCGCCTCGTCCGCTCCGACATCCGCCGGAAAGATCCCGTCATGATACCCCATCTCGCGATCACCATGGGCGACCCCGCCGGCATCGGCCCGGAGATCATCGTGCGCGCCGTGCAGCTGCTGGCGCCCCGTCTCGCGGCCGGCGAGCTCAAGCTTCTCGTCACCGGTGACGTTCCGGCCCTGCGCAAGGCGGAGGCGCTTTTCGGCGCCGCCGCGATCCCCGAGGTCGCCGAGGGCGATGCCTGGCCGGCGGCCGCCATCCTCCAGGCCGGCGATCCCGGCGGGCCCATCGTCACCGGCGAGGTCGGCGCCCCCGGCGGGCGGATGGCCTATCTCGCCATCGAGAAGGCCGTGAGCCTCGCCATGGCCGGGCGGATCCAGGGTCTTGTCACCGCGCCGCTCAACAAGGAGGCGCTGAACCTTGCCGGCTATCATTATGCCGGCCACACCGAGCTGCTCGCCGAGCTCACAGGCGTGCGGGGCTCGGTCATGATGCTCGCCCATGGCACGATGAATGTCAGCCACGTCACCACCCACGTGGCGCTCGAGGACGTGCCGAAGCGCATCACGCCGGAGCGCATCCGCCGCGTCATCGATCTCACCAACGACGCCATGAAGCGGCTCGGCAAGGCGCGCCCGAAGATCGCCGTGGCCGCCCTGAACCCCCATGCCGGCGAAGGGGGCCTGTTCGGCCGGCAGGATATCGACATCTCCATGCCGACCATCGCCGCAGCGGTTGCCGACGGCCTCGACGTGGTGGGGCCCGTCCCCGGCGACACCGTCTTCGTGAAGCTGCGCGCCGGCCAGTACGACGCCGTCGTCGCCATGTATCACGATCAGGGGCATATCCCCGTCAAGCTGCTGGGATTCAAGGTCAATCCCGACACGGGCACATGGGAAGGCCTGTCAGGCGTCAACATCACGCTCGGCCTGCCGATCATCCGCACCTCGGTCGACCATGGCACCGCCTTCGACATCGCCGGTAAGGGCGTCGCCTCGGAGACGAGCCTGATCGAGGCCATCGAATATGCCGAACGGCTCGCAGCTGCGTGAGATCCCGATGAACACCTTCGCCACCCCCATCGACCTTGTTCGCCCGCCGCTGATCGCCTTCGGGGCCGGCACCGTCGCCCGCCTGGCGCAATGGGCGCGCGAGCAGGGCTATGCGCGGCCCTTCGTGCTCGCCTCGAGCTTCCATGCGAAGCGGCTGGAGGGGCTCGGCCTTGGCGAGGTCGCGGCCTTCACCGATGTGGTGGCGGAGCCCGACGTCCCGAACTTCGAGGCGGCGCTGGCCGCCGCCCAGCGCCATCGGCCGGACCTCGTCATCGGCTTCGGCGGCGGCAGCGTCATGGACGTGGCAAAGCTCGTCGCGGCCCTGCTCGGCGGCGAACAGGCGCTCGCCGACGTCGTCGGCCCGGACAAGGTGGCTGGCCGCAGCGTCGGGCTCGCCCAGGTCGCGACCACGGCCGGCACAGGCAGCGAGGTCGGCACGCGCGCCCTCGTCACCGATCCAGTCTCCCGCAACAAATGGGCGGTGCAGAGCCGCCACCTGCTCGCCGACATCGCCATCGTCGACCCGGCGCTGATGGTGACCGTGCCGGCCCAGGTGACCGCCGAGACCGGCATCGACGCCATGGCCCATTGCGTCGAGGCCTTCACCAACATCAAGGCCCATCCGATCATCGATGCCTATGCGATCGAGGGCACGCGGCTTGTCGGCCGCTATCTTGCCCGCGCCGTCGCCGATGGCGGTGACCTGGAGGCGCGCGGCGGCATGGCCCTGGCCTCGCTCTATGGCGGCATCTGCCTCGGCCCGGTCAACACCGCCGGCGGCCATGCCATCGCCTATCCGCTCGGCACGCGGCACCACATTCCCCACGGCGCGGCCAATGCGGTGATCTTCCCGCATGTCCTCGCCTACAACGCCCCGGCCGTGCCCGCGAAGACTGCGCTGGTGCTGGAAGCCCTCGGTCTGCCGGCCTCCGATGATCCGGCGACGGTACTCGCACACACCAGCGGCTTCTGCGCCCGGCTCGGCATCGAGATGCGCATGGGGCCGCGCGGCGTGCCGGAAAGCGATCTCCCGGCCATGGCGGAGGAGGCCTTCGCCATCAAGCGGCTCATCGACAACAATCCGCGGCCGCTCTCCAGCGAGGCCATCCTCGCCATGTACCGCGCAGCCTTCTGAGGAGCCGGCGATGACCCTGGAGACAACCCCCCTCGTCCTCGACGGCATCCTGAAGCCCCGCGACGGCCTTGACGGCCAGTCCGAGGCGTTCATCCCCTCGCCCTGCCCGCAGAACCACGCCGCGAACCTGCTGACGCTCGGCGACGGCAGCCTGGCCTGCGTCTGGTTCGGCGGCACCCAGGAGGGCATGGCCGACATTTCCGTCCACATGGCGCGGCTGGAGCCAGGCGCATCGCGCTGGAGCGAGGCGGTGAAGCTCGCCGACGACGCCACGCGGTCCGAGCAGAACCCGATCCTGTTCCAGGCGGCCTCCGGTGACCTCTGGCTACTCTACACGTCGCAGAAGTCGGGCAATCAGGACACGGCGGTCGTGCGCCGCCGCCGCTCCAGCGACGACGGGCGGACCTGGTCGGATCCCGAGACGATGATCGGTGATGCCGGCACCTTCGTGCGCCAGCCGCTGATGCGCCGCGCCGATGGCGCCATCCTCCTGCCGGCCTGGCTCTGTCGCACCGTGCCGGGCGTCAAATGGGTCGGCGATGACGATGTCAGCGTCGTGCGCATCTCCCGCGATGAGGGCAAGACTTGGTCGAGCACCGAGGTGCCGGGCAGCCTCGGCTGCGTCCATATGAGCATTGTCGAGGCGGGAGCCGGCGAGCTCCTCGCCCTCTACCGCTCACGCTGGGCGGACTTCATCCATGCCTCGCGCTCGACGGATGGCGGCGCGACCTGGTCGGCCCCGGTGCGGACGGAGCTGCCGAACAACAACTCGTCGATCCAGGCGAGCCGCCTCGCCGATGGCCGGATCGCCCTCGTCTACAATCATTCGAGCGCGGCGAACGCCGCCGAGCGCCGCCTCTCGCTCTATGACGAGATCGAGGACGAGGAGGACGGCGTCGCGCCCCCCGCCGACCACGTGCCGCCGGCCCGCACAGCCTTCTGGGGCGCGCCGCGCGCCCCGCTCATGCTCGCCATCTCATCGGATGGCGGCAGGACATGGCCGGATCGCCGCCTCATCGAGGACGGCGACGGCTATTGCATGACCAACAACTCCACCGACAAGCGCAACCGCGAACTGTCCTATCCCTCCGTCCACCAGTCCCCCGACGGGGCCATCCACGTCGCCTTCACCTACCACCGCCAGGCGATCAAGCATGTCCGGCTCGCCCCGCCCGTCTGAGGCGGGACAGGGCCGGCCAGACGCGACTTCAAAGACCTTAAGAGAAGCACCTAGGGAGCCCATCATGACCCTGCGCAGGCGCACCTTCCTCATGACATCCATGGCGGCGCTCGCCGCCCCGTCCCTCATCACCAATGCCGGCGCCCAGTCCGGCTGGCCGCAGCGCGGCCGGACCCTCAAGATGATCGTGCCCTGGCCGGCGGGCGCCGCCAACGATGCCCTCGGCCGCCTGATCGCCGATCGCCTGCAGCAGAAATTCGGTGTCGCCGCCGTTACCGAGAACCGCGTCGGCGGTGCGGGCCTTCTCGGCACCCGGGCGGTCGTCCAGGCCGATCCGGATGGCTACACGCTGCTGGCCAGCGCCTTCAACACCGCGGTCATGCCGCTGGTGCTCAAGGCAGCATCCGACTTCAATCCGGAGACGGATCTCGAGGTGCTCGGCCGCACGGCGGTCGCCCCGCTGGTCTGCGTGATGAGCGCGTCGCTGCCGCAGAAGACCCTGGCGGAGGTGATCGCCGCCGCCAAGGCCGAACCCTCCAAGTGGAACTTCGCCATCTCGTCGCTGGGATCGGCCGGCCACCTCGCCACCATCGACTTCCTGCGCCGCGCCGGCGTGAACATCCAGATGGTGCCCTATCGCGGCACCCAGCCCGCCCTGCAAGACATCATGGGCGGCAACGTCCAGCTGCTCATCGATCCGAGCTTCGCGCTCCTGCCCGCCGCGCTCGACGGCACCCGAGTCAGGGCGCTGGGCATCGCCACCAAGGAGCGCTCGGTGCTGGCGCCCTCGGTGCCGACCATGGCGGAGGCGGGCATGCCCGGCTTCGAGTTCCAGTCCTGGTATGGCATCTGGGCGCCGAAGAACCTGCCGGCCGACATCGCCGACCAGATCAGCGCCTTGATCCAGGAGACCATGTCCGATCCGGAGGTGGTGCAGCGGCTCCGCGCCACGCTGATCGAGCCGATCTCGGAAAGCCGCGAGGCGACGAAGGCCTTCATCCGCAGCGATATCGCCCGGGCGACGGAGCTGCTGCGTCTGGTGAACTTCCAGCCGAGCTGAGGCCGAGGCCTCATTACGCAGGGACGACCCGCGATGTCGTGATCGCGGCTCGTCCGCATTTGGCATCGGGCTTGCGGCGGGGGGCCACCTCCCCCGCCCAGAAAGCCCGTACCCATGGATCGACGCCTCTTCACCGCCGGATTGACGAGTTTCGCGGCAGCCGGACTGCCCAGCCTTGCGTCACCGCGCATCGCCTCCGCGCAGAGTCTGCAGGCCGGGCGGCCGATCAAGCTGGTGGTCCCCTTCCCCGCCGGCGGCTCCACCGACGTCATCGGCCGCATCATGGCCGAGGGGCTGGCGACGCGGCTGGCAACGCCCGTGGTCATCGAGAACAAGCCGGGCGCCGGCGGCACGATCGGCGCCGCCCAGGTCGCGAAGGCCGCGCCCGATGGCCATGAGCTTCTGATCGCCTCGGTGGCGATTTCGACCAACCACCACATCTTCCGCAACCTGTCCTTTGACCCGGTGAAGGACCTCGCGCCGGTGAGCTTCGTCGCGACGGTGCCCAACGCGCTCCTGGTCGGCCCGCACATGGCGGCGCGCTCGACTGCCGACCTCATCGCCGCGGCAAAGGCGGCGCCGGGCAAGATCACCTATGGCTCCGCCGGCATCGGCACCTCGGCCCATCTTGCGGCAGAGCTCTTCTGCCAGGCGACGGGCGTCACCATGACCCACGTGCCCTATCGCGGCACCGGGCCGGCGCTGAACGATCTCGTCGGCGGCCGGCTGGACGTGATGTTTGACATCCTCACGGCCGCCATCGCCCAGGTGAAGGCCGGCACGGTCCGCGCCCTGGGCGTGACGACGCTCCAGCCCAATCCGCTCCTGCCGGGCGTGCCGCCTGTCGCCGAAACCGTCGCCGGCTTCGAGGTCACGACCTGGAATGGCGTCTTCGCCCCGGCCGCGACGCCGCCTGCCACCATCGAGCGGATCTCGTCGGCCATCGCAGCCGTCATGGCCGAACCGGAGGTGAAGAACCGCCTGTCGGAGCTCTCGGTGGAGGCGCGCGGCACGCCGCCGGCCGACCTCGCGGCGCTGCTCGCCGCCGAATCCGAGAAATGGGGCCGGCTGGTGCGCGTCGCCAATATCCGCTCGGGCGACTAGCGGGAGCTCATCCACCTTCCCGAACGTGAAAGGCCGTTGCCTCCACCGCATTGGCCTTGCTAAGTCACGGCCAACGATCAACGCCCCGCATGAAGGGCGATCGAGGGAGGATGAGCCGATGATGACGATGTCGCGCGCCCGTGTTCTGGCGCTTGGGGCCGCCCTGGCCCTCACCGCGGCCCTGCCGGGATCGGCGCAGGAACGCGTCAAGCTGATCAACGTGGTCGAGCTGTCGGGCGCGGGCGCCACCGCCGGCACCCAGTGGCGCAACGGCATCGACCTTGCGGTCGCCGACATCAATGCGCGCGGCGGCATCCTCGGCCGGCAGATCGACATCGTCCATTACGATACCCAGACCAACCCCGGGAACACCCGCGCCGCCGTGCAGCGCGCCATCGACGAGGGCACCTACGCGGTCCTCGGCCCGGTCTTCTCCGGTCCGATCGGCGCCTCGATGCAGATCGCCCAGCGCGCCGAGATCGCGCAGATCGTCGGCGGCGAGGCCGCCGGCCTCACCCGCCAGGGCAACCCCTTCCTGTTCCGCACTTCGCTCAGCCAGGCCGCGGCCATGCCGAAGCTCGCGACCTATCTGAAGGACACGGTGAAGGCGAACCGGATCGCCATCGTCTGGGTCAACAACGACTTCGGCAAGGGCGGCCGCGACGCCATGCTGCCCGAGCTGCAGCGCCGCGGCATCCAGGTGGCGCTCGACGTCTCCACCGAGCAGGGCCAGGCCGATTTCACCGCTGACGCCATCCGCATCCGCAACGCCAATGTCGACGCCGTCTTCGTCTATCTGAACGAGGACGAGAGCGCCCGCTTCCTGCTCGCCGCCCGCCAGCAGAACGTCAACAAGCCGATGATCGGCGAGACCACCCTGCTCGGCGCCCGCGTCATCCAGCTCGCCGGCGAGGCGGCCAACGGCGCCCGCGGCCATGTCGGCCTGTCCATCGACGCGCCGGTGCCGGCCTTCCAGGATTTCGGCCGCCGCTACCAGGCGCGCTTCAACATCGCCTCCGACCATAACGGCCTGAAGGGCTACATGGCCGTCCACATGATCAAGTGGGCGACCGAGCGCATGGGCCGCTTCGACCGCAAGGGCGTCGCCGACACCCTGCGGGGGGCCACCATCACCCCGCAGATGGAGCCGGGCATCCTCATCACCACCAAGATCGAGGCGAACGGCGACCTGGACCGCGAGAGCTTCCTCGCCGAGGTCGAGAATGGCCAGCAGGTCATCAAGGCCACCCTGCCGATGATCAACCCCTGAGGCGCGCCGCACCGGCGCCCCTCTCGCAGAATCCAGGACGGACGCCGGCATGGCCGAACTCGTCGCATACATCGTGGCAGGGCTTGCCACCGGCGCCATCTATGCGCTGGCGGCGATCGGCTTCACGCTGGTCTGGCAGACCTCGCAGACCATCAACTTCGCCCAGGGCGAATATGTGATGCTGCCGGCCATCCTGATCCTCGCCGGCGTCGCGTTCCTCGGCCTGCCCATCTGGGCGGCCGCGGTCCTCGGCGCGGCTCTGTTCGTCGTGGTCTTCGGCCTCGGCTTCAAGCTGGCCGTGGTCGATCCGATGATCCGCCACGGCGTCCTGCCGCTCGCCATCGCGACCATGGCGCTCGCCATCATCATGAAGGAGAGCGCCAAGGACTTCTTCTCCTCCGAGGCCCAGACCTTCCCCTCGCCCTTCCCCGCGGGCGCGGTCGACGTGCTCGGCGTGTCGCTCTCGCTCCAGCACATCGCCATCATCGCCGTGGCCTTCGTCGCCATCGGCGCCCTTCAATGGTTCGTCACCGCGACGCGCACCGGCCGGCAGATGCAGGCGACCGCGCAGAACCCGGGCGTTGCGCTGATCCTTGGCATTCCGGTCGCGCGCATGGTCATGCTGACCTTCGCCATCAATGCTGGCCTTGCCGTCCTCGCCTCGGTGCTGATCTCGCCGATCTACCTCGCCAAGTTCTCGAACGGCGACGTCATCGGCCTCTTCGCCTTCATCGCCGCCATTGTCGGCGGCTTCAACCAGGTGCGCGGGGCGCTTGCCGGCGGGCTCATCGTGGGCGTCGTCGACAGCCTCGCGGCCGCCTACATCTCCTCCTCCTACCGGCTCGCCGTGCCGCTGGTGCTGCTGGTGGTGATCATCCTCGTGAAGCCGGAAGGCCTGTTCGGCCGCCGCGAGGAGCGCCGGGTATGAGCGAGACGGCAGCCCCCCCCGTGCCGGCCAAGGCGTCGGGCCTTGGCGGTGGCCTCCTCGGCCGTCTCGACGGCGTGCTCCTGACGCTGCTCGCCGGCGCGGCGGTCCTCTGGTTCCTCCCCGTCGGCATGGGCCGCTACGGCACCTATGTCCTGACGCTGTGGCTGGTCACCGCCATCGCCGTGATGGGCCTGAACCTCACCCTCGGCATTGCCGGGCTGAAATCGCTGGCGCAGGGCGCCTTCATGGGGATCGGCGCCTATATCACCGCCATTCTCGGCACGAAGCTCGGCATCGACTGGTACACCTGCTTCGCCCTCTCGGGCCTCGCCTGCTTCGCCCTCGGCCTGCTCCTCGGCTTTCCGGCACTCAGGGTGAAGGCCCATTACCTCGCCTTCGTCACCCTCGCCTTCTCGACGCTGGTCTGGCTGGTGCTGCGCAACGAGCAATGGCTGACCGGCGGCACCTTCGGCATCTCGAACATCGCCCGGCCGACCCTCTTCGGCCTGCGCACCGATGGGGCGCTGGCCTTCCACCGCTTCGTCGTGGTGGTGACGCTGATCCTCGCCCTCGCCCTCTGGTGGCTCGTCCGCAGCCCCTGGGGCCGCGCGTTCCTTGCGCTTCGCGAGAACCCGATCCGCGCGGCCTCCCTCGGCATCGACATCCGCGCCTACACCCTGCTCGCCTTCGCCATCGGCTCGGCCTATGGCGGCTTCGCCGGCGCGCTCTATGCCCCGCTGGTCGAGTTCATCGACCCGACGCCCTTCGCCCTCTCCGCCTCCTTCATGCTGCTGCTGATGGTGGTGGCCGGCGGCTCGGGCTACCAGCTCGGTCCCTTCCTCGGCGCGCTGCTTGCCGTGGCGCTGCCCGAATGGCTGCGCTTCACCGGCGGGCTCTATCTCATCGTCTTCGGCATCGTCGTGCTGCTGCTGCTCATCGTCTGCCCGACCGGCATCCTCGGACTCCTCGACCGCGGCTGGGCGAGCCTGAAGGCGCGGTTTGTCACCGCCGACGGGAGCCGCCCGTGACCCGCCCCGTCCTCGAGGTCTCCGGCCTCGCCAAGCATTTCGGCGGCGTCGTCGCCGTCGACGGCGTCTCCTTCACGGTGAACGAGGGCGAGATCCTCGGCATCATCGGGCCGAACGGCTGCGGCAAGTCCACGCTGTTCAACTGCATCCTCGGCCAGCTCACCCCCAGCGCCGGCACGGTGCGCCTCGACGGGACGGACGTGACAGGCGCCACGCCCGAGGCGATGAACCGGCGGGGCGTGTCGCGCACCTTCCAGCTGCTCCAGGTCTTCCCTGAACTCAGCGTGCGCGAGAACCTGATCCTCGCCGGACAGGAACATCGCGGCTCGATGGTCTCGCGGCTCTTCGGTCCGGGCGATGCCGGCCTCACCAATGAGGCTGACCGCATGGCGGAGGTCTTCCGCCTGGGACACCTGACCAGGGCCAAGGCCGGCGGCCTCTCCTATGGCCAGCAGAAGCTGCTGGACGCCGCCATGGCCTTCATGGCCGGGCCGCGCCTCGTCCTGCTGGACGAGCCGGCGGGCGGGGTGAACCTTACCATGCTCGCCGATCTCAAGGAGCGGCTGCGGGTCATGAATGCCGAGCACGGCGCGACCTTCGTCGTGATCGAGCACAACATGGACTTCGTCATGAGCCTGTGCACGCGGGTCATCGTGATGGTCGAGGGCAAGGTGCTGATGAGCGGCACGCCGGCCGAAGTGCGCGCCGACCCGGCCGTGCTCGACGCCTATCTCGGCCATTGAGGACGCGGCGATGAGCGACACGATCCTCGACCTTGACGGCGTTGTTGGCGGCTATGGCCGCATCACCATCCTCAACGGCTGCTCGTTCCAGGTCCGCCGCGGCACGCTGACGACCATCATCGGCCCGAACGGCGCCGGCAAGTCGACCGTGTTCAAGGCGATCTTCGGCCTGATCCGCCCGACCGCCGGCCGCATCCGCTTCGCCGGCACCGACATTACCGGCTGGACGCCGCGCCGCCTGATCGAGGCCGGCATCGTCTACGTGCCGCAGGGCCGCAACATTTTCCCCGAGCTCTCGGTGCGCCACAATCTCGAGCTCGGCGCGGTGGCCGCAGGCCCCGCCATCACCGACGTTCCCGCGCGCATCGAGCGCGCCCTCGACCGCTTTCCGATCCTGCGCCAGAAGGCCGACCAGCAGGCCTCGACCCTCTCCGGCGGCCAGCAGAAGCAGCTGGAGATCATGCGCGGGCTGCTTCTGGACCCCAAGCTGATCCTGATCGACGAGCCGTCCATCGGCCTCTCGCCGCTCATGGTGCAGGAGACCTTCGCCATCCTCACCGACCTGCGCGACAAGGGCGTCACCATCCTCATGGTCGAGCAGAACGCCCGCTCGGCGCTGCATATCTCGGACGAGGCGCTGGTGCTGGAACTCGGCCGCACGCGGATGCAGGGTCCGGCGGCCGAGATCCTCGCCGATCCCCGCGTCGGCCAGCTCTTCCTCGGTGGCGGCCTCGCGTACGACGCCGCCTGACCCCCGGCCGCCGCGACGGGCGAGCGCAACGGCTCAGAAGCTGAGCCGCGCCTGGCGGATCACCTCGGCCCAGGTTTCCGCCTCGCGCGCCATGAAGGCCTTGGCATCGAGGGTTGGCGAGGCCGCGACCGCCCCGATCGTCGTCAGCCGGTCGACCAGCGCCGTATCCGCCAGCACCTCGCCGAGTGCCTGCTGCAGCCGGGTCACGACCTCCGGCGGCGTGCGGGCGGGCGTCATGAGCACGATCCAGGCCGACACGTCGAAGGGCGCGACGCCCTGTTCCTGCACCGTGGGCACGTCCTTGAGCAGCGGCGCCCGCTCGGCCGTGGTCATACCGAGGGCCCGCAGCTGGCCACTCTCGATCTGGCCCGCCACCGCCGCGAGGGTCGCGAAGGTGAGGTCGAGCGAGCCGTTGAGCAGGTCGGTGATCGCCGGGCCCTCGCCGCGATAGGGCACGTGCTGCATCTTCGCCCCGGTCTTCAGGGCCAAGAGCTCGCCCGCGAGATGGGCCACCGTGCCGACGCCGCCGGAGGCATAGTTCAGGACGCCGCGGGAATGGCTGGCCGGCAGGAGATCGGCCATGCCCCGCAGCGGCGATTGCGGCCGGACGACCGCCACGAAGGGGAGCTTGGCCATGAGCCCCACCGGTACGAGGTCGCGCTGCCAGTCATAGGGCAAGGAGGGCCGCACGGCGGCGTTGATGACGAGCGTGGTCGGCGCCGCAAGCAGGGTATGCCCGTCGGGCGTCGCCGAGGTCACGGCCTGCGTGCCGAGCACCGTCCCGCCTCCACCGCGGTTTTCCACCACCATGCGGTCCTTCAGGGCCCGCCCCAGCGCGTCGGCGAAGAGCCGCGAGACGGTGTCCACCCCGCCGCCCGCGGCGAAGGTCACGACCAGGGTCACCGGACGGCTGGGATAGGCGGCCTGGCCGAAAGCCGGCGCGAGACCCGCTGCTGCGAGCGCGGCCGGGCCCGCGAGGGCGGCACGGCGGGTGAACGGAGCAGAGGTCATGGGCGACACCTTCACGGGCGCTGGGGAGCGGATCGATCGTCGCCGAGCCATATCCCCCCGGGGCCGCCGCGCAAAGAGGCCCGAACGGGGCCGGGCCTTATAGGATGGCCACTCAGCCGGCGCGTCGGTAGTGCATGGCGACGACGCCATTGCGGAACGGCCGCGAGGCGATCAGCTCCAACCGGCGGGTGCCGGGTAGCCCGCGCTCGTAGAGCCGCGGTCCGTGGCCGGCGATCCGGGGATGGACGAGGACCTGGTAGGCGTCGATGAGGTCCAGACGGTCGAGGGCGGCGGCCAGCTGGCCGCTGCCCAGCAGCACGCCCGCGGGCGTCGCATGCTTCAGCCGCTGCACACCGGACTGGAGGTCGGCGCCGACAGCGTGACTGTTGGTCCAGGGGAACGCCGTCCGCGTCCTCGACACGACGTATTTGGGCTTTGCCTCCAGCTTGACGGCCCAGTCGCGCATCGCCGGCACGGCGTCGACCTCGCCCCGGGCCACGGCAGGCCAATGGCTCTCCATCATCTCGTAGGTGACGCGGCCCCAGAGCATGGCGCCGGCCTCGTCCATGAGGCGCGTGAAAAAGGCGTGTGTCTCGTCATCCACGATGCCTTCGGTGTGGTCGACACATCCGTCGAGCGTGACATTGATGGCGAAGGTCAGGAGGCCCATGGTCGAAAGCCTAGGCCACTCGCGGGCAAGGGCGGAGGTATTCGCCCCCCTGCCCCGGACCGGCCAGAGCGGCTGGTGCGAGACCCACAGGCTGGGTAATCCTGTGGTCGGCCCCGGCGTCCGATCCTGTGCCCGCCTGCCATGGAGCAGCCCATGTCCGCCATCGCCCCGCCTCCGGCCGGCCGTTTCGCCCTCCTCGACCAGAAGGCTGTGGCTTGGGGCCAGTCGCTCGACGCGGCGCTCGCCGAGGAGATGCGCCAGCGCGGCACCCGCCGGCTCTTCATTGTGACCACCCGGTCGCTGGGCCAGCGCGCAGCGACCCTTGCCAAGGCGCAGCATGGCCTCGAGGCCGTCGAGATCGAGGATGCCATCCCCGCCCATACGCCCATGCCCTCGGTTTTCGCCCTGGCGCAGCGGCTGGCGTCCTTCCGCCCGGACCTCATCCTCGCCCTTGGCGGTGGAAGCGTGATCGATGCGGTAAAGATCGCCGGCCTCGTCCGGGCCGAAGGGATCGTCGACCGCGACGCGCTCATCGCCCGGTCCATGCAGAAGGGTGGCCTGCCCTCCACGGCCCGCGATCCACAACGCTACATCGCCGCGCCGACGACCCTGTCCGGGGCCGAATTCGGGACCATCGGCGGATCGGTGGATCCGCAGACGCGGATCAAGTTCGGCTTCGCCGCCCCGTGGTTTCCCGCCGAGACGGTGATCTTCGATCCGGCTCTCGGCCAGGCGACGCCCGAGGGGTTGTGGCTGTCCAGCGGCGTGCGGGCGGTCGACCATGCGGTCGAGGCCATCCTGTCGCCGGACGCCAACCCCTTTATCGACGGCTGCGCCCTGCATGCGCTGCGGCTGCTCGGCACGAGCCTCAGGGCCACCAAGGCCGACCCCGCTGATCTGCACGCCCGGCAGGAAGGCCAGTTCGGCGTCTGGCTCGCATCGCAAAGCGTCGGCCGCGTGCGCTATGGGGCGAGCCACGGGATCGGCCATCAGCTTGGCGCCGTCGCGGGCGTAGCCCATGGCCACACATCCTGCGTGATGCTGCCGGCGGTCATCGCCTGGAACGCCGGCCATGTCGGCGGCCGGGACCGGCTCGTCCATGAGGCGGTGGATGCGAGTGCCCCGGACGCCGCGACGGCCGTGGCGCGGCTGATTGCCGATGTCGGCCAGCCCCGGCGCCTTTCGGATGTGGGCGTCCACGAGGACCAGTTCGAGCGCATTGCGGAGCTAGCGATGAGCAATCCCTTCGTGAAGGCGAACCCCCGGCCGATCAGCTCCCCCGCGGATGTGGTGGCGATCCTGCGCCTCGCGGCCTGACGGCCCCCGCGGAAACGGCCGCCGACAACGATCGAACGCCGACGCTGCGATCCGCGGGCTGGGAAGTCCGGCCGCCACCTCCCGTCGTTCGTCCAGGAACGCTGCCCGCGTTCCACCCATACGGTAGCCCGGTAAGCCACGGAGACCCCGCGGCCGTCCGTTATTCACATCTAGATACTGCAAGTCTTGGCACGACCGGTTTTCACGGGCTAATGGGAGTCCTGAGCGGGTGATGATCGAATCAGTGCCGGGCGCTCCACAGACGTTCGCTCTCCTCTCTGCCAAGCACCCGGTGAGATCATGGCGCATGCTCCCCAACCGCCAGACGAGGAACGGCGGCTGAGCGCCCTGCGGGCCCTCGATGTTCTGGACACCCCCCCGGAGGCCGAGTTCGACGCCCTGGTGCAAGCCGCATCCATGGTGTGCGGCACCCCGATCTCGCTGGTCAGCCTGATCGACTCCGAGCGCCAGTGGATCAAGGCGAATGTTGGGCTGCCTGGCCTGACCGAAACACCGCGCGAGGTGGCGTTCTGTGCCCATGCGATCCTGCAGGACGACATCCTGGAAATCCGCGATGCGACGGCTGACGATCGCTTTGTCGACAATCCCCTGGTCACCTCGGACCCGAACATTCGCTTCTACGCCGGCGCGACGCTGAAGCTCAGCGACGGCACCCATGCCGGCACGCTCTGCGTCATCGATCGCAAGCCGGGCCGCCTGGACGACAGACAACGGCAGATCCTGTCGCATCTCGCCAAGGCCGCCGCGGTTCTCCTCGAGGGGCGCCGCGCCCTCCACGCGGAGCGCCGGTTGCGCGAGGAGTTCGCCCTGGCGACGCGCGACCTTGCGGTCAGCGAGGAGCGCTTCAGGACCCTGAGCGAGGCATCGCCCCTGGGCGTGTTTGCCACCGACCCTCACGGCCTGTGCCTCTACAACAACAGCCGCTGGCAAGAGATTTACGGCCTGAGCCTTGAGGAGAGCCTAGGGGATGGCTGGTCGTCGACGATCCATCCGGAGGACCGTGAGGCGGTCTTTTCGGAGTGGCAGCGGTCCGCAGAGGCCGGCCAAGACTTCGACATGGAGTTCCGCATCAAGCGACCGGCCGGCCCGGTGCGCTACGTGCGGGCCCAGTCACGCCCCAGCCGCGATCAGGACGGAACCATCACAGGCCATATCGGGTCCGTGGAGGATGTGACGGAGGCGCGCGCAACCCGGGAGCGCCTGGTCGCAGAACAGATCCGCCTGGCCAGCATCATCGAAGGCACGGGCGTCGGCACGTGGGAATGGAACGTCCAGACCGGTGAAGCACGCTTCAACGAACGCTGGGCGGAGATCGTCGGGTGGTCGCTCGCAGAACTGGGACCGACCTCAATCCAGACGTGGCTGGACCTCGGCCATCCTGAAGACCTGCAGAGGTCGGAGGAGCTGCTGGAGAGGCATTTCGCGGGCGAAAGCCCCCTCTATGAGTGCGAGGCGCGGATGCGCCACCGGGAGGGCCATTGGGTCTGGGTCCTCGACCGCGGTCGCGTGCTCACCCGCACACCTGACGGGCAGCCGGAATGGATGTTCGGCACCCACCTCGACATCACCGAGCGCAAGTGGCGGGACGAGGCCCTGCGCAAGAGCGAAGCCCTCCTGAACCGCACCGGCGAAGTGGCCGGCGTCGGGGGATGGGAGCTCGACCTCGAAACCGGCGGCTTGATGTGGACCGCCCAGACGCGCGCCATCCACGGTGTCGCGCCGGAGTATCAACCGACCCTCGATAGCGCGATCCACTTCTATGAGCCCGCTGCGCGCGCCGTCATCACGGCAGCCGTCGAGCGGGCGATCGCAACCGGTGACGGATGGGATCTGGAACTGCCCCTCGTGCGGGCCGACGGCCAACGGATCTGGGTGCGCGCTGTCGGCAATGCTGACTTTGCCGGCGACAAGCCGGTGAGGTTGTGGGGCGCCTTCCAGGACATCACCGCGCAGCACAGGCTCATCAGCGAGATGACCTACCACGCCCGTCATGACGCCCTGACCGGCCTCATCAATCGCAGCGAGTTCGAGGCGCGGCTCCGACAACTGGTCGACCGCACGCTCAACAGCGATCGCACCCACGCGCTGATGTATCTCGACCTCGATCAGTTCAAGCTGATCAACGATTCTTGTGGGCATTCGGTGGGCGACGAGGTCCTGAAGCAGGTCGGGCGGTTGCTCGGCGATTGCATCGGCAAGGACGACATCCTGGCGCGGCTGGGAGGTGACGAGTTCGGGATCGTCCTGACATCCCGCACGATCGACGAAGCCCAGCGCATCGCCGAGATGATTTGCCTGCGCATGGAGGACTTCCGCTTCGTCGACAAGGGACGCCGCTACCGGATCGGTGCCAGCATCGGCCTGGTGGCAATCGATGCCCGGTCCGGAACCATCGAAGCCCTGATGCAGGCCGCCGATCTCTCCTGCTACGCGGCGAAGGACGCCGGACGCAATCGCGTCCACGTCTGGTCCGACGCTGACGAACCCGTCCAGACGCGTCAGGGCGAAATGCAGTGGGCATCGAGGATCGAGCGGGCCCTTGATGAGGGGTGTTTCGTCCTCCATGCCCAGCGGATCTACCCCCTCGCAGCCGGCGAAAGCGGTTTGCGCGCCGAGGTTCTGCTGCGCATGCGGGCGGCCGATGGCAGCCTTGTCATGCCCGGGGCCTTCCTCCCGGCGGCCGAGCGCTATCACCTGGCATCGCGGATCGATGCCTGGGTGCTGAAGGCCGTGATCGCCGCTCTCCGGACAAGCGACCATCTCGCGGGCATTGCCAGCATCAGCGTCAACCTGTCAGGCCAGTCGGTCGGCGACAGGACATTCCATGGCCAGGCCATCAACCTGCTGATGGAGGCAGGGCCTGCGCTGTGCCGGCTGTTGTGCCTGGAAATCACCGAAACGGCCGCGGTGACCAACCTCACCGATGCCCGCGACTTCATCAGGCGGGCCAAGGAGCTCGGCGTCAGCGTCGCGCTCGATGATTTCGGCGCCGGCGCCTCGTCGTTCGGATACCTCAAGCGCTTGCCCGTGGACGTCATCAAGATCGACGGGCAGTTCATCCAGAACCTGGGAACCGAACCGCTGGACGAGGCCGCCGTGCGCTGCTTCATCGATGTTGCGCAGGTGATGGGGGTGCAAACGGTCGCGGAGTTCGTCGACGATGACCGTGTTGCAGCCATTGTCAGACAGATGGGCGTCGATTTTGCGCAAGGCTTCCACCTGCACAAACCTGAATGTTTGACGGCGCTGCTGAACGGCCTGGGTCATCCAGACCCGCGGTGAATCGGGGCGGCCCCGAGGATTTCTCCGCAGGGCCCGATCGGTCCGTTGCCGATCACTCCGCGAGTTGCACCTGCTTTCTGGCGACGCCGATCGAGCTGGGCAGCGGGACGTCGGCCGCATCATGGCGGCTGGTCTCTCGCATCGCCTCCTGCGGCAAGACATGCGTTCCCGCCGCGCTGTCGAGCCGTGAGGCCTCGCCGATGATCAGGATGACGGGGGCGCCCTCAGGCAAGGTCGCAAGCCTCTCCGCGATGGTAGCCGCCGTTCCGCTGATGCGGGCCTCGTTGTCGCGGGTCGCCCAGGCGACCGCAACAGCCGGCGTCTCGGGCGAGAGGCCGTTGACCATGGCAGCGTCAGTGAAGGCGCGCGCCGTCCGCCGCGGCATGTAGACGACGGTGGTGACGGTCGGATCGGCCACCGCGCACCAGCGGATGCTGGCCGGCAGCCGCCCGTCGCGGCCATGGCCGGTGATGAACTGCAGCCGCTGGGCATGGGCGCGGTCGGTCAGCGACAGGCCCAGCGAGGCGGCCGCTCCTTGGGCCGAGGTGATGCCAGGCACGATGGTGACGGGAATGCCGGCCTCGCGGCAGGCGGCGATCTCCTCGCCCGCGCGCCCGAAAATGCCGGGATCGCCGCTCTTGAGGCGCACCACCGTCTTGCCCTCGCGGGCGAGGCTCACCAGCAGGTCGTTGATGTCCTCCTGCAGCACGGACGGCCCGTGGCCGATCTTGCCGACGGCAACGCGGCGCACCTCGCGGCGGGCAAGTTCGAGGATGGCGGGGGCAACGAGATTGTCGTGGAGAATGACATCGGCCGATTGCAGCGCTCGCAGCGCCTTGAGCGTCAAGAGGTCCGGATCGCCCGGCCCGGCGCCGACCAGCAGCACGCGGCCGGCCGGCGGCGCGGCATCGAGTCGGTCGAGACCGGCGAGCAGCTCGTCGCGGTCGGCATCGGTCGGCGCCCGGCCAGCATCGGCGAGGGCCCGGTCGGTGAAGAGCTGCCAGAAAGCGCGGCGCACGGCAAAGCTCGCCTCGCGCGCCTGCACGGCGGGCCGCCAGTCACGCGCGGCCTCGGCCCAGGCCTTGAGGCTGCGCGGCAGGAGCGACTCGATCCGGGCGCGGATCGCCTGCCCGAAGACGGGCGCGGCACCATCGGTGGAGATGGCGACGATGAGCGGCGAGCGGTTCACCAGCGCGCCGAACTGGGCATCGCAATAGGCTGGCCGGTCGATGACGTTGACCACCGCGCCCGCGGCATGGCCGGCGGCGACGAAAGCCTCGGCCTCCTCGTCGCTCTCGGCCTCGGCAACCACGAGGGCTGCGCCCGTAAGATCCTCGGGCGTCCAGGCGCGCGCGTGCAGCGTGATCGCCAGATCGCCCCGCTCCGCCAGCGGCCGGAAGCGGCCGGCGGCATGGGGCGAGAAGACGTGAAGGTCAGCGCCGGTGGAGCCAAGCAGCTCGGCCTTCCAGACAGCCCCCTCCCCGTCGCCGGCGAGCACGACGCGGCGTCCTCCGAGCTTGTGAAAGAGCGGCAGGGTGGCGAGCGCGCCGATCCGCGGCGGCTCGGTGGGACGCGGAACGGCGGGCGTGCTCATGAGGGCCTCGCGGCTTCGATGCGGGCCGCCTCGGCGCGCGGCGGCGCCGGCTCGCGGCGGATGGGCACGAGCAGCCAGAGCGCGGCGAGCGCGACGAGCACGAGCTTGAAGATCGTGTCCGCGTGGCGCAGGACCAAGGGGCGCCGCTCCTCGCTCATATGCCGCCCCCGTTCTCGACCAACGGGTCGCGCCGACGGTTCCAGCGCCCCCAGAGGCTGCGATGCAGGTGGCGCAGGAGCGGACGGGCCAGCGCATCGGCGGCGGCGGCGGCCGCGGCATAGCCGGGATGGCCGGTCAGCACGCCGACGACGACGCCGAGCAGCAGGGCGCTGCCGAGCCGCCATGTGGTGGCAGGGACGAGATTGCGCCGCCAGTCGCCGCCATAGGTGCGCACCATCGCCTGTTCGAAGCTGTGGCTGACCAACTGGAGCCGCGGGCGCTGCGCCGAGGCCGCCTCGCCGAGCACCGTGCCCATGGCCGCGGTCTCATGGGTGACCTTGTCGACGAGGATGAAGGCGCCGAGGGCCGGCAGGGTCGCGTAAGGGGCGACCGCCAGCGGCCGGTCGAGGCGCAGGCGCACCACGGCGAGTTCGTTGGTCTCGACCTGGGAGCGCTCGCGCTCGGCATAGGTGGCGATGTCGATACCGTGGACGACCGTCTCCACCGTGGCATTGGCCGAGGCCGTGCCGAGGCGCAGGAGATAGGTGGCGCCAGGGGCCAGCGCCGCCTGGCCGGTGACGAGCACCTTGGCCTCGAGGCTGGTGCGCACCCGCACGGCCGGCTGCGCCGCGCCCGCCGCCACGATCACGTCGCCGCGGGAGACATCGATCTCGCGGTCGAGCACGAGGGTGACCGCTGTCCCAGCGCCGGCGCGCGGCAGGTCGCCGTCGAAGGTCACGATGCGGGTGACGTGGGCCGGCTGGCGCGCCGGCCAGACCTCGACCGCATCGCCGGGAGCCACGGTGCCGGCGGCGATGGTGCCGGAAAAGCCGCGGAAGGTGGCGTCGGGACGGTTCACCCACTGCACCGGCAGGGCGAGGCTGCGCGCGCGGCTGGCGCTGTCGACGCCGACGGCCTCCAGCCAGCCGATCAGCGTCGGGCCGTCATACCAGGGGGTGCGCGCCGACAGGGTCGCGACATTGTCGCCATCGCGGGCCGAGAGCGGGATCACCGTGATGCTGTCGAAGGCAAGGCCGGCGATGGCCGAGCGAAACGCCATCTCGATGGCGCGGATGCGACCCTCGTCGCACCCGACGAGGTCGATCTTGTTGATGGCGACGACGAGATGCCGGACGCCGACGAAAGCGGCGATGAGGGCGTGGCGGCGCGTCTGCGGCAGCACGCCCTTGCCCGCATCGATGAGGATGATGGCGAGATCGGCGGTCGAGGCGCCGGTCGCCATGTTGCGGGTGTACTGCTCGTGACCCGGCGTGTCGGCGACGATGAAGGCGCGCCGAGCGGTGGAGAAATAGCGATAGGCGACGTCGATGGTGATGCCCTGCTCGCGTTCGGCCTGCAGCCCGTCGAGCAGCAGCGAATAGTCGAGGCCGCGATCGGCCCGGCCGATGCGGGCGCTGTCGGCCTCGAGCGTCGCGATGACATCGTCGGGAATGGCGCCCGCCTCGTAGAGCAGGCGGCCAAGCAGGGTCGACTTGCCGTCATCGACCGAACCGCAGGTGATGAAGCGCAGCAGCGAACGGCTAGCGGGTGCGGCATCATTGGCCGCGGCCGGCAGCGGCGCGGCGGTTTCGGCAGCGAGGGCGCCCATCAGAAGTAACCCTCCTGCTTCTTCAGCTCCATAGAGCCCGCGCTGTCGAAGTCGATCAGGCGGCCCTGGCGCTCGGAGGAGCGCGAGGCGCGCATCTCCGCAATGATCTCGGGAACGGTGGTCGCGGTGCTCTCGACCGCGCCGGTCAGCGGGTAGCAGCCCAGCGTCCGGAAGCGGACCATGCGGTGCTGCACGACCTCACCGGGCAGCAGCGGCATGCGCTCGTCGTCGCGCATGATCCACGTGCCATCGCGCCAGAGCACCGGGCGCTCGGCGGCGAAATAGAGCGGCACGACGGGGATCTGCTCGCGTTCGATATAGGCCCAGACGTCAAGCTCGGTCCAATTGGAGAGCGGGAAGACGCGGAAGCTCTCGCCGGGCTTCTTCAGGGTGTTGAAGAGCTGCCAGGGCTCGGGCCGCTGGCTTTTCGGGTCCCAGCGGTGGTCGCGGGTGCGCACGGAGAAGACGCGCTCCTTGGCGCGGCTCTTCTCCTCGTCGCGGCGGGCGCCGCCGAAGGCGACATCATAGCGGCCGGCGTCGAGCGCCTGCTTGAGCGCCACGGTTTTCATCACGTCGGTATGGATGCGCGAACCGGAATCGATGGGGTTGACGCCGGCGGCGACGCCCTCGCGGTTCACATGCACGATGAGGTCGAGGTTGAGCCTCGCCGCGAGATCGTCGCGGAAGCGGCCCATCTCCTGGAATTCCCAGAGCGTGTCGACATGCAGCAGCGGAAACGGCAGCCGCCCCGGATAGACCGCCTTGCGGGCGAGGTGCAGGAGAACCGAGGAATCCTTGCCGATGGAATAGAGCAGCACCGGCCGTTCGCAGGTCGCGAGCGTCTCGCGGATGATGCCGATGGCCTCGGCCTCCAGCCGGTCGAGATGGGAGGGGCTGGTCATGCCGGGATCTCCTGGGCGGGTGCAGCGCGGACGAGACGGCCATCCGCCGTCACGTGCAGTCCGCATTCGCCGCCGGCTTCCGCCTCCCACCACCAGCGGCCTGCCCGCTCCGGCTCGCCGGGTGCGACGGCGCGGGTGCAGGGCGCACAGCCGATGGACAGAAAGCCCCGCGCATGGAGGGCATTGCGCGGAACATCGTGGCGATCGGCAAAGGCCACGGCCTCGGCGCGGCTCCAGGCGGCGAGCGGGCTCACCTTGAGGAGGCCGCGGGCCTCGTCGCGCGACCAGGGCGAGACCTCGGCGCGGGCACCGGACTGGTCGGCGCGCAGGCCCGTCACCCAGGCCGAGGCCCCGGCGAGCAGGCGGCCGAGGGGCAGGACCTTGCGCGTGTCGCAGCAGGCCTTGCGGGCGGCGACGCTCCCGTAGAAGCCATTGACGCCCTGGGCGGCGAGCAGTGCCGACAGGCCGTCGGCATCGGGATGGGCCGAGCGGATGCGCAGGCCATAGCGCGCCTCGGTGCGCGCCCAGACCTCGTAGGTCTCGGCGAAAAGCCGGCCCGTATCGATCGACGCGATGTCGATGGCGAGGCCCGCTTCGGCGATGAGGTGGGTGATCACCTGATCCTCGAGGCCGAAGCTCGTGGTGAAGACGATGCGGCCGTCGATGGCCGCGCGCGCCGCCGCGAGGATGGCAGCAGGGTCCCGCGGATCGACCTCGGGGAAGCGGTCGAGAAGAGCGGCGCTCATGACGCCGCCCCCTGCCCCGCCCGCAAGGCCCGGCGGCGCTCGAGGATGCTGGCACCGGCGCCATAGCCGGTCTGGTAGGTCGCGCCATAAGAGGCAAGCGCGGCACGCCACTGCGCCTCCGGCTGGCGGGCGGCGATGGCGTCCGGCACCTCGACCTCATCGAAGCCGCAGGCGACGAGATGGGTGAACTGGTCGGCGATGACCGGCCCGACCGCCCTCACCGCGCCCTTGAAGCCGGCCTCGCGCAGCTGGCGGGCGAGGCTGAAGGCCCGGCCGTCGTTAAAGGCCGGGAAGGCGATGGCGACGAGGTCCAACTGGCCGAGGAAGGCGCCGAGATCAGCCGCGCGCACCGTGTTCGCCACCTCGACGCCGATACGCTGGGCGTTGGAGCGGCTGGCGATCACGGCCGGGAGGTCGGCAAGGCCGACGAGAACGGCATCGCCGGTT